>NZ_BLJG01000138.1 GCF_009932375.1 Pseudomonas juntendi
ACGCAGGTTTTGCGGCGGCGGTGGCTTTAGCTGCTGGCTTGGCTGCGGTAGTGGCTCGACCGGCTGGCTTGGTCGCCGGCTTGGCAACAGCTGGCTTGGCCGTTTTGGCTGCACGCTGGTCAAGGGCCTTGGTCGCGGCTTCACGCACTTTGCCTACACCTTGGGCCAACTTGATGCTGTCTTGGGCATCGCGCTTGAGTTGCTGAATGTAGGCGCGCGTCTGCGTTTGACGCTCCTTGAGGGAGTCCAGCAGTTCTTCAAGTTCAGCGCTGGCTTTTTGCGCTTTGGTCTGTGCCTTGGCTTTACCGGCCTTGGCTGCACCTTGCAGTTTCAAGCGAGCGTTGTGCAGTTTTTCCTGCGCTTTGCCACGCTGCTTTTCCAACTTTGCCAGCAGTTTTTCCGCATCAGCCAGCGCTTGCGAGCAGGCTTCTTCCAAATGTTCGAGCAAGCTACCCGAAAGTTGCTGGAGCAGGTGTAACGGCGTACTTACTGGCTTCTTTTTGGCCGACATGGTTTACCTCCTGGCTGACGAGAGTGCGGCTCATACTATGCTTCTGCTGCTACCGCCGCTAGGGCATGTTGACCGTAATAGTTACGCCGCGTTGCATGCCTGGGCAACGTTGTAAGCTTGCAGCTGCGGGTAAGTGTAGATGCTGGACAAAGCCTTGCCGCGCCGCTGCCCTGTTGCGACTCAAAGCCGCGCTCACGCAAAGCCGCGAAAAAGCCAATACACATATTCAACACTGGCATACTTCCACGCTCATTGGCGCAGGAACTGACCATGCCTCGATTTCTTGTTTTAGGTTTATGCCTGCTGGCGCCCCTCGCCCTGGCCGACGGTGATGAGCACGATCTCGCCTACAGCCTTGGGGCCAGCCTGGGCGAGCGGCTGCGCCAGGACATGCCTGGCCTGCAACTGGATGCCTTGGTCGATGGCTTGCGCCAGGCCTACCAAGGGCAGCCGCTGAAGCTCGAAAAGGCACGCATGCAGGCCGTGCTGCAGCAGCATGATGCACAGGAAAGCGATGACGAGGCGCAAAAGCAGCAAGCGGCGGAAAAACGCTTCATGGCCAATGAGCGGGGGCGTTTTGGCGTGCATGAGCTGCCAGAGGGGGTGCTTTACAACGAACTGCAGGCAGGAAGTGGCGCGCAGCCGAAAGCCGGTGGCAAAGTGCAGGTGCGCTACGTAGGCAGGTTGCCGGACGGCTCGGTATTCGACGAGAACCAGACGCCACAGTGGTTCAGCCTGGGTTCGGTGATCGAGGGGTGGCAGGTAGCGTTGCCGCAGATGCACGTTGGCGCCAAGTGGCGCCTTGTCATTCCGTCTGCACAAGCCTATGGAGCCGAGGGCGCAGGCGACTTGATCGCACCCTATACCCCCTTGGTGTTCGAAATCGAACTGCTGGGGGTTGGCGACTGACACCAACCATCAGGCCTGTACCGCGCCCTCTTCCTTGTGCGCGTTGTGCAGCACCTCGATCAGGCAGTCTTCCAGTTCGAAGCGCTCATGCAGCAGGCCACCGAGCTTGCCCAGTTTTTCGCCAAAGCGCTCTGTGTCCTTGCACTCAGCTTTCGCACAATGGTCGTTGAAAGCCAACGCGATCTGCGTGATGTCATTGATGCGTGGGTTGATCTCTTCGGCCAGCTTCAGTGCCTTCTCGTCACCGAAAGCCTTGGCTTCCCTGACCAGCTGCTCGCAGACCTCGAAGTGCCACGCCGAACAGTAGTCCACAAGCAGGCCACAGAAATCCCCGTTCGTATCCTTGTCGGCGAAGGCCAGCTCTTGGGCGCGCAACGCGCGGAAAGACTGCACCAATTCCTCGCGCGCCTTAAGCCAACGATCAATAAGTTCGTGAACCCCACCCCAGCGTTCCTGAGCGTTCTGACAACTATCGAGCATGGCGATCTCTTCCCTTCTGGGTAGATGCCGCTGCACCTCGCGCTGCGAAAGCGCGCACAAAGGTGATATCAGCAGGACGGCATCGAGCAGTTGTGTTTTGAGTATCCGTGCTGCGAGATTATTCCCGCACGTGTTGCCCTTCAAGGTACGCAGTGGACAAACTTCATACAAGTGTTTAATAGCGTGTTACATGGCCATTGGTCATTCTGATGACCCAACCTTGCGCCAGGTCAAGCGCCTGCCAGGGTGCGGAAACGATACGCCAGCAGGCAGCTCGCGGGCAGCGCCGCCAGCAGCAGGAAAGCCAACAGGCTCCACTCGGGAAGGGTCAGGTCGAGAAAACTCCAGCTCAGCGCGCTGCACTCCGGGCCGCCGAATAGCAGTTGCCGGGCCGCCTCCACCCAACCCTGCTCGAATACACGCCCGATCGGCAGCGGGCATGCATCTACAACCCTTTCAGCACCCTGCAGCCAGACCTGCCGCGCGGCCAGCGCCGCCCCGCCCAGCGAACAGGCCAACGTAGCCCATGCGTAACGCCGCAGGCCACGTGCACGCGGTGCCTGCAGCACGCTGGCCAGGCTCAGCAGGGCATACAGGGCTAGCAGCAACCGCTGGCTCAAGCGCAACGGGCATGGCACCAGCCCAAGCATGTTATCCAACTGGAAGGACGCAGCCAGCACTGCCAGTGCGGCCAGGCAAGCAGGAAGAAACAAGGTGCGCAAACGGGCCAGCAGCATGGGTGGTGAAGGTCCCGGGATGAGAGTGTGGCCTGGAACGGTAGAGGAAAGACGGGCTTTGTTTCAAGGCGCTACAGCAACGACAAGTCGCTGAAACGCGTAAGAAATTTCCGTCTATTCGATAGGAGGCGACTGAGGACTGGGAATGCAGATTCAGCATGCAACGGAAGATAAATCACCAGCCCCCATAGCCCGCGCCTTGCCGCGGGCTATGGGGTAGGTCAGGCGCGCACGCCTTCTGGCAGCGGCAACGCCAGCAGGCGTTCGTCGAGCAGGCCAAGGCCCTCCTGGAACAGTTGGTTGCTGCGCTCCGTCTCACCCAGGCCGGCGAGCAGGCGCGCCAGTTCGGCGCAAGCCTCGGGGTTGCGCTCCATGCGCAGGCTGCTTTCCAGGTAATCGCGCGCCTTGCCCCACAGACGGTTCTGCAGGCTGAGGCGGCCAAGGGTGAGCAACAGGCTGGCATCTTGCGGGTGGTCTTTGAGCCAGCCTTCGGCGGTTTGCAACTGGCGCACCGGGTCATCGCCACGCACCAGGCCATACAGGCGAGCCAGATGGCTTTCGTAATTCCGCTTGAGGGCCGTGCGCAGCGCCTGTTCGGCATCACTCTCGGCACCTACCTGGCGTAGCTGTTCAGCGTAGGCCAGCACGAGTTGCGGCTCCTGGCGCTGGGCGGCAGTCAGTTGCTGCCAGGCGCGCTCCAGGGCCTGCCGTGCACTTTGCGCGTCCTCGCCACGGGTTGTGGCCAGGCTCAGGTTCTGGCCCCAGGCGCGCTGCTCGAGGGCAGCAAGCTCGGCGGCCGGTAGAACCTTGCCTTTGCGCAGGTCGGGCAACAGGCGAATCAAGGCGGACCAATCACCGCGCTCCAGGTACAGGCGCTGCAACAGCCGCAGGACCTGGCTGTTGTGCGGGTGGCGCTCCTGCATGGCCAGCAAGGTCTCCAGCGCGCCATCGCTTTCACCCCGGTCCATCTGCAGTTGGGCATGGGTCAGGGCAATGGCCAGTTCTGCCTGTGGCTGGCGCTCCAGGGCACGCTCCAGCAAGTTGTCGCTGTCTTGGCTGCGACCTTGCTCGTTGGCGGCACGCGCTGCACCGAGGTAGTACAGCAAGGGATGGCGCTCGGCCTCCGCGGCACGGTGCAAATGGCGCTGGGCGCTGGCCCAGCGACCCTCGGCCAGGTCGAGCTGGCCCTGTTCGATTGCCAGGCGAATACGCCGGCGGCGGTTGCGCCGCGACCAAGGGTTGACCACGCCGCTGGAGGTCAGCAACAGCCCCACCAGGTAGCGCAGCAACCACAACACCAGAACGACCGCCAGCAGCCCCCCCAACGCCGCCCACAGCCCCGATTGATAACGGAAACCACCGTAGGAAACCAGTACGTAACCGCTGTGCTTGGCGACGGCGACACCCAGCGCAGCAGCGACCACGATGGCCAGTACGGCCAGCAGGTAGACTCGCTTCATGGCTTGCCCCCCTCGGCCTCGGCCGGCAGATGGCGGCGCTGAATGTAGGCCTGCACGGCTGCCAGGCTTTCGCTGAGGTCAGGGGTGACCACCGACACTGGCTGCTCGGCCAAGGCATTCAGGCTGTCGAGCATGGCCTTGCTTTGCGGGTTGTCGGCATTGAAGTTGGCCAGCAGCACGCTGCGGGCATCATCCAGCGCCTGGGTATAGACCTTCGCGTCGCCATTGAGCGCCGCCCACTGGGCCTGCTCGATGGTCAGGCTCAATGCCAGGCGCAACTGGTTGAGCTGCTGCCCGGCCAGCAATGGGCGCACGTTTTCGTCGGCATTGAAGTCAACCTGGAAATACTTGGAGATTTCCGCCCACCACTGCGACAGGCGGCTGACACCGTCGCCATCGGCGGTCAAGGCGCCGAGGGCATCGGCATTGCTGTCGAACTCCGGTGACTGCGCGCTCAGTTGCTGGACCAAGTCACGCTGCGCAGCCAGCTTCAGGAACAGGCCCGTGCGGTCTGGTTGCTGGGTGCTGTTGAGCGTGGCCAGGCTGCGGTTCAGTTGCTCGCGGGCGGCAAAGGCACCTGGGTCGCTCTGCTCGCGCAGGATCTCGTCGGCACCTTCGACCAGGGCCTTGGCGCTGGTGATGTCCTGCAAGGCCGACAGGCGCAGGGTAGCCAGGCGCAGCAGGTGCTCGGCTTCTGCCAGGCGCCACTCCTTGCGGCTTTCGCCGAGCACGGTTTCCAGGCGCTGGCTGAGGCGCTGCTGGTCGCCCTGCAACTGCGCTACCAGCCGCCGGCGGTCTTCCAGTTCGCTGGCGGCTGGCAGGCTGGCCAGTTGCGCACTGATCTGCTGCTCACGCTGTTGCAAGGCCTCGGCGCGCTGGTTAAGCGCCTCGATGTGCTGGCCCTGGTCGAACTCGCTGCCTTGCAGTTGACGCACCTGCCAGGCACCCCAGCCACCTACCGCCACCCCGGCCGCGCCGAGCAGCAAGGCCAGCGCAGCAAGGCCATTGCCGGAGCGCTTGGCAGGCGGGGTGGTAACGGGATCCGCCGGCGTTTGCGCCGACGGCTGATCGTTATTGGACAAGACAGTCTCGCTCACGTATCCATCCTTTGCATGGGGGCGCATCGCGTTCAGCTTAGCGCCTTAAGAGGCAGGTGCAGTGCAAGACTGCACAGCTGCCAGCAAGGCCGCGGCACTGGCGCCACGGCAATCCACAACCTGTTGGGCCCCAGCGGCCCTGGCCTGCCCGGCTACCCGCGGGCTCGGCACGAACAACGGCAACCGGGCCAGCTGTGGCCAATCGGCGCCAGCCAGTTGCTGCAAATGTTCCAAACCCTGCCCACTGCTGACCACCAGGCCATTGAGGCGTTCCGCTTCGATGCGGCGCATCAGCGTGCCTGCGGGATAAACCGGCAGGCAGCGACGATACAGTTCCAGATAATCGACACTAGCACCTTGCTCTGCAAGACGCTCTGCCAGCAGTTCGCGACCTCCAACGCCGCGAACGATCAATACCCGCGCTGCTGGCACGGCAACCGCCTGGCGCAGTGCCGGCAGCATCAGCAGTGCTTCGCTGTCGTCGCCACGCGGCGGGCAACTCACCCTCAGACCCGCCTGCTGCAACACTGCGGCAGTGGCCTCGCCTACGGTGAACCAGCCTTGAACGGGCGGCTGCAGGCTGGCGTTGGCCAACTGTTCCAGCAACAGCCGTGCAGCTGGCTTGCTGACCACGATGATCGCCTGGAAGCCACCAAGGCCCTGCAGCAACGCGCGCTGCCCAGCGTGGATTTGCACGGGTTCGATCTCCAGCAACGGCAGGCAGTGGCTGGCCACCCCCGCTGCCGCCAGGCTTTGCGCCAGCGCCGCACAGTCCTCGGCAGGCCGGGTCAGCAACAGGCGCCATTGGCTCACGGGTGGCCGGCCTCGCCATAGACCTCTTTGAGGATGGCCTCGGCACCCTGCCCCAGCAGATGTTCGGCGACCTCTACACCAAGGGCTTCGGCAGTTGCACGGGGGGCCCGGGCATCGGCCACCAGCAGGGTGCCGCCACTCGGTTGGCCGACCAGGCCGCGCAACCACAGTTGGTCGCCTTCCAGCACCGCGTAGCAAGCGATCGGCACCTGACAACCGCCGTTCAGGCGTTTGTTCATGGCGCGTTCGGCCACCACCCGGTCAGCCGTGTCACGGTGGTGCAAAGGCGCCAGCAAGGCATGGATCGCGTGGTCGGCGCTACGGCATTCGATGCCTACCGCCCCCTGGCCACCGGCAGGCAGGCTGTCGTCGACACTGATGGTGGCGGTGATGCGGTCTTCGAAACCGAGGCGGATAAGGCCGGCGGCCGCGAGGATGATGGCGTCGTATTCGCCGGCGTCGAGCTTGGCCAGGCGGGTGTTGACGTTGCCGCGCAGGAAGCGGATCTGCAGGTCCGGGCGACGCGCCAGCAGTTGGGCCTGGCGGCGCAGGCTGGAGGTGCCGACCACGCTGCCGGCAGGCAGCGCTTCAAGGCTGGCAAAATGGTTGGAGACAAAGGCGTCGCGCGGGTCTTCCCGCTCGCAGATGCAGTACAGGCCCAACCCCTCGGGGAAGTCCATGGGCACATCCTTCATCGAATGCACGGCGATGTCGGCTTCGTTGTCCAGCAGGGCGGTTTCCAGCTCCTTGACGAACAACCCCTTGCCACCGATTTTTGCCAGCGGCGCGTCGAGCAGCTTGTCCCCGCGGCTGACCATGGGCACCAGGGTCACCCGCAGCTCAGGGTGGGCCTGCTCGAGGCGGGCTTTGACGTATTCGGCCTGCCACAGGGCCAAGGCGCTTTTACGGGTGGCAATGCGGATTTCGCGAGTGGACATGAAACGCCCCGATCCAGAGAAATGCCGTGGATCATAACAGCATCGCAAGGATCGCTAGCAGATGTGGATCAGCTAAGGGCCCCTTCAGGGCTGCCCTGCACCCTGACGGTGGTGCCGACCTGCCGGCCAGCAAGGGCCCAGCCCTTGCCATGCGGGCACCGGTTCAGAGGGCCTGCATCATCTTGCGCACACCGGCCACATGACGCCGGCTTACGGTAAGGGCATCGCCGTTCAGGCCTTTGAGGAACAGTTGGAAGTGGCCCAGGGGCGTGCGCTGAAGGCGTTCGATGCGCTCCCGGGCAACCAAGGCATTGCGGTGAATACGTACAAAGCGGTCGCCAAACTCGTCTTCCAGCGCCTTGAGCGGCTCGTCGAGCAGTACTTCCCCACCTTCGTGGCGCAAGGTCACGTACTTGTGGTCGGCAATGAAGTAGACCACCTGGTCCAATGGGATCAGCTCGATACCTTTGCGGGTGCGGGCGCTGATATGACTGCGCGGGCCACCGCCTTCATTGGCCGGCCGCGTCAGTGCCGCCAGTTGCGCCCGGTTGGGTTTATCGGCCTTGCGCAGTGCATCCCGCAGCGCTTGAGGGTGAACGGGCTTGGCGACATGGCTGAGGGTACTGTCCTTGAATGCCTCGGCACTGTATTGGTCATCCCCGGTGCAAAACACCACCGCTGGCGGCGCCTCGCGCTCGCACAGGCGGGCCGCGACCTGCAAGCCGTCCAGGCCTGGCATGGCGATGTCCAGCAGCACCACGTCGGGCTTGAGGCTGTCGATCAGGGTCAGGGCCTCTTCCCCGTTGGTAGCGCTGGGCTCCAACACGGTGTAACCCTCCAGTTCGCCGAGCAGCCGGCTAAGGCGGTCACGGCCTTGGGGTTCGTCATCAACGATCAGGACATTCATAATTGCGCTGGATTCCTGAATGAGTCTCGCACAGGTATAGCGTAGACAGGTGTGGTTCGAGCGACACTGCGGTCACGCTCTAGACCGGTGCGATGGCCAAAGATTCACTCGGCCGGCAGATTCACTGCCAGTCTTCTGTCCAACTGTAGACGGTCCGTGGAACACTGCCGTTCATTCCTTCAAATGATTCACTGCCATTTTCCGGGCATTTCTGTCGACCGGCGCCCTGCGGCAGCCGTCCCAACCCTGTTATTATCGGCGCCACTTTTTCGTTCACGCCTGCAATGAGTGAATCCATGAGCACCGACAAGACCAATCAGTCCTGGGGCGGCCGCTTCAGTGAGCCCGTCGACGCCTTCGTCGCCCGCTTCACCGCCTCGGTCGATTTCGACAAGCGCCTGTACCGCCACGACATCATGGGTTCGATCGCCCATGCCACCATGCTGGCGCAAGTCGGCGTGCTCAGCGATGCCGAGCGCGACACCATCATCGATGGTTTGAAAACCATCCAGGCCGAGATCGAGGCCGGCAACTTCGACTGGCGCGTCGACCTTGAAGACGTGCACATGAACATCGAGGCACGCCTGACCGACCGCATTGGCATCACCGGCAAGAAGCTGCACACCGGCCGTAGCCGCAACGACCAGGTGGCAACCGATATCCGCTTGTGGCTGCGCGATGAAATCGACCTTATCCTGGCCGAAATCACCCGCCTGCAGCAGGGCCTGCTGGAGCAGGCCGAGCGCGAAGCCGAAACCATCATGCCGGGCTTCACCCACCTGCAGACCGCGCAGCCGGTCACCTTCGGCCACCACCTGCTGGCCTGGTTCGAAATGCTCAGCCGCGACTACGAGCGCCTGGTCGATTGCCGCAAGCGCACCAACCGCATGCCGCTGGGCAGCGCCGCACTGGCCGGTACCACCTACCCGATCGACCGCGAACTGACCTGCAAGCTGTTGGGCTTCGAGGCCGTGGGCGGCAACTCGCTGGACGGCGTTTCGGACCGTGACTTCGCCATCGAATTCTGCGCTGCAGCCAGCGTGGCGATGATGCACCTCTCGCGCTTCTCCGAAGAGCTGGTGCTGTGGACCAGCGCGCAGTTCCAGTTCATCGACCTGCCGGACCGCTTCTGCACCGGCAGCTCGATCATGCCGCAGAAAAAGAACCCCGACGTGCCAGAGCTGGTACGTGGCAAGACCGGCCGCGTGTTCGGCGCCTTGACCGGCCTGCTGACCCTGATGAAAGGCCAGCCGCTGGCCTACAACAAGGACAACCAGGAAGACAAGGAGCCGCTGTTCGACGCTGCCGATACCCTGCGCGACTCGCTGCGTGCCTTTGCCGACATGATCCCGGCGATCAAGCCCAAGCACGCCATCATGCGTGAAGCGGCGCTGCGTGGCTTCTCTACGGCTACCGACCTGGCCGACTACCTGGTACGCCGTGGCCTGCCGTTCCGCGACTGCCACGAAATCGTTGGCCATGCGGTGAAGTATGGGGTGGATACCGGCAAGGACCTGGCCGAGATGAGCCTGGACGAACTGCGTCAGTTCAGCGACCAGATCGAGCAGGATGTGTTTGCGGTACTGACCCTGGAAGGGTCGGTGAATGCGCGTGACCATATTGGTGGTACGGCGCCGGCGCAGGTGCGGGCTGCCGTTGTTCGTGGCAAAGCCCTGTTGGCGTCTCGCTAAGCCCCAAGGCGAGGGCTTCGCCCTCGTTCGCGGGCACGCCCGCTCCCACAGTGGGAGCGGGCGTGCCCGCGAAGGGCTCAACACCAGGCTCAGCGCTTACCGCTGCGAATCATCTCCATGAAGGCCGGCATCGCTGCCTCCTTGTCTGCCACGATCCGCGCCATGTGCGGGTTCTCACCCATCAGCTGGAGCAACGCCTTGGCTTGCGGAAAGTCCGCCAGCAGGTCGATGTTCAGCACCTTCTTACCCACCGCATAAGCCAGATCGACCGAGAAGCAGAACATCAGGTCTGCCAGCGTCAGTTGCTCACCCGCTACATACGGCGCAAAGCGCCCGTTACGCTTGAGCGTGGCGAAGCCGGCCAGCAGGTCGGTACGTGCCTTATCCTTGACCAGTGGCTCTACCGCCATGCCAAAGAAGGACTCGGCGTAGCAGGTACGGGCTGGCAGCTCGATGTACAGTTCAATTTCCTTGAGCAACTCGCGTACCTTGGCCTGCTGGAACGGGTCGGCCGGCAGCAGCGCCTTGCCGCCCTGAGTCTGCTCGATGTAGTCGAGGATCACGCTGGTTTCGCTGAGAAAACCGTGTTCGGTTTCCAGCACCGGCACCTTGCCCCGCGGGCTCACTTCCAGCGCCTTTGGCGCCTGGCCGCCGTAAAAGGTGACCTCTTCGAAAGGCAGGCCTTTTTCCAGCAGCGCCAGCTTGACCATGTTGTAGTAGTTGCTGACCGAGAATCCATGAAGCTTGAGCATGAAGTAACAGCCTCCGGGCCGTAAGGGGTTTGGCTCGGCTTTTATAGACCGTAAGCCTGTTCCTGACTAGCGTCATGCACCTCGTCAATGCCCGGGCATTGCCGCTACAGGCGTGGCACACTGTGCATCCCACCACAGGAGTACCGCCAATGAGCGAGCCCACCGACATCGACAATGACGACGAAGCCTTCGCCGAGGCAACGCTGACCCAAGCCATCGAGAACCAGATCGAAAGCGGCGAGCCGCCGGCGGCCAAGGCCACTTTCAACAAGCTGACCCTGGTTGGTTGGGAACGTGAAGACATTCTCAACGTGATGGCCCATGTGCTGGCCTACGAGATTGACAACATGCTGGCAGAAGACCGCGCGTTCAACGGCGAGTGGTACGAAAATGCCCTGCGTGCGCTGCCCGAGCTGCCACCTGAGATGGATCAAGGCGAGTACGAATAACCCGGCTACACTCGAAGATCAGGCACCGTAGAAAGTGCCGTAATCCTCGTCTGGAAGTCAGGAGTTACCATGCCTTTTACCCCCGATCTTATCGATGAAATGGAAGTACTCGCGCTGTTCAAGCACGACAGCAGCCAGGAAGGCATCAAGATAACCAGCACCGCATCCCCCGCCCTGGTCGCCGCTGCGCAGCGCCTGCATGAAAAGGGGCTGACCGATCAACCGGATGGCGGCTACCTGACCAGCCTGGGTCATGACGCGGTTGAAAGTGTGCAGTTGCTGCAGAATATTCTCAAGGCGCCGCAGCCTGCCTGAGTGCCCTTCGCGGTCAAGTGTGTAGGAGCGGCCTTGTGTCGCGGTCGGGCCGCAGAGCGGCCCCGACAATTTGTGCAGCGCTGCCGAAATCCTGGGGCCGCTTTGCGGCCCGATCGCGACACAAGGCCGCTCCTACAGGGGGACGGCGCAAGGTTTTAGTTAGCAGTTGCCCTGCGCTTCTCTGCCAGGCGCGAGCGCCCGTACAGCAAGATGATCGCCAGCAACGCCACCGCCTGCGCCGACAGCGAGTAGACGTCGGGATGAATCCCCAACCAGTCAAACTCGAAGAACGCTACCGGGCGCGTGCCCAGCACCCCGGCTTCTTGCAGCGCCTTCACGCCGTGCCCGGCGAACACCACTGACAACGTGCACAGCAGTGCCGCATTGATGCTGAAGAACAGCGTCAGGGGCAGCTTGGCCGAACCGCGCAATATCACCCAAGCCAGGCCCACCAGCAGCACCAATGCCGTGGCGCCGCCTGCCAGCACCGCCTGGTGCCCGGCAGGGCCCGCCTGCAGCCACAAGGTTTCATAGAACAGGATCACTTCGAACAACTCGCGGTACACCGAGAAGAACGCCAGCACCGCGAAGCCAAAGCGCCCGCCACCACTGACCAGGCTGTTCTTGATGTAGTCCGTCCACGCAGCGGCGTGGCGTCGGTCGTGCATCCATACCCCAAGCCACAGCACCATCACGGCCGCAAACAGCGCCGTGCAGCCCTCCAGCAACTCACGCTGGGCACCACCGACATCGATCACATAGGCCGCCAGCGCCCAGGTAGCGAAGCCAGCGACCAGCGCCAGGCCCCAGCCGATGTTGACGCTGCGTACCGCTGACTGCTGGCCGGTGTTGCGCAGGAACGCCAGGATCGCCGCCAGCACCAGAATCGCCTCAAGGCCTTCACGCAACAGAATCAGCAGGCCAGAGACATAACTCAGCGACCAGCTCAGGCCGTCGCTACCCAGCAGCTTTGCCGCTTGCTCAAGCTTGACCTTGGCTTCGCCCAGGCGCTGCTCGACTTGGCCCACGGGCAGGCCATCCTGCAAGGATTGGCGGTAAGCCATCAGCGTCTTTTCAGTGGCCTTGCGCGCCTGGGTATCGATGTTGTCCAGCGAGCTTTCTACCAGCTCGAAGCCCTCAAGATAGGCCGCAACCGACAGGTCATAAGCCTGGTCGCGGTCGCCTGTACGGTAAGCGGCCAGGCTTTTGTCGAGCGTACTGGCGGTGTATTCAAGCAATTGCGCAGGGCCACGCTTGACCTGCGGCGGCTGGGCACGCTGGGCGCGGAATGCTTCCACGGCCGCGGTGCCTTCGTTGGCGGCGATTTCGGCCGGGGTCTGGCGGGCCAGGTCGGCGATGTTCCAGGTTTTGTCGCCTTTGCCGGCTTCCGCCTTGGCGGTGAAGCTGGCGATGTAGGCCGCCACGTCCCAGCGCTGGCGGTCGTCCAGCTGATCGGCAAAGGACGGCATCTCGGTGCCGTCGATGCCCAGGGCAAGGGTGTTGTAGAGGTCGAACAGGCTCAACTGGTCAAGGCGCGCGACGTCGCGCAGGTTGGCCGGCGCGGGCTCCAGGCCGACGCCTGCCGGGCCATCGCCCGCGCCGCTTTCACCGTGGCAGATGGCACAGTTTTGTGCGTACAGGGCAGCACCACGGGCCGGGTCCGGGGTGATTATCGGGGCTTGGCTCACCTCATAAGCCACCGCAAGGCGTGCGCCCAGTTGCCGGGCCTGCCTGGATACCGCTGGGCCGTCCAGACGCTGGTCGATGGCCTGGCGCAGCGCTTGCACGCCCTGCTCCAGTGCCGCGTGCTCGGCATTTGCAGGCAGGCCTTTGACCAGTTCGGCCAGTACCGCGCCGAACTCGCGCTGCTCGTCGTATTCGCCGCTGTCGACCACCTTGCCGTCACTCACGGTTGGCGGGTAGTCGGCACCAATGTAGTCAAGCAGGTGCAGGGCCTTGGTAGCCTCGGCGGGGGCTTCGGCCAATGCCGCAGCGCTGCACAGCGCCAGCACCGTGCCGAGCAATAAAGCCGGCAGCCAGGCAAGCGGACGGGAACGGGTTTTCATGGCCAGTCTCGAAGGGAATGCGAAAGAGAACATTGTTCACTTCCACTTTGCTTCACTCAAGGGTGCTGGGCGGATTTCATGAAAAATCTTGGTACAAATAAGATCAAGCGGGATGGCACGGTACCTGGGGGCAGGCTTGCCGGCGATGAAGGAGGCACCGATGCCACAGGAAACACCGGGTACCAAATGATTCACCGCGGGTAGGTCCTTACCCACTAGCCTGTTGAGCCACTATTCAAGAGGCAGGGAACATGGATCGTCCCCATTCAAAGCAGCTACGGCTTGGCCGGTTTTCGGAAACCCGTCGGTTGTATTTGCTTACCAGCACCACCCTGGCAAGAGCCCCAATCTTCAATGACTTTCGCTCAGCCCGCTTGCTGGTGGCCGAGTTCCGCCAGGCTGAAGAGGAAGGTAGCGCCCGATCGCTTGCCTGGGTGGTGATGCCTGACCATTTCCACTGGTTGGTCGAGCTCGGGCCGGCCAGCCTGAAGCGGCTGATGCGCAGGGTGAAGTCCCGTAGCACCATGATGATCAACAGGCATCGAGGGCGAAGCGGCCAGCTCTGGCAGAAGGGGTTTCATGACCGGGCCGTGCGGCGTGAGGAGGATGTGCAGGATGTGGCGCGGTATATCGTCATGAACCCCAAGCGGGCGGGTCTTGTTACGAGGGCTGGGGATTATCCGCATTGGGATGCGATTTGGCTCTGACCAGATGTTGCCTGCGGGGGCCCTATCGCAGGCAAGC
>NZ_BLJG01000139.1 GCF_009932375.1 Pseudomonas juntendi
GGGTTTTGTCTTTAAGTAGGAACTACAGAGATTCGCAGGCACGTTCCAGTGACGGGCCAGCACACAGAATTTCTTGACGACCATAGAGCATTGGAACCACCTGATCCCATCCCGAACTCAGCAGTGAAACGATGCATCGCCGATGGTAGTGTGGGGTTTCCCCATGTGAGAGTAGGTCATCGTCAAGATTCAAACCCAAAGCCCCTGTCTGCAATGCAGACAGGGGCTTTGTCTTTTCAGGTACAGGGGCTGCGGTGAAAGTGCCAAACAGCCCTGGCCATCTGCCTAGAACTGATAACTCACTGTTGCACTCACATTGCGCTCTTCACCCATGTAGCAGTAGTTCAGGCTGGCACATGAAGTGATGTAGCTTTCATTGGTGAGGTTATTGGCGTTCAGGCGCACATCTACACCGGTCAGGCCGACCTTGCCCAGGTCATAGCCCACGGAAGCATCGAACAGCGTGTAGGAGGGCACCTTCATGCTGTTTTCCGCATCCACCCAGCTGTACCCCACATAACGAACGCCGCCGCCCAGCCGCAGGCCATCCAGGGCCCCTTGGTGGAAGTTGTAGTCAGCCCATAGCGAGAGCATCTGCTTTGGCGCCTGAGTCGGCGAGTTGCCCTTGTTGTCCAGGTTGCCCGACACCAGGCTCGGCATCGACTTGGAATACTCGATATCGGTAAAGGTGTAGCCACCCAGCAGCTTCAGGCTGTCGCTGAGCTGCACATGTGCCTCCAACTCCAAGCCCTGCGAGCGCACTTGACCTACAGCGCGATAGAAGTCTTCGTTCGGTTGTTTCGACGCCAGGTTCTCTTGCTCGATGCGGAATACCGACGCGGTGAACAAATTGTCGCTGCCGCTGGGTTGATACTTGATGCCCGCCTCCCACTGCGTACCCTCGGTAGGTGCCAGAGGCCGGCCATCCTGATCGGAGACGGTATTCGGGTTGAATGACTCCGAGTAACTGACATAGGGCGCAATACCATTTTCGAACAGGTAAAGCACGCCGGCACGCGTTGTGAACTTCGAGCGCTGGTCATTCACCTTGGTACCACTGTCACGGTTCTGTTCGGACACCTTCACCCAGTCCTGACGCAGCCCCAGGGAAAAGCGCCACTGATCAAGCTCCACCAGATCCTGTAGGTATACCCCCGTTTGCTGCAAACGGCGCTGATAGCGGTTTTCTCCCAGCAGCTGCAGGTTGCCATTACCGTACTGCGGGTTGCCGGCGTCCAACGGGTTTACGGTACCGTAACGCCATTCAACGTCAGCTTTGCGTCGCTGGTAGTCCGTGCCCATTAGCAGGGTGTGCTTGGCGGCGCCGGTGAAGAATTCTGCCTGCAGCATGTTATCGATGATGTACGAATGCAGCCGCTCGTCGCCGCCGGTGTAAGCGCGGTTCAGGATATTGCTTTCAGCATCTGCCCAACCGGCGGAATACACTTGGTCCATCGACACGTCGGAATCCTGGTAACGGAAGTTCTGCCGAGCCGTGAAGATGTCATTGAAGCGGTGCTCGAACTGATAGCTGAACGACTGTTGCGTACGTTCGTAGCTGTCGATACCCGTTTCGCCTTCAAAGAAGTGATCGGACAGGCGCAAGCCATTACGCGGGTGCAGCATGCCGTCTGCCGGGTTACCGCCGTGGTAGCCGCCGTTGGGGTCGTGTTGCAGATAGGCCTGCAAGGTCAGCGAAGTATCTTCGCTGAAGTCCACGCTGATCGCGGGAGCAATGGCGTAGCGTTCTTCCTTGTTGTGGTCGAACTGCGTATCAGAGGCATCCGCCAGGCCCGTCAGGCGATAGGCGATACGCTGGTCTTCATCCACTGGGCCGCTGAAATCGAAGCCCATGCCGCGCTGGCCCTGGGTGCCGACCGTAGCTTGTACCTGATGGTAGGCGGAAAACAGTGGTTTCTTGGTGGTCAACGCGACGAGCCCACCTGGTGAGCTGCGGCCGTACAGAACCGAGGACGGCCCCTTGAGGATGTCGATGCGCTCCAGGAAATACGGGTCCACCTGCATGGTGCTGTAGGTGCCGTTGTCGCCCATGGATTTGAGCCCGTCGACGTAGATGTTGTCTACCGAGCCGTCATTGAAGCCGCGCATCGCCACATAGTCATAGCGGTGCGTGGCACCGTAGGGGTTGGTTAGCACCCCGGGTGTATAGCGCATGGCCTGGGCGACGGTCTGTGACCCTTGGTCGTCGATCTGCTGGCGGGTCACCACAGACACCGATTGCGATGTTTCCACAAGCGGCATGCTGGTCTTGGTCGCCACTTGGCTGTGGGTCGCGTTATAGCCCTCGGTGCTACCCAGCGCATTACCCAGGCTGAAACCCCGGACGTCGGTGTCTGGTAACGACAACGCTGCGTCCAGCGGCTGCGCCTGCAATACGTAGCTGTGCCCCCCTTGGCTGACAGCGCGCAAACCACTGCCATTGAGGAGTTGGCGCAGAGCCTGTTCGGTGGCGTATTGCCCATTGAGGCCGCTGGACTGCAAACCGTTGGTGAGCTGCGGCGTGCTCGACAGTGTGATGCCGGCTTGGCGGGCGAACTGGCTGAGCACATCGTCCAGCTGGCCTGCAGGTATGGAATAGTGCTGGCTGACCTGGGCTGTTTCCGCCGCCATGGCGGCCAGTGGAATAGTACTCAGGCCCAGGGCCGTGCCAAGTACAGCTGCCCGCACTGCATTGCGTAACAATGCTGAGTGCAAGACAGGTCGAAAACCATTCGCGTTGAGTGTGCATATGTGCACGGTGTCGTTAGACATGTTCAAGTCCGTAGGGCTGTTGAGGGCGGAAGGTGTTGCTTACTGTCCTAGCCGGACTGCCATTCAAAACCCGCCAAAATACCTGGCACCGCCCAACGGCCACACCTGCATGGACCGCCTGATCAAGCCAGGCTTTCCACGCGTACCCACCAGCGTGTGCGTTGGCGCAGCCTCACTGGCAGCGTCTGCGGGAGTAGCTGCAGCAAAAGCTCCGGGTCTTCAAGGCGGAAGACCCCCGAGAGGCGCAAGCCGGCAACCGCTTCGCTGCAACCCAGGTAACCACGGCGATAGCGGCTGACCTGCGCGAGGAAGTCCGCCAGGCGCATGTCCCGGGTAACGATCAGTCCCTCGCTCCAGGCCATTGCGTCCATGTTCACGTGCTGCAGACGCTGCGCACCCTGTGCGTCCACGCGCCAGTTCTGGCCGCTTTCGATCCACTGCAGCGGGCCGGTACCAGGCTGGTGGATCGCTACCCTGCCAGTGCCGACGCTGACGTGCGTACAGTCGCTGTCCTGGCGTACCACGAAGTGCCCGGCAAACCCTTCAAGCAAGGCATCGCGGCTTTGTACCAGCAGAGGGCGCTGCGCCGTGGTTGCCTGGCCGCAGGTAATCATGATTTCCCCCCGCTTCAGGCGAACCAGTCGCTGCTGTTCGTCGAAGGCCAGGTCCACGGCGCTGTCTGTATTGAGTTGCATCAGGGTGCCATCTGGCAGCGTGAAGCTGCGGCGTTCACCCATGCTCGTGGCGTAGTCGGCGGCCCAGTAGCTGAGCCCATCCAGGTCTCGGCCCAGCCATGCCGCTGCGCCGACCATGGCCGTGCCACCCAGCAGTTTCAGCGCCTGGCGACGGTGCAGCCGACGCTGGCTGGTTTCAAGGGTCTGCAAGGCCAAACCGGCACCGGGAATGCCGCGCAGGTCGAGATCCTGGTGCATCTGGATCACCCGTTGCCAGGCTTGCTCATGCTCTTGGCGGGCCGCGCGCCACTGCACGCATTGCTGTTGCAGGGCGGCATCATGCCCGTTCTCGCGCAGCCTCAACATCCAGTGAATGGCCTGCTTGACCGCTTGTGTTCCGGGTTGTGCAGCGGCCATGGCGTCAGCATTCATCCTGATAGCGCAGCACGTAGCAGTGGTAGAGCGCATCGGCGATGTAGCGCTCCACGGTACGCACGGAGATACCCATCTGGTCAGCGATGGCCTGGTGCTTCAGCCCCTCGCACTGGGCTAGCAGGAAAGCCCGGCGCACTTTGGGTTTCAGGCCATCGAGCATGCGCGCGATGCGCTCCAGCAACTCCAGCAACAGTTCGCGGGTTTCAGCCGCAGGCGCCAATGCTTCTGGCAGATGGGACAAGGCCTCGAGGTACGCCTTGTGTAGCTCCTCGCGACGCCAATGATCGATCACCAGCCCGCGTGCAACTTTGCGCAGAAACGCACGTGGCGTGTTCAAGTGCAGTTGCTCACGGCGCTGTAACAGGCGAACGAAGGTGTCCTGGGCCAGGTCGGCAGCATCAGCGGCGTTGCCCAGCTGGCTGCGCAGCCAGGCATGCAGCCAGCCGTGGTGGTCACTGTAAAGCGTTTGCACGGAGTCGTCGCTGGGCATGGGCGAGATATCAACAATGGACATTAATGATAATTAGTCTCATTGTTGGCGGCGGCGCTGGAATTTGCAACCTGTGCGTTTTCCAGCGGCCCATTGGCGGACGCACACTAGTGTCGCGGTTGGCCATCCAGGTATTTGCGGATCACCCTTGCGCCGCTGTTCAGGTGTCGCTCCAGCACGGTAATGGCTTCTTCGACGTGCTTGTCACCGGCGGCGTTAACCAATGCGTTGTGATCATCCTGGGTGAGCTTGCCCAGCCCCATGGAGGAGAGGTGGAAGCGCAAAAAGCGTTCCTCCTCGTTGAGCTCGTCTTCGATCAGGCGTAGCAACTTCTTGTTTTTTGCCTTGCTGTACAAGGCCATGTGCAACAGACGGTTTAGCCGGCCGATTTCAGCGTGGCGGGTTTCATTCTCCAACTGCTGGATGTAGCCGCGTGCCTGGGCGATGTCGCTGGGCTCCAGCAACGGGATGGACTGGCGTAGCGCCTCGCTCTCAAGCAGTATGCGCAGCGCGTAGGTGTCTACCGCGTCCTCGCCGATCAAGGGCGCAACCACGGCGCCCTTGTGCATTTCCACTTTCAGCAGTGATTGCGCTTCCAGCTGGCGCAAGGCTTCGCGTACAGGCATGCGGCTCACCCCGAACAAGCTGGCCAGCTCTTGCTGGCGCACGGCGGTGCCAGGGGGCAAGCGACCGTCGAGAATGGCACTGCGCAGGCGTTCTTCGATCACGCCACGAGCCTGGTGCGGCAACAGTTGCTCGCTGGCCAACACATTGCTCAGTTTGAGTTTCTCGGCCACGTAAAGCCTGCCTTAACGATGACTAAAGTTGGATCCAATTACACTAGTAACTGCCTGTCAGGGTGTCAAACTCGGTCGATAGCGCCAGTAGCACCCCACAAGGCGCGGCTATGGTGGAGGAAGTCGCCTGCCAAAGGAAGCAGCCTATAAAAGGATATAGTCATAAAGAGGGTGCAAGCTGACCAGCGGGTGGATGATTGCAGGGTGCCATTGTCTTTTGCCTTGGCAAGCCCCACCATCGCTGCTTTCGACTGGCCTGAACAGGGCTTCGCAGTGGCGATATCCTGCATGCTCAAACGCCTTGTGCGACCTGCCTTCCTTGCCGTGCTGCTGGGCGGTCTGCTGCTGGGCGGCTTGCACGCGGATTGGGACTTTTCCCAGATCAGCCGCAAGTCCCAGGCTTTGTATGGCCCGCTGGGCGCGGGGCAGGGTCGTATCGACGCCTGGCAGCGCCTGATGGCAACGCAGGCCCAAGGCAGCGAGCTGGAACGGTTGCAGGTGGTGAACCGCTTTTTCAACCAGCAACTGCGTTATGTCGAGGACATCGACCTGTGGCAGGAGGTCGATTACTGGGCCACACCGGTGCAGGCACTCATCAAAGGGGCCGGTGACTGCGAGGACTACGCCATAGCCAAGTATTTCAGCTTGCGGCGCATGGGTATTGCCAGCGAAAAGCTGCGTATCACCTACGTCAAGGCGTTGCGGCAGAACCGAGCGCACATGGTCCTGACCTATTATTCAAGCCCACAGGCCCAGCCATTGGTCCTCGATAGCCTGATGGACGCCATCAAACCTGCCAGCCAACGAACCGACCTGTTGCCGGTCTATGCCTTCAATGGCGAGGGGTTGTGGCTGACGGGGGCCGCAGGCAACAAAAAGGTCGGTGATACCAAGCGGCTTTCCCGCTGGCAGGATTTGCTGAAGAAAATGCAGGCCGAAGGCTTCCCGGCCGAACCGGTCTATTGAAGGAGCACAGATGTCACTGTTCAAACAATTGCTGTTGGCCATTTGCCTGTTCCTGGTGGTCGCCTTCAGTGGCAGTTTCATGGTCAGCCTGGAAAGCTCACGCAGCCAGTATGTCAACCAGCTGCGCTCGCATGCCCAGGATGCGGCGACCGCGCTGGCGCTGTCGCTGACGCCGAACATCGACGACCCGGCGATGGTCGAGCTGATGGTCAGCTCAATCTTCGACAGTGGTTACTACGCAAGCATCAAAGTTGTCGACTTGGGCTCAAATGCGGTGCTGGTTGAGCGTCACGCCGAGCCCGACCCGGGCGGTGTGCCACAGTGGTTCGTGCGCTTGATCGGCCTTGAAGCCGCAGGTGGCGATGCCATCGTCAGCCGCGGCTGGCAGCAGGCCGCGCGCGTCGAGGTGGTCAGCCACCCGATGTTCGCCATTGCCAAACTTTGGCAGAGCGCTCTGGGCAGCTTGGGTTGGCTGCTGTTGTGTGGTGCCGCCAGCGCCGTGCTCGGCGCCTTGTTATTGCGCCGCCAGCTGCGCCCGCTGGACTATATGGTCGAGCAGTCCCATGCCATTGCCCGCCGCGAATTCCTGAGCCTGCCAGAGCTGCCGCGTACCCCGGAGCTGCGCCGGGTCGTGCAGGCCATGAACCAGATGGTTGAAAAGCTCAAGGCGCTGTTTACCGAACAGGCCGAGCGCAGTGAGCGGCTGCGGGCAGAGTCTTACCAGGACAGCCTCACCGGGCTGTCCAACCGCCGTTATTTCGAGATGCAGCTGAACACCCGGGTCAGTAATCTGGAAGAGGCCCGCGCCGGCTACTTGCTGCTCTTGCGGGTACAAGGCCTGGCCGGTTTGAACGCCCGCCTGGGCGGTCAGCGCACCGACCAGTTGCTGCAGGCGGTGGGGGAGCAGTTGCGCCGTACCTGTGCCAGTTTCCCGGAAACCAAAGACCTGATTTCCCGCAGCCGCGGCGGCGAGTTCGCCGTATTGGCGCCGAGCATGGTGCATGAAGAGGCGGTACAGCTTGCCCAGGCGCTGGAAGCGACCCTGCTCAGCCTGCATGAAACCGGCGCCAGTGATGTTCACCCGGTGGCTTGCATCGGCCTGGCACCCTATAGCCCTGGTGACGCGCCACAGGCGCTGCTCAAGCTCGCCGACGAAGCCCTGGCTCGCGCCGAGAACCAGCCTACCCCTGGCTGGGTGTGCCTTGAACAAGGCGTTGCCGCCGTAGCAGCGGACAGCCAGCACGCGTGGCACGAGCGCCTGGACCAGGCTTTCAACAATGGCCGCTTCGAGTTGTTCTTCCAACCGGTGGTGGATACCGCCACAGCGCAACGGGTACTGCACCACAAGGTGATTTCGCGCTTGCAGGACGGGCAGGGCGAGGCCTTGCCCGCAGGGCGCTTCCTGCCTTGGCTGGAACGCTTTGGCTGGATGCCGCGCCTGGACGTACTGGTACTGGAGAAAGTACTGGCCCACCTGCGCGGGCACGATCAGGTGGTGGCGCTCAACCTCTCCGCAGCCACCCTTGGCGACGCCAAGGCGCTGCAGCGGGTCTTCGAGCTGCTAGGCCAGAACGCAGCATTGGGCCCGCGCCTGGTGTTTGAAATCGGCGAAGAGCAACTGCCTGACCAGGCCGCCCTGGAACAGCTCACCCGACGGCTGCACGGGCTAGGCTTCGGCCTGGCGCTGCAGCGTTTCGGCGGGCGCTTCAGCATGATTGGCAACTTGGCCCATCTGGGCTTGGCCTACCTCAAGATCGACGGCAGCTACATCCGTAACATCGACCACGAGCAGCACAAGCGGCTGTTCATCGAAGCGATCCAGCGGGCCGCGCACAGCATTGACTTGCCATTGATCGCCGAACGGGTCGAGACCGAAGGGGAGCGCAAGGTACTGCAGGAGATGGGCGTAGGCGGAATACAGGGGCAGCTGGTTGGCGAGCCCGCGCCCTGGCGCTGATCGCATCAGGGAGGGAGCAGCCTGGTGTTGTGAAAGGGCCGCAGTGCGGCCCCTGTCGCGACGCAAGACCGCTCCTGCTGTTAGCCCTCACAGCCCTTGATCAGCGCTCGCGCAGTGCTTCCGAACGTGCCTTCATGATCGGCTTGAGCAGGTAGCTCATGATGGTCTTCTTGCCGGTCATGATATCCACCGTTGCCACCATGCCCGGGATGATCAGCAGGGGCTTCTCATCGGTGCCCAGGTGGCTGCGATCGGTGCGCAGCTTGATCAGGTAGTACGTGGTCTTCTTGTCTTCATCGGTGATGGTGTCGGCACCGATCTGCTCCAGCTTGGCCTTGAGCCCGCCATAGATGGTGTAGTCATAGGCTGTGAACTTGACTGTGGCTTCCTGCCCAGGGTGCAGGAATGCGATGTCCTTGGGCAGGATCTTCGCCTCGATCACCAGCGTGTCGTCCAGCGGTACCACTTCGATGATGTCGCTACCTGGCTGGATAACCCCGCCAATGGTGTTCACCAGCATCTGCTTGACGATACCTCGCACGGGCGAGGTCACCAGCGTGCGGTTTACCCGGTCGTCCAGCGCTTTGCTGGTTGCGGTGGCCTTGTTCAGCTCGGTGCGCGCCTCGTTCAACTGGGTCAGCGCTTCACTGCGGAACTTGCCGCGGGTCTCTTCGATCTTGCTCTGCACCTCGCGGATGGCCGCCTCTGCGCGAGGAATGGCCAGTGCCGTGGAGTCCAGCTGACCACGGTTTTCCACTTCGGCACGGCGCAGGCGCAGCACCTCGACCTGGGAAATCGCGCCGGTGGCCACCAGCGGTTCAGACATGCTGATTTCCTTGCGCAGCAACTCCAGGCTGTTGGCGTACTGGGCGCGCTTGGAGCTGTATTCGCGCAGTTCCTGCTGGCGCTGGACCAACTGCTGCTGCAAGCCGCCAATCTCGTCTTGCAGCTGCTGGCGTCGGCTCTGGTACAGCGACTCTTCGCTGGCAGCCTGGCTGGGTGCCGCCTTGCGCAAGGCTTCGTCGATTTTCAGTGGGCTGTCCTGCACCTCTGCACTCAGGCGCTCGACACGCAGGGCCATGGCCAGTCGGTCGGCCTCGGTTTCACCCACGTTGGAGGCGAAGCGGGTTTCATCCAGGCGCAATAGCGGCTGGCCCACTTCGACAATCTGCCCTTCCTTGGCGAAGATCTCGGCGACGATGCCACCCTCCAGGTTCTGGATTTTCTGCACCTTGGACGACGGAATGGCCTTGCCTTCACCCCGGGTGACCTCGTCAATGGGGGCCACGCTGGCCCACACGATCAGGAACACGAAAAACAGGATGACGCCCCAGATAGTCAGCCGCACCACCCGTGGGGCATCCTCGATCAGGGCCTTGTTGACCTCTGGCAGCGGTTGGCCGCCCAGTGACTCGGAGCCTTTGAAATAGCGCCGCAAGCTATCCTTGAACTGCCCGATATCCAGCTTATGCAACACTGATCTGCCCCTTCTTCAGCGCGTCCATGACCGCGGCTTTCGGGCCGTCGGCGACAATCTGCCCGCGATCGATCACGATCAAGCGGTCTACCAGCGACAGCAGCGAGGCACGGTGGGTGACGAGCAGTACTGTCTTGCCTTCCACCACCGCCTGCAAACGTTGCTTGAGGCGCTCCTCACCGGTGTTGTCCATGGCACTGGTGGGTTCGTCCAGCAGCAGGATCTGCGGGTTGAGCAGCAGCGCACGGCCCAGGGCAACGTTCTGCCGCTGACCGCCGGACAGGTTCTGCCCACGTTCGCCTACCTGCAGCTCATAGCCGTCCGGGTGCAGCCGGGCGAATTCATGTACGCCAGCCAATTCAGCGGCCTGCAGGATCAGTTCGTCCTCGATGTAACGCGCACCGCTGACCAGGTTGTCACGCAGGGTGCCCGCCAGCAGTTGGATATCCTGCGGGACGTAGCCAACGTTATGGCGCAATTCGCTGACGTCGATCTGGCGGATGTCCACACCGTCCACCAGCAGCGACCCGCCGTCGGCCTCGTACAGACCGACGATGAGCTTGGCCAGTGAGCTCTTGCCCGAACCACTGCGGCCGATGATGCCGACCTTCTCACCAGGGCGTATGGTCAGGTTGATGTTCTTCAGCGCCATGTTCTGCTGGTTTGGGTAGGTGAAGTCGACCCCACGAAACTCCACGCTGCCCTGCAGTACCTTGCGGCTCAGCGGGCGCTCTTCGAAATTGCGCTCCTGCGGCAGCTCCATCATGTGGTCCGTGGAGACCATGGTCACCTTGGCTTGCTGGTATCGCGCGAGCAGGCCGTTGAGCTGGCCCAGCGGGCCCAGGGCACGGCCGCTGAGCATGTAGCACGCTACCAGGCCACCCATGCTGAGGTTGCCGTCGATGATCAGGTACACGCCGACGCAGATCATTGCCACGCCTGCCAACTGCTGTATCAGCAGGGTGATGTTCATCGCCAGGCTCGACAGCACCTTCACACGCAGCTCCAGACGGCTGAGGGTGCCAAGGGTCTGCTCCCACATGTATTGGCGTTCGCTTTCGGCATTGTTGACCTTGACCGCATCCAGGCCGGCCAATGTCTCGATCAGGCTGGACTGGCGCTCAGAGGCTAGCGCCATGGTTCGCTCCATGGTTGCCATCAACGGCCGCTGCAGGGCATAGCCGATACCCAGGGCCAGGGGGAAGGCGATGATCGGAATCCATACGAGGTGCCCGCCAATGATGGCGATCACGATCAGGATCAGGATCGTGAAGGGCAGGTCGATCAGGCTGGTCAGGGTCAGCGAGGCAAGGAAGTCGCGTAGGCCCTGGAACTCGTGAATGTTCTGGGCAAAGCTGCCTACCCTCGCCGGCCGGTATTTCATCGACATGCCGACAATACGTTCAAACAGCGTTGCCGAGATGATCAGGTCGGTTTTCTTGCCGGCCAGGTCCAGGCACAGGCCGCGCAGGCCTTTGAGAATCAAATCGAAGATATAGGCGCCGGCGATACCGATGGCCAATACCCAGAGCGTCGAAGTGGCTTGGTTGGGTACCACCCTGTCATACACGTTCATCACGAACAGCGGGGCGGCAAGGGCAATCAGGTTGATCACCAGGCTGGCGGCGATGGCATCGATGTACAGCCACTTGCTGCGCAACAGCGTGTCGCGGAACCACGACTTCGCCCGCGGGATCAGGTTGCCGTGGTTGACGTCGAACTTGTGCTGCGGCTGTGCGAAGAACACACGGCCGCTGTAGTCGCCCAGCAGGGCTTCGCGGCTGACGTGCACCTCGCCGCCGTCGCTTTCGCTAAGCAACAGGCGGGCGGTATCTTCGTTCTCCCAGCCCAGCAGAACGGCGCTGCGGCCCTCCTTGAGCAGCAGCATGGCCGGCATGGCTATAGTCGGGATCTGCTCAAGTTTGCGCTGCAGCAGGCGCCCTTGCAGGCCCGCGCGGGCGGCCGCGCGGGGCAGCAGCTCGGGGCTCAGGCGCTGGGCGGGCAGCGGCAGGCCTGTGGTCAGCATGACCCGGCTGGCGGGTTTCTGGTGCAGGACACACAGGCTCAGCAGACTATCCAGCAATGGATCGTCATGCTGACTGCGTGGATCGTGGCTGAGTTGGACTCGACTGACTTCGGATTCCACGCGGCGCTCTCTTCATCCTTGTGGTGGGTGGGATAGGTGGGCTGCCGTTCAAGCTCGGCCGGCTCACCTTGGCATTCTAGGGTGCTGCCAGGCAGTACTGATGGCGGTGTGATACCGCAGGGCTCGGGCAGATGGCCATGGTCGCCTTGAATCGTTACTGAGTAAACAGTTCTGCGTGCTTCATTTCGACCAGAGGGTGCCGTGCAGTGAATGTTTCATATTCTGACTTGGCCCGTCGTGGTTTTGACGCCTGAATTCAGCATAGCTTGCCCTTTTTTCATGGCATGTGGTCTTGGAAAACCAGTGTAGACATGGTCAGTAAACAGGCGCTGTTTTATTGGCGTTTTCTCGTCGGTTGTTAGTCAAAATTCATCTATAAAAAGCAGCCTGCCAAAGCATCCGCGATCAATAATCGCAGCTGGGTTTCAATCCCTCCTGGCGCAGCACTTCGCGCCGATCGTTATCTCTTTGATTTGCACCAAGGCACGGCCCCTGACGGGGTGGCGCCAGCAGGTTGCGTGGTGGTCTGGCGACTCGGTTTTGCGAGGTTCGCGGCGTAGTTCGGCAAGGTTTATGCTTGCAAAGCGATAGCGTTGTCGAGTGATTGCAGGCGATCAGAATAATGGCGCCAGGTTGCTGCCTATCCAGTGGAAACCGGCCGTTGTGGCGCGGAAATAGTTAACCGTACTGCGCGCGAAACACCTGTTCGCTGACATACGACATTTGTCCTGCGGATAGGCTTGGCTAAGGTACAAATATCAATGTGACATTACATTGCCGATTGTTTAGGATGGCCTGTATAAGGTCAATAGTTTGGCAGTTAAGTAATTCCAAACAGTTATAGACGGAATATTGACGTCAAAAAACGTCAAAGATCATCGACATAGTTCCGCCTGAAGTGGCCTGCAAGTGCCGCTCTGGCACGGAAGTACCCACCGGGTCACACGGAGAGTCCAATGAGCAGCGTTGTAGCCATCGTCAAAAGTATTGTCGGCCAGGTTATCGCGGTATCCCCAGAGGGCATCCGGCGTGTACTCATTGAAGGTGACCGTCTGTTGGCCGGTGAGGAAGTGCTCACTGGCCCTGGTGGCGCAGTTACTCTGGAACTGGCTGATGGCCGCCTGCTCGACCTTGGCCGTGACAGCCAGTGGAGCGCCGATACACCCGACAGCAGCACCGACCTTGCCCAGGCCACTGCCCAGGCAGCGCCTTCGGTGGAAGAGCTGCAGCAGGCGATTGCTGCGGGTGTCGACCCGACTACCGAGCTTGAAGCTACCGCTGCTGGTCCGTCGGCAGCGGGTGGTGGTGGCGCGGCGGGCGGCGGCCATAGCTTCGTAATGCTGGAAGAGACTGCGGGCCGGGTTGATCCGACCGTCGGTTTCCCCACCGAGGGTTTAAGCTCTGTAGCCGCGCTCAACAGCGTGCAGGTCGGTCAGCTGGGCACCAACAACAATCTGGTGACCCCACCGACCACCGACGCCACCGTTGCTACTGACCTTGTCCTCGGCGCCACCCCTTCCATCAGTGAAGCGGGTGGCGTCATCGTCTATACCGCCACCGTGGGTCAGGCGCCAACTACCAACCTGGTGATTACCCTGTCCAATGGTGCCGTGATCACCATTCCGGCGGGGCAGACAAGCGGCAGTGTCAATGTCCAGGTACCGGCAAACGATACGCCTTACATTGATGGCGGGCAGATCTCGACGACCGTTACAGGGAGTACTGGCGGTGGCGGCCTGACCGTCACATTGCCGCAAACGCCGGCGGTCACCCAGGTGACTGATACGGTCGACACCACCACCGCGACCCTCACTGCATCGCCGAGCGTGACCGAAGGCGGCGTGATCACCTATACCGTGACCCTGAGCAACCCTGCTCAGACCCCGGTAACCGTGACCCTGTCCAACGGCC
>NZ_BLJG01000140.1 GCF_009932375.1 Pseudomonas juntendi
AACATCGCCCCAGCAGTAGGCTGGCCGGAACATGCAAAACCCACGGCAGCCCCCGGCCTTCAGGTCAACGCGTTCGCCAGCGGCCTCGACCACCCCCGCTGGCTATACCTGCTGCCAAACGGCGACGTTCTCGTGGCCGAGACCAATGCCCCACCCAAGCCGGATGACGCCAAGGGCCTGCGCGGCTGGGCCATGAAAAAGGTCATGGCGCGTGCAGGGGCTGGCGTACCCAGCGCCAACCGCATCACCTTACTGCGCGATGCCGATCACGATGGTTCGGCAGAAACCCAGGTGCCGTTCATCGAGGGGCTGAACTCACCGTTCGGCATGGCCTTGATAGGCGATGATCTCTACGTCGCCGACACCGACAAGCTGCTGCGCTTTCATTACCAAAGCGGCGCAACCCACATCACCGACAAAGGCCAGGTGGTAACCGCGCTACCCGGCGGCCCGCTGAACCACCACTGGACCAAGAACGTGATCGCCAGCCCCGACGGCAAACACCTTTACGTGACAGTCGGTTCAAACAGCAATGTCGCCGAGAACGGAATGGACAAGGAACAAGGGCGGGCAGCGATCTGGGAAGTGAACCCGGCCAACGGCCAGCACCGGTTGTTCGCCACCGGGCTGCGCAACCCCAACGGCCTGGCCTGGGAGCCGAACAGCGGCAGCCTGTGGACTGCCGTCAATGAACGCGACGAAATCGGCAGCGACCTGGTGCCCGATTACATCACCTCCGTGAAGGACGGCGGCTTTTATGGCTGGCCCTACAGTTACTACGGCCAGCATGTGGACAGCCGTGTGCAACCGCCCGCGCCGCAAAAGGTAGCCCAGGCGCTGGTCCCCGATTATGCCGTGGGGCCGCACACCGCCTCGCTGGGGCTGGCGTTCGCCGAACCGGGTGCGCTGCCTGCGCCATTCCAGCGCGGCGCGTTCGTCGGGCAACATGGCTCTTGGAACCGCAAGCCTCACAGTGGCTACAAGGTCATTTTCGTGCCGTTCGACCGCGCAGGCAAACCTGCAGGCAGCCCGGTGGACCTGCTGAGCGGCTTCCTGGATGAACAGGGCCAGGCCAAGGGGCGCCCGGTCGGTGTCATCAACGATGGACGCGGAGCGGTGCTGGTGGCAGACGATGTGGGCAACGTGGTCTGGCGGGTGAGCAAGGCAGCCGCCACCGCGCCGTAGCCCCGATCCCCTGCTATCAGGGGTTCTGCGCCAGGTGCCCTTGTGGAATCACCCGCTTGGCCTGCAGGTAGGCTTTGGCCCAGTAGCTGTTGGACAGGTAGTCCAGGCGCACGGTGCCACCGGTAGAAGGGGCATGCACGAAGCGCCCATCACCTACGTAGATACCTGCATGGCTGACTTGCGAGCCGCCACTGGTAGCGAAGAACACCAGGTCACCGGACTGCAACGCGTTGAGGTTTACGGTGGGCGCCCGCATGACGATCATCTCCCGCGTCGAGCGCGGCAGGCTGATGCCGGCGGCATCCCGGTAAACGTACTTGATCAGGCCGCTGCAATCGAAGCCGGAATCCGGCGTATTGCCACCCCAGCGGTAGGGCGTGCCCACCAGACCAATGGCGCGAATCAACACGTCATCGGCAACCGGCGAAGGGCTGGCCTGGCTATAGGAGGTGACCTGGGGCTTTATTACAGGGACCGGCGCAGGGGCACGGCTGGAACAGGCAGCCAGCAAGGTTGCCAAGGAGAGGAATGCGAAGCGCGCCATCGTTGCCATGGCCATAACTTCCTGTCTGAGACCGCTGCGCCGCAGCTGAAAAGAGTTGAGAAATTAGATTAGACGCTTTCTGTAAATGCGCACGGCGGCGAGCTTTTTTTAAAAGCATCACCGCCGTGGCAGGGTACAGCATTTTGCCATCAGTTGCGCGCGATGTTGGTCGGCGCCATGGCCAAGGCGCGCTTGGCTTCAATGAAGGTCTTGCTCCAGTAGCGGTCACCGAGGCTGTCGATGCGCACGCCACCGCTGCGGCGGCTGCTGGAGTGGATGAACTGGTTGTCACCCAGGTAGATGCCGGCATGGCTGACGCGACCGCGGCCATTGGTGCTGAAGAACAGCAGGTCACCTGGCTTGAGTTTGTTGCGCGCCACTTTCGGGGCATCGACGTTGATCATTTCACGCGTGGAGCGCGGCAGGGTCATGCCCGCCTCTTCGCGGAACAGATAACCAATGAAGCCACTGCAGTCGAAGCCGGACTTTTCCGAGGTACCGCCGAAGCGATAACGGGTGCCGATCAACGACATGCCGCGTTCCAGGATGCTGTCGGCCAGAACCGGCAGCTGGTAAGGCTTGCTGCTGGAGAACGACGCCAGATCATCTTCGGTAGCCAGCTCTTCCGGTTCGCCGAATACCGACGAAGGCGAGGCTTGGGTTTTAACTGCCGCCTGAGCGGCGACAGGGGTGTGATCCTGGGGCTGGGAAACCGGGCCTTGGGCCGCGCAGCCAAAAAGCAGGGTCACGAGTGCGAGTGGCACGAGGGGTGCAAAGCGCTTCAGCATGGGCACGACCGTGTCTGTAATCCTTTAGAAGGGGGAAACTATGCCCTCTATCATGGCCATTTGCAAATTTTATCGAAAAAGATGTGACTTTTTCGTTTTGCTGCTCTGGCCCAAGGATTTCAGGGGGTTACCAGCCGAGGGTTTCCTTGAGAAAAGGGATGGTGAGCTTGCGTTGGGCCTGCAGCGATGCCTGGTCGAGGCGCTCGAGCAGGTCGAACAGCGCACTCATGCTGCGTGCACCGCGGGTAAGGATGAAATGCCCGACTTCGTCGGTGAGGTGCAGGCCGCGGCGCGAGGCACGCAGTTGTAGCGCACGCAGCTTGTCTTCATCGGACAGGCCGCGCATCTGGAACACCAGGGCCAGGGTCAGCCGCGACTTCAGGTCCGGCAATTTCACCGGCAGTTCGCGCGGTGATGCCGAAGCGGCCAGCAACAGGCGTCGGCCGCTGTCACGCAGGCGGTTGAACAGGTGGAACATGGCCTCTTCCCAGTCTGGCTTGCCGGCGATCACATGCAGATCGTCTATGCAGACCAGTTCATACTGCGCCAGGTAGTCGAGCAGCCCTACGCCACGCTCGAGCAGTTGCGCCAGTGGCAGGTAGACCGCGGGCTCACCGCGCTGCTGGAAACGGTGCGTGGCGGCCTGCAGCAGGTGGCTGCGGCCAACACCCTGCTTGCCCCACAGGTAGATAAGGCTTTCGGTCCAGCCGGCGTCGGCTTCGCACAACCGCTCGACGTAGCCCAATGCCGCAGCATTGGCGCCCGGATAGTAGTTGATGAAGGTGGCGTCATCGCGCAGGCGCACACCCAGGGGCAACTGGATCGGTGGTTTCATGCTCGCGGGCAGTCGAAGAGACCGCAGGGGGCCTTAGGTGAACAATCTGCAAAGTCTATACCCGCAACGCGGGGCGCACAATCGCGGCAACCGATAGCGCAAGCAAAATCAACAGGTTGCGCTGCAACGCCCGACACTGCGCAACGACAGGAGCGCCCCTCATGAAGCCGCGACGCGGTGGCCGGGGTTACAGCTCTGGGTCGACGTCCCCGGCATACATGTCCGACTCTTTATAAAGATCATGCACATGCCGCAGCAGCACCATGATCACCGCCGCCACCGGCAGCGCCAGCAATACCCCGGTAAAACCGAACAGCTCGCCCCCCGCGAGGATGGCGAAGATCACCGCCACCGGGTGCAAGCCGATGCGGTCACCCACCAGCAAGGGTGTCAGCACCATGCCTTCCAGTGCCTGCCCGATGACGAACACCGCGACAATGCCCAGCATCGGGTACAGGTCGCCGCCAAACTGGAACAGCCCGGCCACCAGCGCCGCGCCGATGCCGATGATGAAACCCATGTACGGCACGATGGCCGCCAGGCCGGCGAGCATGCCGATCAGCAGGCCCAGTTCCAGGCCCACCAGCATCAGCCCCACCGAATAGATGATGCCCAACGCCACCATCACCAGCAGCTGCCCGCGAACGAAGGCCCCTAGTACTTCATGGCACTCGCCAGCCAGGCCGACTATCTGGGGTTCCTGTTGGCGGGGCAACAGGCTGCGCAGTTTGGCCATCATCAGGTCCCAGTCCCGCAGCAGGTAGAAGCCCACGACCGGAATCATCACCATGTTGGCCAGCCAGGCGATCAGCGCCAGGCTCGAAGCGGTCGCCTGCGACAACACCACCCCGACAATGTCGGTGGTCTGGCCCATGTGCTCGCTGATAGCCGACTTGATCTTGTCGAACTTCCAGAAACCATCGGCCAGGCCAAGCCGCTGCTGCACCCACGGCAAGGCCACGTGCTGCAACCAGTCAAGCATCTGCGGCGCCAGCTCGTACAAGCGCACCAGCTGCTTGGTCAGCATCGGCACCAGCACCAGCAACAACGCCATGAACAGCAAGGTGAACAGCGCGAACACCACCACCACACCCCAGGTCCGCGACAGCCCGCGGCGCTCCAGCCAATCAACCAGCGGGTCGGCCAGGTAGGCCAGCAGAATACCGATCAGAAAGGGCGTGAGAATGTTGTGCAAGCTATAGAGCAGCACGACAACCAGCAGTATGGCGCCCAGCCAGATCCAGCGACGCAGGTCAGTCAATGTCAGTACTCCTTACCAACGAAAACGCAGGCCGTCGAACGGCGGGGGTGTAGGTTGAGGCTCGGTAGCCGGGGCCAGGCCACCCGTAGGCACCGGCGTGGCCGGTACTGCGGCGGTTTGTTCCACCGGCAGCTCCTGCAACTTGGCCAGGCCCAGCTGGGCACGCAATTGCTCACGGTTGCCGGTCACGCCGTAGGTCAGGGTGGTGCCATCAGCCAACTGCAAGCGTGGGCCATAGGGTTCCAGCACCCGAGCCAACTCGGCGTAGCGCTGCAGGTTCATCCCCTGCACCTGCACCTGCAACTGGCTGCTGGCCCCCGGCCGGGTGACATAACGCGGTGCAAGGCGGTTGCCCACCGCCAGCATCACGGCATCAGCCAGTGCGGCCTGGTCGGCGCCCTCGGCAGTGCCCTGCTCGCGCTGGTCACCCAGCCACAGTTGCCATTTACCTTGCCACTTGCCATCGGCTTCCTGGGCATGCACCGCCAGCATGGCGTCGGCGCCGTAACGCTCGGCGGCCTCGCGCAGCGGCGCCGGGTCGCTGCCTTCGAGTTGCTTGGCATTGGCTACCAATTGCTCCTGCAGGTCGGCCAGCGGCAGGCGCAGCGGCAAACCGCGGTGCTGGGCGGCACGCCGCAGTGGCTGGGCACTGGGCTGGCCATCACCGACCAGGCTGCTGCCTTCGACACTGTCATTGAGCCACCAGCTGAGGATCGACGGCCGGTTGCTCCCCCACAAGGCCAGGCCGGCCTTGCGCAGTGCGCGTTCGGTACTGCCCGGGTCGAACTCGACCACAACCGATTCCGGCGGGCCCGCCTCGGTGCCGACCTGGTTGATGATTTGCTGCGGGTCTTTGCGCAGGCCCGCCAACCCAGGGCTTTGCACCGCCTTGGGGTCACCGGTCAGGCGCAGGATGAGGGTTTCGAGGGCCTTGCCGGTAGCGGCTGTACGCGCTTCGGCGCCCTGCCCCGCAAGCGGTTCGTGCACCTGGTAAAGGTCGGAGACGTTTTCAGCCATGGCGGCGGCCGACACAAGGGCCAGGCAACCGGCTGCCAGAATAGAGATCAAGCGCATCGAGGATTCCGTCCAGTCGTGCTTCAAGCCGTGAGCTTCACGCTACAAGCTTAATGCAGCGCCAACGCGGCGCTGCATTTTCTTGCGGCCTGAGGCTCGCTGGTTGCAGCTTATACATATGCAACCCCATCAACCACCCCGGGCCATTTTTCAGCAATTTACCGGCCTGCCCGTCGGCCTGAGGATGGCCGCTGCCCGGCAACCCTGATAAAATCGCGCGCCTTCACAGACCACTGACGTTTCAGGCAGCCGTCGCTCACCCGCCGGCCTTGGCCGCCATGGTCGTTTTTAAGAATCCCTCCCTCCTAAAGGCCTGGATCAATGAGCAAGCAACCCTCCCTGAGCTACAAGGACGCCGGTGTAGACATCGACGCCGGCGAAGCACTGGTCGAACGCATCAAGGGCGTGGCAAAACGCACCGCACGCCCTGAAGTCATGGGTGGCCTGGGCGGCTTCGGCGCCCTTTGCGAGATCCCGGCCGGCTACAAGCAGCCGGTGCTGGTCTCCGGCACCGACGGCGTCGGCACCAAGCTGCGCCTGGCGCTGAACCTGAACAAGCACGACAGCATCGGCCAGGACCTGGTCGCCATGTGCGTCAACGACCTGGTGGTGTGCGGCGCCGAGCCGCTGTTCTTCCTCGACTACTACGCCACCGGCAAGCTCAATGTCGACGTGGCTGCCACCGTGGTCACCGGCATCGGTGCCGGTTGCGAACTGGCCGGCTGCTCGCTGGTCGGTGGTGAAACCGCCGAAATGCCTGGCATGTACGAAGGCGAAGACTACGACCTGGCCGGTTTCTGCGTGGGCGTGGTGGAAAAGGCCGACATCATCGACGGTTCCAAGGTTGCCACCGGCGATGCACTGATCGCCCTGCCGTCCTCCGGCCCGCACTCCAACGGCTACTCGCTGATCCGCAAGATCCTCGAAGTGTCGGCCACCGACATCGAGAACACCCAGCTGGGCGGCACCCCGCTGACCGACCTGCTGATGGCCCCGACCCGCATCTACGTCAAGCCGCTGCTGCAGCTGATCAAGAACACCGGCGCAGTCAAAGCCATGGCCCACATCACCGGTGGCGGCCTGCTCGACAACATCCCGCGCGTACTGCCGAAAAACGCCCAGGCCGTGGTAGACGTGGCCAGCTGGCAGCGCCCGGCGGTGTTCGACTTCCTGCAGGAAAAAGGCAACGTCGACGAGCACGAAATGCACCGCGTGCTGAACTGTGGCGTTGGCATGGTCATCTGCGTCGCCCAGGACCAGGTCGAAGCGGCCCTGAACGAACTGCGCGCCGCCGGTGAACAGCCATGGGTCATCGGCCACATCGCCGAAGCCGCCGAAGGCGCCGCCCAGGTCGAGCTGCAGAACCTCAAGGCACACTGATGCCGAGCAAGACCTGCAATGTCGTGGTACTGCTGTCGGGTTCCGGCAGCAACCTGCAAGCCATGATCGACAGTTGCCAAGGCCAGGACAGCCCGGTGCGCATTCGTGCGGTGGTCTCCAACCGCGCCGATGCCTTCGGCCTGCAACGCGCCGCAGCCGCTGGCATTGAAAGCGCGGTGCTCGACCACACCCGGTTCGACGGCCGTGAAGCCTTCGATGCAGCGCTGATGGCGTGCATCGACGGCTTTGCCCCGGACCTGGTGGTGCTGGCCGGGTTCATGCGCATCCTCAGTGGCGACTTCGTGCGCCACTATCAGGGCCGCCTGCTCAATATCCACCCGTCGTTGCTGCCCAGGTACAAAGGGCTGCATACCCACCGCCGGGCGCTGGAGGCAGGCGACGCCGAGCATGGCTGCAGCGTACACTTCGTGACTGAGGAACTCGATGGCGGCCCACTGGTCGTACAGGCAGTAGTCCCGGTGGCGCCAGACGACACTGTCGAAAGCCTGGCCCAGCGGGTTCACCAGCAGGAACACCTGATCTACCCGCTGGCAGTGCGCTGGTTTGCCGAAGGCCGCTTGCGCCTTGCCGAACAGGGTGCATTACTGGACGGCCAGCCGCTGGCGGCCAGCGGTCACTTGATTCGATCCTAGGAGAACTTATGCGTCGTGCCCTGCTCTTGGCTCTCGCCGTGCTCGCCCTGCCGCTCCAGGCAGCTGATCTGAAGCCCTTCTCGGCCAGCTACACCGCCGACTGGAAGCAGCTGCCCATGAGCGGCACCGCCGAGCGCAGCCTGGTCAAAAATGCCAACGGTACCTGGGACCTTAACTTCAAGGCTTCCATGATGATCGCCAGCCTGACCGAGCAAAGCACCCTGCGCCTGGAAAACGACACCCTGCTGCCACAGAAGTACCACTTCGAGCGTGGTGGCCTGGGCAAGGCCAAGAAGGTCGACCTGAACTTCGACTGGAACACCAAGAAGATCACCGGTAGCGACCGGGGCGACGCCGTTACCCTGCCGCTCAACCGCGGGGTACTGGACAAGTCTTCCTACCAGCTGGCCTTGCAGCATGACGTGGCGGCAGGCAAGAAGAGCATGACTTACCAGGTAGTCGATGGCGACGAGATCGACAATTACGACTTCCGCGTGCTGGGCACTGAAAAAGTCACCACCAAGACCGGCCAGGTCGATGCGGTGAAGGTCGAGCGCGTGCGCGACCCAAGCCAGAGCAAGCGCATCACCGAGCTGTGGTTTGCCAAGAACTGGGACTACCTGCTGGTGCAACTGCGCCAGGTGGAGACCGATGGCAAGGAGTATGTGATCGTACTGCAGGATGGCACGGTCGATGGCAAGCCGGTGAAGGGGAACTGAGCCCGCGTTGCCAGTGACATCAGATAGCCCCGCCTAGTGCGGGGCTTTTTTCTGCCCGGGTTTCTGGGTGGCCCGTACTGGCCCAATCGCCGGCAAGCCAGCTCCCACAGGGATCGCCTTAGGGCTGACAGGTGTTTGCCACAAGGTATGGCAGCGCCTGTTAGAGCGAGCGCCGCCCGCGCGGCGCTCGATCTCACAGGCGCTGAAGATGCTCCGGCTACCCTTGCCAGGAACCATAGAATCTCCCACAGGGATCGCAGCAGGGCTGACTGGCGTTTGTTACAGGGCAGCCACTCCCTGATTTGAAAAAGCGCTCGCGCGCGCGGTCCC
>NZ_BLJG01000141.1 GCF_009932375.1 Pseudomonas juntendi
CGGCAATCTTCAGCGCCTGGTTGGCGTTCTGTTCCACCAGGAACACCGTTACGCCGTCACGGCGCAGCTGTTCGATGATGTCGAAGATCTGCTGGATGATGATTGGCGCCAGGCCCAGCGAGGGTTCGTCGAGCAGCAGGAGCTTGGGCTTGCTCATCAGCGCACGGCCAATGGCGAGCATCTGCTGCTCGCCACCCGACATGGTGCCGCCACGCTGGGCATAGCGTTCCTTCAGGCGCGGGAACAACTGCAGGACTTTGTCCAGTTGCGCCTGGTAGTCGCCTTTGTCGGTGAAGAAACCACCCATGGCCAGGTTCTCCTCGACGGTCAGGCGGGCGAACACGCGGCGGCCTTCCGGTACCACCGCGATGCTCTTGCGCATGATGTGCGAGGACGGCTGGCCGACCAGTTCTTCACCCAGGTACTTGATGCTGCCGCTGTGCGCCTGGGGTGAGCCGCACAGGGTCATCAGCAGGGTCGACTTGCCGGCCCCGTTGGCACCGATCAGGGTGACGATCTCGCCTTGGTTGATCTCCACGTTGACGCTGTGCAGTGCCTGGATCTTGCCGTAGAAGGTGGAAACGTTCTCGAACTTCAGCATTTACGCTTCCCCCAGGTAGGCTTTGATCACATCAGGGTTGTCGCGGATCTCCTCCGGCGTGCCGTGGGCCAGGGGGGTGCCCTGGTTGATCACCACGATATGGTCGGAAATGCTCATCACCAGCTTCATGTCGTGCTCGATCAGCAGCACGGTGACGTTGTGCGACTCACGCAGGTAGCCGATCAGAGCCTTGAGGTCTTCGGTTTCCTTGGGGTTCAGGCCAGCTGCCGGCTCGTCGAGCATGATGATGCGCGGCTGGGTCATCATGCAGCGGGCGATTTCCAGGCGGCGCTGCTGGCCGTAGGCGAGGGTGCCGGCGGTACGGTTGGCGAACTCGGTCAGGTTGACCTTTTCCAGCCAGTACTGCGCGCGCTCCATGGCCTCCTTTTCGCTGCGGCGGAAGCCCGGGGTCTTGAACAGGCCGGCGAAGAAGTTGGTGTTGAGGTGACGGTGCTGGGCGATCAGCAGGTTTTCCAGCGCGGTCATTTCCTTGAACAAGCGCACGTTCTGGAAGGTGCGCACCACGCCTTTGCGGGCGATCTGGTGCCCGGCCAGGCCCTGGATGGGCTGGCCATCGAGCAGGATGGTGCCGCCGCTGGGCTTGTAGAAGCCGGTCAGGCAGTTGAACACCGTGGTCTTGCCGGCGCCGTTCGGCCCGATCAGTGCCACCACCTGTTTTTCCTTGACGGTCAGGCCCACGCCGTTGACCGCCAACAAGCCGCCGAAGCGCATGCTCAGGCCGCTGACTTGCAGAATTTCGCGGCTCATCGACGCAGCTCCATGTGTGGACGTTGCATAGGCAGCAGGCCTTGCGGACGCCAGATCATCATCAACACCATCAGCGCACCGAACATCAGCATCCGGTATTCGCTGAACTCTCGCATCAGCTCTGGCAGCAGGATCATCACGATGGCCGCGAGGATCACGCCCAGTTGTGAGCCCATGCCGCCGAGCACGACGATGGCGAGGATGATCGCCGACTCGATGAAGGTGAACGACTCGGGCGTCACCAGGCCTTGGCGTGCAGCGAAGAAGCTGCCGGCGAAACCGGCGAAGCAGGCACCCAGGGTGAACGCCGACAGCTTGATCACCGTCGGGTTGAGGCCCAGTGCACGGCAGGCGATCTCGTCTTCGCGCAGGGCTTCCCAGGCGCGGCCGATCGGCATGCGCAGCAGGCGGTTGATGACGAACAGTGCCAGCAGGGCCAGCAGCAGGGCCACCAGGTAGAGGAAGATGACCTTGTTGATCGAGTTGTACGGCAAGCCGAAGAACTCATGGAAGGTCTGCATGCCCTCGGCGGCACGGCGTTCGAAGGTCAGGCCGAAGAACTCCGGCTTGGGGATGTTGCTGATGCCGTTGGGGCCGCCGGTCCAGTCGGTGAGGTTACGCAGGAACAGGCGGATGATCTCGCCGAAGCCGAGCGTCACGATCGCCAGGTAGTCGCCGCGCAGGCGCAGTACCGGGAAGCCGAGCAGGAAGCCGAAGGTGGCGGCCATCAGGCCGGCGATCGGCAGGCATACCCAGAAGCTCCACCCCAGGTAATGCGACAGCATGGCGTAGCTGTAGGCGCCGACGGCGTAGAAACCCACGTAACCCAGGTCGAGCAGGCCCGCCAGGCCAACCACGATGTTCAGGCCCAGGCCCAGCAACACGTAGATCAGGATCAGCGTGGCAATGTCGACCGCGCCGCGTGAACCGAAGAACGGCCACACCAATGCGGCGACGATCAGGCCCATGATCACGTAGCGCTGGGTTTTCGGCAGGGTCAGGTAGTTGCTGACTGCCGGTGGGATCAGTTTGCGGTCCGAGCGGCGGCCCATCACCGCACTCCACTGCCGGTCGAACAGTACCCGCAGGAACATCAGTAGCGAACACACGGCAATGATACTGATGGTGAACGTGCCTTGGCTGTGCACCACCAGGCTGATGCCGTCGATGCTCAGTTTCAGGCCCAGCACCGGGAAGGCCACGGCCCAGACCAGCAAGGCGCTGAAGAACGCCTGTTTGAGATTTCTGTTCATACTTTTTCAACCTCCGGGCGGCCCAGGATGCCGGTCGGCCGGAATAGCAGGACAAGAACCAACAAGCCGAATGCCACGACGTCCTTGTACTGGTCACCGAAGATATCGGCGCCGAACGCTTCGGCCACGCCCAGCACCAGCCCGCCGAGCATGGCGCCCGGGATGCTGCCGATGCCACCCAGTACCGCCGCCGTGAAGGCCTTCAGGCCCACCAGGAAGCCGGCGTTGGGGTTGATCACCCCGTACTGCATGCTCAGCAGCACGGCCGCCACGGCTGCCAGGGCGGCACCGATGACGAAGGTGAGGGCGATGATGTTGTTGGTGTTGATGCCCAGCAGGTTGGCCATCTTGATGTCCTCGGCGCAGGCGCGGCAGGCGCGACCCAGGCGGGAACGGGAGATGAACAGTGTGAGCAGGGTCATGGCCACCAGGGTGACCACGAACACCAGGATCTGCATGTAGCTGATCAGGACCTCCTCCGCGCCACCTGGCCCGAACGAGAAGCTGCCGGGGATCAGGTTGGGTATGGACTTGTCCTTGGAATCTTGCGACAGCAAGACCGTGTTCTGCAGGAAGATCGACATACCGATGGCGGAAATCAGCGGGATCAGGCGGTTGCTGTTGCGCAGGGGGCGGTAGGCAACCCGTTCGATGCTGTAACCGTAGGCACTGGTGACGAAGATCGTCGCGACGAAGGCAACGGTCATCAGGATGGGCAGCGAGTGGATGCCCATCATGGCCAGGCCCGCCAGGGCGATGAAGGCCACATAGGAACCGATCATGTACACCTCGCCGTGGGCGAAGTTGATCATGCCGATGATGCCGTACACCATCGTGTAACCGATGGCGATCAAGGCATAGGTACTGCCGATGGTCAATCCATTAACCAATTGTTGGAAGAAATGGTAGATCTCAGGCATTACAGCGCTCCTAAAAACCTGATTTGCATTTCGCTGGCGAGGGTAAGGCCAGGAAACCGCGGGTGACGGTTTTAAGATTTTCAGGTGAGCCCGCCCCCGGATCGCGGGGGCCAGGCCCATGAACCTCGTAAAACAAAGCCCACTGCTCGCACAGTGGGCTTCTAGGTCAGCTATTAGTCACGCAGTTACTGAGGGGAGACTTCGGTCTTCGGCTTGCCGAAGTGCCATTCGTAGACCACGAACTTGAAGTCTTTCAGGTCGCCTTTGGCGTCGTAGGACAGCTCGCCGGTCGGGGTTTTGAAGGTGCCGGCGTGGATGGCCTCGGCCACCTTGTCGGTGTCTTCGGACTTGGCGGCCTTGATGCCTTGGGCGATCAGTTCCACAGCCGAGTAGGCAGGGAATACGAACGGGCCGCTTGGGTCCTTGCCGTCAGCCTTGATGGCGTCGACGATCTTCTTGTTCGCAGGGTCGGCGTCGAACGACTTCGGCAGGGTGACCAGCAGGCCTTCGGAGGCGTTCTGGGCGATCTGCGAGATGGAGTCGTTGCCCACGCCTTCCGGGCCCATGAACTTGGCTTTCAGGCCTTTTTCCTGAGCCTGGCGCAGGATCAGGCCCAGCTCTGGGTGGTAGCCACCGTAGTAGACGAAGTCGACGTTGTTCTGCTTGAGCTTCTGGATGATCGAGGAGAAGTCCTTGTCACCGGCGTTCAGGCCCTCGAACACGGCGACCTCGGTGCCTTTTTTCTCCAGGGTCTGCTTGACCGCGGTGGCGATGCCTTCACCGTACTGCTGCTTGTCGTGCAGTACCGCCACCACTTTCGGTTTGACGAAGTCGGCGATGTAGTTGCCGGCCGCCGGGCCCTGAGCGCTGTCCAGGCCGATGGTGCGGAAGATCAGCTTGTAGCCACGGGCAGTGATTTCCGGCGAAGTGGCGGCCGGGGTGATCATGATCACGCCTTCGTCTTCGTAGATGTCCGATGCCGGCTGGGTGGAGCTGGAGCACAGGTGGCCGATGACGAACTTGACGCCGTCGTTGACCACCTTGTTGGCGACTGCCACGGCCTGTTTGGGGTCGCAAGCGTCGTCGTATTCCTTGGCCTCAAGCATTTTGCCATCGACGCCGCCAGCGGCGTTGATATCCTTGATGGCTTGCTTGGCGCCGATGAACTGCATGTCGCCGTACTGGGTCACAGGGCCGGTCTTGGGGCCGGCGATGCCGATCTTGATGGTATCGGCGGCAAACGAATGGCTGGCTACCCCGGCCAGTACCATCGCGGCGAACAGCTTGGAAATCTTGATCATAGTGCTCCACTCATTCTGTTGTAATTCTTATAGTCCTGGCGGCCAGGGCTACAGACCGGGCGGGATTTGCGGCGTGTCCATGCCAACGCGCAAGCCCACCTTTCCCCCGGAACATGTCCCGGAACTGTACCGGTACAGTGTAGAGCGCTGTCGGATCGCTTGAAAAGCGGTCAAAAAGTGCCTGCTTCCTGGGTTGTCGCTTGATCGAAAGAAAGATACAGAAAGGCGCCATCAAACTGCCTGCATCTGCGCTTTCAGCCCACAAATTCGGGGCCAATCGACCAAATTACATATTTGAAACCGGGTTTTTCTGCAAAAATGCCGGCCTTTTTTATTGGCGATTTTTGCGGATACCACCCATGACCGATCAAACAAGCACCCTCTATGCCAAATTGCTTGGCGAGACTGCAATCATCGAGTGGAAAGCGCTGGAGCGTTTCTGGGCAAAGGGTGACCTGATTTGGGTCGACCCCAGCCTGGATCTGATCGCTGTGGCTGAGGCAATGGCCGAGAACCGCAGTGAAATCTTCGCCAAATGGCGTAGTGATGGCACTGTGGGGCCCGTCTCGGCAGAGCAGGCCCTGGACCTGCAAAGCCGCGATCCAGAGATATGGGCAGTGGTGGTGTCACCGTTCATCGTGATCCAGGCGAAGCGTGCTGACCAGGCGTGATCTTTTTTGGTGCGTAAAAATGCGCACTCGCCTCGTTTTGGTGCTCGCTGCTGCTCAAGGCGGGTGGAGGTAAGTAACAATTCGGCGTGGCGGTAACAGTTTACGGGATGCGTAATGAGGTTGCCCCGCAACCCAGCCCGATATCGAATCTGACGGGAGTCATTGATGAACACTGCACTACCTTCACTTGGTTTTGCCGGCATTGGCCTGATGGGCTTGCCCATGTGCCGCCGGTTGCTGGCTGCGGGCTATCCGCTGACGGTCTGGAACCGCAGCCCGGACAAGTGTGCCGCGCTGGTCGCCGCCGGTGCTCGCCTGGCTCGCAGCCCGGCCGAACTGTGCCGCGACAGCGACATGGTGTTGTTGTGCCTGGCCGACACGGCGGTGGTGCGTGAGGTGGTGTTTGGCGAGCAAGGCGTTGCCGAGGGTGGCCGTGGTGGCCAGTTGCTGATCGACTTCTCGAGCCTGGAGCCAACCGCCACCCGCGAAATGGCGGCCGAGCTGGCAGCGCTGTGCGGCATGGCCTGGCTCGATGCGCCGGTGTCAGGCGGCACCGCCGGTGCCGAAGCTGGCACGCTGGCGATCATGGTCGGTGGCGAAGCGGCGGACCTGCAGCGCGCTCAGCCGGTACTTGAGGTGCTGGGCCAGCGTGTCACGCACATGGGGGCGGTGGGCGCAGGCCAGGTGACCAAGGCGTGCAACCAGATGATCGTCGCCTGCAATGCGCTGGTGATTGCCGAAGTGGTGGCCCTGGCCGAGCAGGCCGGGGTGGACGCCACGCTGCTGGCCGAGGCGCTGGCCGGTGGTTTTGCCGATTCCAGGCCGTTGCAGATCCTGGCACCGCAAATGGCCGAGAGCCGCTTCGAGCCGGTCAAATGGCACGTGCGCACCTTGCTCAAGGACCTGGACGGCGCGGTCAAGTTCTCGCGCGAGCAAGGTTCGGCAACACCGCTCAGTGGCCTCGCCGCGCAACTGATGCGCCTGCACGGTAGCCAGGGGTACCTGCATAAAGATCCGGCGACCCTGGTAACGCTGTATCGCAGCAAGGGGTAAACACCACGAGGGTGCGCTGCAGCCGGTCCAGCATGGGCTGCAGCTCGGCCCAGGGCATTGGCCGCCCGAGCAGAAAGCCTTGCAGGTAGTCGCAGGCGTGGTCTGCGAGAAACGCTCGCTGTTCCTCGGTTTCCACGCCTTCGCTGACCACTTGCAAGTGCAGGGTATGCGCCATCACGATGATTGCCTGGACAATTTCACGGTCTTTCTGGCTGGCCGGCACGCCTTGCAGGAAGGTGCGGTCGATCTTCAGCACATCCAGGGGCAGGTGCTTGAGGTAGGCCAAGGACGAGTAGCCGGTGCCGAAGTCGTCGATCGACAGGGCGACGCCCAGGGCGCGGACCCGTTTCAGCAGGTTGACCGTGCGCTGGATATCCCCCATCAAGGCGTTTTCGGTCACTTCCAGCTCCAGCTGGTGCGCTGAAACCCCGGCGTGGAACAAGGCTTTCTCCACCTCGTTGGGCAGTTCGTCATGGCTGAGGGTCACCGCCGAGCAGTTGACCGTGACCTTGAGGTCGCCGTGGCCGCCGCGCTGCAGCAGGGCCAGGTCGGCGCAGGCGTGCCGCAACACCCACAAGTCGAGGTCGACGATCAGACCGTTGGTTTCGGCTATGCCGATGAACCGGTCGGGCCCAAGCAGCCCATGTTGGGGGTGCTGCCAGCGTACCAGGGCTTCCAGCTTGGCCACCCGCCCAGTGCGCTGGTCGAAGATCGGCTGGTAATGCACGCACAGGCCGCGCTCTTCCAGCAGCGCCAGTCGCAACTCTTCTTCCAGTTGCAGGGCAATCGAGGCGCGTGCTTTGAGACTGTCATTGAAAAAATTCAGGCTGTTGCGGCCGTTGTCCTTGGACTGGTAAAGGGCCAGGTCCGCATGCTTGAGCAGCTCTTCGGCGCTGCTGCCATCATCCGGAAAGATACTCACCCCAATACTGGTGGTCATCACCATGCGCCTGCCGCAAAGCTCGATGGGGTCTTTCATGCGTTGCATGATGCGCTGGGCCAGGTGGCGGGCTTCGTCGCGGCTGTTGAGGCTGGTGACCACGCAGAACTCATCGCCACCAAAGCGTGCCACCAGGTCCTGGCTGCGGGTCGCGGCCTTGATATGGTTGGCAATGACCTTGAGCAATTCATCGCCAGCGTGGTGGCCAAGGCTGTCATTGATGCGTTTGAAATGGTCGATATCCAGGAACATCACCGCCAGGCGGCTTTCGCTGGCCAGGTGCTCGGCCAGGCGTTCGGCGAACAGTTGGTTGAAACCACGGCGGTTGACCAGGTTGGTCAGTGCATCGTAGTGCGCTGCCTGCTGCAGTGACGCGCGGGCCTGGTCCAGTTCGCTGAGCAGCACGCTGACCCGGCGCAGGTCATGCTCCTTGCTTTGCAGCTTCTTGTCGGCCAGGGCCGCACTGATGCTGGCACCGCTGATCAGCAAGGTGATGAAACCGATGCCCAGCGCCAGTTGCAGGCTGTTATCCCCAGACGGCAAGTGCAGTGCGGTATCGCTGGGGATGACCAGGGTCATTGCCGACATCGCCGTGAAATGGGAAGCGACCATGCCCGCGGCGATCAGCAGGCTGGCGCCGTACTTCGCGGCCTGGTACAGGGTGCCGCTGCCATTGCGAAAGTTGCGCGCCAGGTACAATGCCAGCAGGCTGGTGAGCGGGGCGATGATGGCAGCACCCAGCAGCGGGCCGGTCTGGTAGTACTGCCGGGCGCCGGTTTGCATCGCGGCCATGCCGACAAAGTGCATGAGGACGATACCCATGCCGATCAGTACCGCGCTTTGTACGATGTGTGGCGTGCGCATGTCCTTGCGATCGAGGCTGCGCATGGCCAGCCAGGCAACCGCCAGGGCAATGAGCAGGGAAAGGATGGTCAGCGGCAGGTCGTAGTGCACTTCGACGGATGCCTGAAAGGCCAGCATGCTGATGAAATGCATGGCCCAGATGCCGCCGGCCAGGCAGCAGGCGCCAAGTACGTTCCATTGCCGGTGGGCGGTAGGGTCTTCGCTGTGGGACTGGCGCTCGGCCATGTCGAGGGTGGCGAAACAGGCTGCGCAGGCTACTACGTAGGCGAGTAGAACCAGCAGCGGCTCATGCCGACAATCGAGCAGGATACGTCCGGTTGCCGGCAAGTCGGCGAACAGTTGCAGGCCCAGCCACTCCATGGAATGCCTCTCGATCGAGTTTTCACTCGTCTGCGCTACAACCCTGTGCAGACTGCCCAGAGGCAGTATAGGAACAAGTGTTTAAGCCTTCCTGGATAATGGCACATTGATTTCTACGATTTGGTTATCAACCTAATCGCTGTCGGAAATATGGCACCCGCCCAAAGGGCAGCGGCCCGCGATGTGCCTGGCACGATGCCAGGCACCGGCTACGCCGGTTTTCGCGGGCACCTGCGCTGCCCCGGGGGAGGGGTGCTGGTATGGCGTCAGCCGGCGACTAGTACACGAATGGCTTCCAGGCGCAGGGCAGCTTTTTCCAGCATTGCCAGGCCCTCTTCGCGCTGCTTGCGCAGGGCGTCGATTTCGCTGTCACGCACGCTTGGGTTCACCGCTTGCAAGGCGAGCAGGCGCGCCAGTTCTTCGTCGGCCTCCGCTGCCAGGCGGCGTTGGGCTTCGGCCACACGCTCGACGTGGGTCGGCAGGATCTTCTCTTCGCCACCGCTGATGCGCTTGGCCAACACGTCGCGCTGCGCCTGGACAAACTTGTTGGCGCTGGCCCGTGGCACGCTTTCAAGCTGGTCGTTGAGCGTTTCGAAGGCCACGCGCGAGGCCAGGTCGTTGCCGTTGGCATCGAGCAGGCAGCGCAGTGCCGCAGGGGGCAGGTAACGCCCCAGTTGCAAGCTTCGCGGTGCCACCACCTCGCTGACGAACAGCAGTTCGAGCAGCACGGTACCGGGCTTGAGCGCCTTGTTCTTGATCAGGGCGACGGCCGTATTGCCCATGGAGCCAGACAGCACCAGGTCCATGCCGCCTTGCACCATCGGGTGTTCCCAGGTCAGGAACTGCATGTCTTCGCGCGACAGCGCCTGGGCGCGGTCGTAGGTAATGGTCACACCTTCGTCGTCGCCCAGCGGGAAGCTGGCGTCGAGCATTTTTTCGCTCGGCTTGAGGATGAGGGCGTTCTCGGAGTGGTCTTCGCTGTCGATGCCAAAGGCGTCGAACAGCGTTTCCATGTAGATCGGCAGGGCGAACTGGTCGTCCTGCTCGAGGATGGCTTCAACCAGCGCCTCGCCTTCACCCGCGCCGCCCGAGTTCAGCTCCAGCAAGCGATCGCGGCCGGTGTGCAGTTCGGCTTCCAGGCGCTCGCGTTCGTGACGGGCGTCGGCCACCAGGCTGTCCCAGGCCTTGCTGTCGCCGCCTTCGAGCAGCGGCAGCAGGCGTGGGCCGAACTGGTGCTGCAGGGCGTTGCCGGTCGGGCAGGTGTTGAGGAACGCGTTGAGCGCTTCGTGGTACCACTGGAACAGGCGTTCCTGCGGGCTGCCCTGCAGGTAGGGAACATGCAACTGGATGGTGTGCTTCTGGCCGATACGGTCCAGACGGCCGATACGTTGTTCCAGCAGGTCCGGGTGGGCCGGCAGGTCGAACATCACCAAGTGGTGCGAAAACTGGAAGTTGCGGCCTTCGCTGCCGATCTCCGAGCAGATCAGCACCTGGGCGCCGAACTCTTCATCGGCAAAGTAGGCGGCTGCCCGGTCGCGCTCCAGAATGCTCATGCCCTCATGGAACACCGAGGCCGGAATGCCGGAGCGCACGCGCAGGGCGTCTTCCAGGTCCATGGCGGTTTCGGCGTGGGCACAGATGACCAGCACCTTGGTGCGCTTGAGCATTTTCAGGGTGTCGATCAACCAGTCGACCCTTGGGTCGAAACGCCACCAGCGCTCGTCGTCGGTGCTCTCACCCTGTGCCTGGAAGGCGACCTCCGGGTACAGCTCGGCTTTCTCGCCTGGCGGCAGCTCGCGGTATTGCTCGGGCATGGCCACCGGGTAAGGGTGCAGTTGGCGCTCCGGGAAGCCCTGGACCGCCGCGCGGGTGTTACGGAACAGCACTCGGCCGGTGCCGTGGCGGTCGAGCAGCTCACGGATCAGCCGCGCGCTTGCCTGGGTATCGCCATCGCTGACCGCGGCCAGCAGCGCTTCGCCCTCAGCCCCCAGGAAGCCCTGGATGGTGGCGTGTGCCTTCGGCGACAGGCGGCCTTCGTCGAGCAGCTCTTGCACGGCTTCGGCGACCGGGCGGTAGTGATCGCTTTCGGCGCGGAAGGCGGCCAGGTCGTGGAAACGGTTGGGGTCGAGCAGGCGCAGGCGAGCGAAGTGGCTGTCCTGGCCAAGCTGTTCAGGGGTAGCGGTAAGCAGCAGTACGCCAGGAATCACCTGGGCCAGTTGCTCGACCAGGGCGTATTCGGCGCTGACCTGGTCCTCGTGCCAGACCAGGTGGTGAGCCTCATCGACAACCATCAGGTCCCAGCCGGCGGCAAACAGCGCATCCTGGGCCTTCTCGTCCTCTACCAGCCACTCCAGGGCCACCAGTGCCAACTGGGCGTCATCGAACGGGTTGCTGGCGTCGCTTTCGATGAAACGTTCGGCGTCGAACAGCGCCACCTGCAAGTTGAAGCGCCGGCGCATTTCTACCAGCCACTGGTGCTGAAGGTTCTCCGGCACCAGGATCAGTACTCGGCTGGCCCGGCCCGTCAGCAACTGGCGGTGAATGACCAGGCCAGCCTCGATGGTCTTGCCCAGGCCCACTTCGTCGGCCAGCAGTACCCGCGGCGCGCTGCGGTCGGCGACTTCGCGGGCAATGTGCAACTGGTGAGCGATTGGCTGAGCGCGGCAACCGCCCAGCCCCCACAGCGCCGACTGCATCTGCTTGCTGGTGTGCTGCAGTGTGTTGTAGCGCAGGCTGAACCACGCCAAAGGGTCGATCTGCCCGGCGAACAGGCGGTCGCTGGCCAGGCGGAACTGAATGAAGTTCGACAGCTGGGTTTCCGGCAAGGTGCGCGGCTGGTTCTGCCCGTCGAGGCCGTGGTAGACCATCAGCCCATCGATGTCCTCGACCTCGCGTACGGTCAGCTTCCAGCCTTCGAAGTGGGTGATCTGGTCACCTGGCGCGAAGCGCACGCGAGTCAGCGGCGCATTGCGCAGGGAATACTGGCGCGTGTCGCCAGTGGCCGGGTAGAGCACGGTCAACAGGCGGCCATCCTGCGCCAGGATGGTACCCAGGCCGAGCTCTGCTTCGCTGTCGCTGATCCAGCGTTGCCCCGGTTGATACTGCTGCGCCATACTGCCTGAACTCCCGCGATGAAAAAGCCGATTATGTTAACGGATCGGCCGGTGAGACCAAAGTGCCGAGCGCACCTAATGGTGCCGAAAGCCATCAGTCTAGCCGTTTCACCGCTCTGTACCGCACCGCCGACGAGGGCCACGCACCAACATGTCTGCCAAGCACAGCTGGATCAGCGCTTCCATGGCCGTGGGCAGCCTGTTGCTGCTCAGTGCCTGCGAGCAGAAAACCTTCGAGCCTTTGGCCCCCATTCCCACCGATCAGCTTGAAGTGCTGGGCGTGCAGGCGCCGATCAAGAGCGTGCATTTTCGCGACCGCGATGGCGAAGGGCTGCTGGTATTGAGCCGCAGCGATGGCCAGGCCAGCGACCCGGAAAGCGAGCAGGAGGTCGACAAGGTGGTGCTCAAGGCCACCTTGTACGGGCGCACGGCGCAAAGCGATGCGTTCAAGGCCCGCTGGCAGATCGAGCAGGAAACCACGTGCCCCGGCCTGGACCTGGATGTCGACTTCTATACGGATGTCAGTGACGTCAGCGACCTGAACAAAGATGGCGTGGCCGAAGTGACAGTTGCCAGTCACGCCTTTTGCGGCGGGGGTATCGACCCCCACGACATCGCCATCGAAATGCGTGAAGGGCAGGCCAGCTACACCATTACCGGGCAGTCGCTGATCAGCCCCGCAGGCGAGGACCCGGTGGGGGGCGAGCGCACCGACAGCGCTTCGCTCAAGAACGCCCCGCAAGTGTTGCGTGACCACATGGATGCGGTCTGGCAGCAGGTCTACAAGCGCCCCTGGAGCGAAGCCAGCCCGCCCAGTGACGACGAGCCTGACGATGATGTGGAGTAAAGGCTGGGCCTGAGATCAAGGTAATGCCGCGCCTGCCGATACAGCGGGCATAGGAGAACGCCCATGCTGCCGCCGATCATACCGCTCAGTGCCGCCCCGGTGACCTCGCAACAGGACCCGGTCAAACCTACCCCCGACATCAAGCCGGTGGTACCGGCGCAGCCTGCGTCCGGCGAAACTGCCATCGACCTCAAGCAGCAGCGCGATCCACAGGAGCAGGCACTGCTGTTGCGTGATGAGCAGCGCCGCCAGCAGCAACGGCGCCAGCAGCGTGGGGAAGGGCGCTACAACCCCGAGCCTGGCGACGAGGTCAACGCCGACAATACTGTCCCGGTCGTGCCATTGATGGGCGAGCCCAACCGCCAAGGGCTGCTGGTGGACATCGAAGTCTGACACGGGGCTGGTCAGCGCCTGCGTCGGGCTTCATCATGCAAGTCTCCGTTGATCGTCGAGCCCACCCATGAGCCAAGACAACCTTATCGATTTCGATGCTGAACGCGCCAAGCGCGTGCATGACCTCAAGGAAAGGCGCCTGAACGAGATGCGCAATGCATTCGAGCAGGCTCTGCCGTTGAACACCGGCAAGAAAAAGAAGCCCAAGGGCAAGCCGAAGAAGCGCTGAAACTTGACGCAGGTCAACCCTGCACCTGCCTCGTGTGCCCGGGCCCGGGCACCATTGACCCTGATCAATTTTCCCTCGCCCGACATTGGTTAACGTTCTCCCATCGGACAACGGCAAACGAATGGGGAGGCCAGCATGTTCTTCGACAATGTGGTTATCGCCGGTGTGGTAACGGTCGGGCTGATGGTTGCTTTCTTTGCCGGTCTGGGCATTTTCATCTGGAAGGACTCGAACAAGCGCAAGCCGCGCTGACCTTCCGGGTACATGAGCACGCAAGGCATTTAGGGCGACTTCGGTCGCCCATTTTTTTTGACTGGCATTTGCGTGTTGCCTGCTGGGCCGCAGGGCTCAAGCCAGCTATCGCGCAGCGTGGCGTGCGCTGGCGCAGCAGTTGGATTGCAATGAAGATGAGTAGCTAGCTAATTATTCATTTTCACTTTATTCTCTGCGCCATTGTCTATCTTTTCACTACTACCCTCCCCGCAAGGTTCGCCCAGTGCCCATCACGCTTCAGGCCCTGTTCGCCCCCACCCCCCTCGCCATCAAGTTCGCCATCAAAACCCTGCTCGGTGGTGGCCTGGCGTTGTGGCTGGCAATGCGATGGGGCCTGGAGCAGCCGTCCTGGGCATTGATGACGGCGTTCATCGTTGCCCAGCCGCTGTCTGGCATGGTGGTGCAGAAAGGCCTGGCGCGGTTGGCCGGGACCTTTGTCGGTACGGTCATGGCGGTGGTGCTGCTGGGCCTGTTCGCCCAGACCCCGGGGCTGTTTCTGATTGCCCTGGCCTTGTGGCTGGCCTTGTGCACCGCCGCCTCTACCCAGTTGCGCAGTGCCTGGGCCTATGCCTTCGTGCTGGCCGGCTACACGGCAGCGATCATTACCTTGCCGGCCATCGACCACCCGCTGCAGGTGTTCGACCAGGCGGTGGCCCGCTGCACCGAGATCAGCCTGGGTATTTTCTGCGCCACGGCCAGCAGTGCCTTGCTCTGGCCGATGCGGGTCGAGCAGCAGCTTGGCGGCCAGGCGCGTCAGGCCTGGCAGAACGGTCTGCAGGCCGCCAGTGCGATGCTGGGTGGCGAGGACGATGCACGCAGGGGCTTGCTGGAGAGCCTGGGGCGCATCGTTGCCATCGACAGCCAGCGCGAGCATGCCTGGTTCGAAGGCAACCGCGGGCGTCAGCGTGCCCGTGCCATTCGGGGGCTAAGCCAGAAGCTGATGGTGCTGTTGCGTATTTCCCGGTCTGTGCGCCGGCAGTGGCGGCAACTGGATGAGCAGCAGGCGGAACACCTGGCCCCCTGGTTGTCTGAAGTTCGGGCGCTGCTGGACAAGCCCGACCAGCCCAGCCTGTTGTTGCTGCGCCAGCGCGTCTGGGGTGCCGCGCACGATGAGCATATAAGTTCGGTTGAGCATTACTGCCTGGCGCGCATGGCCCTGCTGCTGGATTACGCAATGGCCGCCGGCCAGGCGCTGGAGGCTGTGGAAACGGGCACGGCGCCGAAGGATGTCGGCCAAGGCCTGGCCGTGCACCGCGATTGGTCGCTGGCCTTGCTGTTCGGTTCGCGTAGCGCACTGGCGTTTCTGGTGATGAGCGCTTTCTGGCTGGCCACCGCCTGGCCTTCGGCACCGGGCGGCCTGGTGCTGACCTGTGTGGTCTGCAGCCTGTTCGCCAGCCGCGAGAATGGCGCGCAGATTGGCTTGAGTTTCCTGCGCGGGATCTGCCTGGCCATACCGGCAGCGTTCCTGGTCGGGCAGATTCTGCTGCCGCAATGGAGCAGCTTCGCGCTACTTTGCCTGGGCATGGGCGTGCCGCTGTTGTTCGGCGCGCTGGGCATGGCCCACCCGCGTACCGGCGCCACTGCCACCTCTTATTGCCTGCACTTCATCGTACTGGTGTCGCCGGTGAATGCCATGCAGTTCAGCGTGGCGACCATGCTCAACAGTGCCTTGGCCATGCTGGTAGGGGTGTCGGCAGCGGTCATGGCGTTTCGCTTGTTGGTGTTCCGTCACCCGGCCTGGCTTGGGCGGCGCCTGCGTGCTGCAACCCAGAGTGACCTGGTGCGCCTGACCCGGCGTGACCTGCGCGGGGCCGACACCTGGTTCGGCGGGCGCATGGCCGACCGCCTGATGCAGTTGGCGCGGCATGCCAGCGAGTTGCCCGAGGGTGAGCGCAAGCGCTGGGACGATGGCCTGCACGGGCTGGATATCGGTGATGAACTGGTGCACCTGCGCATGTGCCTGGCGGTCGCGCAGGCGCCACTGGGCGGTGCCGAGCGGGAGTACCTGCAGCAAGTGGAGGCGGTACTGGCCAAAGGACCTGCCGCCGGGCGCGGGCAACAGCTGGACAGTGCCAGCGAACGGTTCATTGCTGCGTTGCACCGCCAGCCTGCGAGCGACCCGCTGCGGTTGGCCGAGGGCGCGGTGCTGCAATTGCAGAAAAGCTGGGGCAAGTGGTGCCGCTGGCAGGAGGAAGCCCATGGGGTTGCGTGAATGGGAAGTGGGGGGCGTGCTGCTCAGCCCGTTTCTGCTTTATGTGTTGCTGGCGCTGGTGCTTACCGGCCTGCTGCGCCTGCTGGTGCAGGCCACACCGTTGGCGCGCTGGATCTGGCATGAAGCGCTGTTCGATGCGGCGGTTTTCGTTTGTGTGCTGTTCCTGGTGGTACGCCTGCTGGGAGCTTTTTAAAGGAGTGTTTCGATGCGTGCGGCCGTACGTACTCTTGTAACCCTGTGTGTGGTGGCCCTGGCCGTGTTGGCCGGTTACCAACTGTGGCAGTACTACATGCTTACCCCCTGGACCCGGGATGCCCGTGTGCGCGCCGATGTGGTGGTGATTGCACCTGACGTTTCCGGCTGGGTGCGCCAGCTCAAGGTGCATGACAACCAGCAGGTCAAGGCGGGTGAGCTGTTGATGAGCATCGACCGCGAGCGCTTCCAGGCCGCGTTCGACCAGGCCAGTGCGGTGACGCAAACCCGCGCCCAGCAGCTGCGCCTGCGCGAGAGTGAAGCAGCCCGGCGTACCGCCTTGGGGCCCGAGGCGATCAGTGCCGAACTGCGGGAGAACGCGCAGATCAATGCTGCCATCGCCCGTGGCGAGTTGCAGGAAGCCCAGGCGCAGCTGCAGGTGGCGAAAATCAACCTGGCGCGCAGTGAAGTGCGTGCGCCGCGCAGCGGGCATATCACCAACCTGCGCCTGGCCGAAGGCAACTACGTGAACACCGGCCAGTCGGTGATGGCCTTGGTGGACGATTCGACGTTCTATATCCAGGCCTACTTCGAGGAAACCAAGCTGCCGCGCATTCGCGTGGGTGACCCGGTAAAGGTCTGGCTGATGGGTGCGGGTGAACCCATGCAGGGGCATGTAGAAAGCATCAGCCGCGGCATCACCGACAGCAACAGCAACCCGGACAGCCAGCTGCTGCCGGAGGTTGAGCCGACCTTCAACTGGGTGCGCCTGGCCCAGCGGATACCGGTGAGAATCCGCCTGGACCAGGTGCCCGACGGCGTGACCCTGAGTGCGGGGATGACTGCGAGTGTGCAAGTGCATGAGCCGTGAGCCTGGGCCCAGGCACCCGCCACTACAGGAACATGCCGCCCGAAACCTCCAGGCGCTGCCCGGTGATCCAGCTATTACCGTCTTCCAGCAACAAGGCGATCGCCGCGCCGATGTCATCCGGCAAACCCACCCGTCCCAGCGCGGTGTTGCCTGCAATGTAGTCATTCACCTGCGGGTTGTCCCGCACTACGCCCCCGCCAAAATCGGTCTCGATGGCCCCCGGCGCCAGGATGTTCACGCGAATGCCCCGGGCGCCCAGTTCCTTGGCCTGGTAGCGGGTCAGCACTTCCATCGCGCCTTTCATGGCGGCATAGGCGGCGTACCCTGGTAGGGCAAACCGTGCCAGCCCGGTCGAAATGTTGATTATCCGGCCGTTATCGACCAGCAGTGGCAACAGGCGTTGGGTGAGGAAGAACGGGCCTTTGAGCTGAATGTTCAGCAGTTGGTCGAACTGCGCCTCGCTGGTTTCGGTATACGGCACGTTCAATCCGATGCCGGCATTGTTCACCAGAAAGTCGAAACGCTGGCGACCGTGGTGCTGCTGCAAGGCAGCCGCCAGCCGCTCGGCAAAGCCGGCAAAGCTGCTGGCGTCACCCACATCCAGTTGCAGCATGGTCGCCTTCACACCTGCCTGCTCCAGCGTGGCCGCCACGGCCTGTGCTTCTTGCGCCTTGCTGTTGTAGGTGCCGATGACGTCGATGCCACGGGCGGCCAGATGCTCGGCGGTGTTACGGCCAAGGCCGCGGCTTGCGCCGGTGATCAGGGCAATCTTGCGGGTCATGGTAAGAACCTCGTGATGGGTGGGTGCTCACAGGTTATTGGTCGGCTGGCGGGTGTTAAATCCTGCAAAAATGGAAATACTGTTCGCCTCAACCGGATAGTCGAGGGCGGGCGTGAACAAGTTGGAGTTGCTGCGGACCTTTGTGCGGGTCAGTGAGGTGAACAGCTTTACCCTGGCCGCCGAGAGCCTGGGCTTGCCACGTTCGACGGTGTCGGAACAGGTCAGGGCGCTGGAGCGCCTGCTGGGTACGCAACTGTTCAACCGCACCACCCGCCGGGTGCGGGCCACGCAGGATGGTGCCTTGCTGTACACACGCAGCAAGGACCTGCTGTCAGGTATGGAAGAGATCGAGAGCCTGTTCAGCGCCGATGATGCCGAACTGGCCGGGCGCCTGCGTGTCGACCTGCCGACGATGATGGCGCGGCGGGTCATCATTCCCGCGTTACCCCGGTTCCTGCAGCGTTTTCCACGTTTGCAGGTAGAGCTCAGTTGCACCGATCGGCAGGTCGATTTGCTGCGTGAGGGCTTCGACTGCGTGATGCGCATCGGCGCCTTGCATGACCTGGATGTCGTGGCCAGGCCGGTCGGGCAATTGAGCATGCGCAACTGTGCCAGCCCGGCTTACTTGGCGCGCCATGGGGTGCCCCGTACCCTGCAGGACCTGGCAGGGCATCAATTGGTGCACTACGTGCGCAACCTGGGGGGGCGCTGCGCCGGCTTCGAATACGTGCAAGGTGGCCAGGTGCAGTACCAGCCCATGGCTGGGGCGGTAACGGTCAATAATGCCGAGGCCTACTCGGCAGCCTGCCTGGCCGGGCTGGGGCTGATACAGGTACCGGCGGTGGGGGTGGCCGAGCACCTGCAGCGCGGCGAACTGGTCGCACTGCTGCCGGCCTGGCAGGCGCCGGCCATGCCCGTGTCGTTGCTGTATGCGCGGCAACGGCATGTACCCCGCCGGGTGCAAGCGTTCATGCAGTGGCTGGCAGAGGTGCTTAGCAACGAGGTCGATGCTACGGCGTGAAGTTGAGCCGGGTCATGGCGCACGCACGGCTGCTTGCATTAGGCTTGGACTGGCGAGGTGCCCGGCAGAGGCGACCCTGTGCTGCCCAGCGTGCGTATCTTCCGATTTCATCACGAGGTTACGCCATGGCCATTACTTCCCAGGACATCTGCAACGCAGCTGACCAGCTCAAAGGCTTCGTCGGCTTTCATGACAAGCGCGGCGTTCATATCGTGCGTTTTTCCGAAGACGCGTTCGGTATGGATGTCGCTGACGCCAGCATCACCCCCTGCAGCGAGTTTGTCTGGCGCCCCGAGCAGGGGCAGCGCATGGCCCTGTGCCGGGAGCGCCTGGCACTGTTGCTGGACCAGCACGTGGATGACCGCTTGAACATCGCAGAGCCGCTGCGCATCTACCTGCGCCGCGGCGACTTGCCGGAAATCATCGCCGAGCGGCGTGTGCAGCCTACTGGCTGAGGCCCGCTCGCGCCCGTTGGGTTGATCGAGGCGTTGCCGCGCAACCGTGCAGGGGCGGCTCGACCCGCGCCTACCGGGGGCGCTGCAACAACGCCCGCATGGCCGCGGTATCCAGTGGCCGGCTCAGGTAATAGCCCTGTACTTCATGGCAGCGGTCCTTTTGCAACATGGCAAGTTGCTGTTCGGTTTCCACGCCCTCGGCCGTCACGGTCAGCCCCATTGCCTTGCCCAGGTTGATGATGGCCTGGACCACCGCACGGTCGCTGCCGCCGTTGGTGCTCAGGCCACTGATGAAGCGCTTGTCGATCTTGAGGCTGTCGAAAGGATACGTTCGCAGGTAACCCAGCGATGAATAGCCGGTACCGAAGTCGTCCATGTTCAGGCGCACGCCCAGCTCTTTGAGCGACAGCATGGTCCCCAGCGCGCCTTCGATGTCGTTGAGCATCACATTCTCGGTGATCTCCAGTTCCAGGCGTTGCGCCGGGAATGCCGTGCCCAGCAGGATTTCCCGCACGTCTTGCACCACATCGCTGCGCAGGAACTGCGCCGGTGACAGGTTGACCGACACCAGGATGTCTGCAGGCCAGTCAAGGGCGGTGCGGCAGGCCTCGTGCAGCACCCAGCGGCCCAGCGCGACAATGATATCGCTCTGTTCGGCCAGCGGGATGAAGGTATCCGGCCCCAGAAGCCCTTCCTGGGGGTGCTGCCAGCGTATCAGCGCCTCGACTGCGACCACGCGCAGGTCGCTGAGGCGGTAGCGCGGCTGATAGTGCAACTCGAACTCCTGGTTGCGCAGGGCGCGGCGCAGGTCGTTCTCCAGTTGCCGCCGGTACTGGATCTGCTGGTTCATTTCGCTGGCGAAGTAGCGCCAGGTGTTCTTGCCGTCTGCCTTGGCCTGGTACAGGGCGATGTCGGCACAGCGAATCAGCTCGCCGGCGTCGAAGCCCTGGGTGCGGGTCTGGGCGATGCCGATGCTGGCGCCAATGTGCAGGGGTTGGCTGTCGAACATGATCGGTTGTTGCAGCAGGCCGATCAGGCGCGCGCAGAAGCGGTCGATCTCCTGGCGGTTGTCCATGCCGCCAAGTACCACGATGAACTCGTCCCCGCCCAACCGCGCCACCAGGTCACCGTCGCGGGTGGTGTCGCGCAGGCGGGCTGCCACTTCCTGCAGTACCGCATCGCCAGCCGCATAGCCGAGTGAGTCGTTGATCGGCTTGAAGTTGTCCAGGTCAAGCAGCAACAGGGTCAACGGCGGTGAGTCTGTGCCGCGCAGCAGGGCCTGTTCCAGGTGCCGGGCCAGTTTGTTGCGGTTGGCCAGGCCGGTCAGTGGGTCGTGCAAGGACAGGTGCTGAATACGCGCATGGGCGTCGACTTCGTCGGTGATATCGCTGGCAGTGCCGCGCAAACCCACGGCCGTGTCCTGGTGCCAGATGGCGCGGGCGGAAATCCGACAATAGCGGTTTTGGCCATTCTGGTCGCGGTAGGTGCAGCGCAGGTTGGCCAGCTGCTGTGGGTCAGCGGTGGCCAGGGCATCCAGCCAGGGCGACAAGGGCGTGGTGTCGCAGGCCAGCAACTGGTTGAGCGGTTGGCCTAGCCAGTCTTCGACCGGGTAGCCCGTCACGCTGGCAAAGCGTTGCGACAAGTAGGTCAGGCGGTGGTGCCGATCGGTCTCCCAGATCCAGTCCGATGCCGACTCGGCCACCGCGCGAAAACGTTGCTCGCTGGCCTCCAGCGCCAGGTTGCTATGCTGCAGGTGGGCAAGCGTCAAGCCGATGGCCCGGGAGCTGCGCCACGCATGGCGGCACAGGTAGAGCATGACCAGCCCAAGGATCAGCAGGGCGCTGAGCAGGGCAGGCAATACAGCCCCTAGCAGCTGGCGCCCAGGCAACACGCTGTTCCACGACAGATGGTAGCCGGTGTCGCCCAAGTTGATGCGCAGGTGGTGGTGGGCTTGTGCGTCTTCCTTCTCAACGCGCATGCCGGCCAGGCCTGCACGCTTACCCAGCTGCGCCAGTTTGGCCTCGGTCAGCTGGTCGACGAACAGCAAGACCGGCGCCTGGCTCACTTCGCCTTCAGTGACATCGCGATCTGGCCGTATGGCCGCGGCGGTGAGCACGGCCGGCCAGCCATTGAACAGCACGAAGCGGGTGATCTGCTCGCGGGCAATGGCCGCCGCTCGGGCCTGGTCGATGATCGGCTGGATAGGGGCATCTATGTACGTGCCTACGCCTGCGGGGCTGGGCTGGCCTTTGAACAGGGCATAGGTGGTGCGGCCGTTTTCCACGACGAACACGCCTTCATAGCCGCTGGCGCTGTACAGCGATTCACCTATGTTCTTTTCATCATAGGCCCACTGCCAGTCGGCTTCGCCAGACAAGTGCTGCAGGGCGTCTTCCCATACGGCATAACTGGACAGGAATTGGCGCGACGCCAGTAACCGTTGCTCCAGCGCCTGATTGGCATGGAAGGCGCTGCGTTCGCGCTCTTGCTGGTCGAGGGTTGCGGCGATGTTGAACAGCGCGCCGAGAATGACCAGGCAAGCCAGACCGTAAACGGTGGTGAAGCCGGCGATCAGGTTACGCACTTGGAAACGTGGGGTAGGGCTGGCGGGTGGGAGGTTGGCAGTCCTGGCCATGCGCGAGCGGCTCCTTCAGGAAACCTCCTGCCAGGCAGTGAGGCAGCAGGTTCAATCAGGATAGGCCAGCTTCAGTGCGGTAGCTGCGCCACCGGCAAAATTCACCCGGTCGCGGCCAGCGTGCTTGGCAGTGTATAGCGCCTTGTCTGCCTCTTGCAGCCAATGTTCCGGTGACTCCAGGCTGGCATTGAAAGGCGACAGGCCAATACTCAGGCTGATGCGCAGGTGAGGGAGCTGCGCGTTGCGATACCCGGAAACCTGCTCACGCAGGCGTTCCATGATCTGGCAGGCCTGGGCTTCGCTGGTACCCGGCAGGATCACGCAGAATTCGTCGCCACCGTAGCGCCCGGCCTGGTCGCACTCGCGCAGGTTGCGGCGCAGCTCGGCGCTGAGCTGGCGCAGTACGCAGTCGCCAACCACGTGGCCAAAGGTGTCGTTGATGGTCTTGAAATGATCGATGTCGATCAAGGCGATCACCGCGTGTGCCTTTTGCTGTTTGCATTTTTGGTATTTGACGAGCAACAGGTCTTTCCAGGCGCCGTGGTTGAGCAACCCGGTGAGGCTATCCGTGAGGCTCAGGGCGCTGAGCCGGCGTTTGTGGTCGCCCAGCTGGATTGCCAGCCGGTAGCACACCCAGCCCAGGGCCAGGGGGTACAGCGTCAGCATGGGCAGGCAGGCGTATATCTGCAGTGCAGTGGCATTCAATTGCAGGCCTGGGGCGAGCAGCAGGGTGCCGACCAGAATCCCGGCCAGTTGCGCAACAGCCCCTTTGAGCACCAATTGCCGGCCCCCGGCGGCCACGTTGTTCATGGTCATCATCGACAGCACGGTCACGGTCGGCAGCGGGTTGAAGTGCATGGCGGCGGCCCAGAAACCGCCCAGCAGCGAGTCCAGCAACAGGTTGCGTTGCTCGGCCCGGTACGGGGTTGCCGACCGGCTCGCCCACAAGTAGGCGACGTGGGGCCACAACAGGCCATTGAACAGCATCAGGCCCCACACCCAGGTGGGCGGGGATTGCGGGGCCACGCCAGCCATGACGCTGAACAGGCCGATGCCCATGCCCACCACACGTGGCGGGTAGATGCGCTTGACGAACGAAAGGCCTTTGCCGCTGCGGTTGTGCATCATGGTCATGTTCTTCTGCCGGGGTACCGTTTATCGCATAAATCGCATGAATATTGTCGAACAGTGTCGCCCCACTGAAAAATGACCTTACAAGCCAATTCACGGTTGATGCGATCACTGTGGGGTAACATGCGGACTTTCCTGTTGCTAGGAGTGTTGCTGATGGTTCCTTTGGCCAATGCTGCCGGTGACCCGGCGCCCCAGCGTGACGGGCGTTTTCTTAATCAGGCGCAGCTACCGAAAGATGGCGTGCTGAAGAAGCTGCGCATCGGTCTGAAGTACCTGTTCCTGCGCAAACCGCCGAATACCCGGCCAACCACGCCGGTCAGCCTGCAACCGATGACCCGCCAGCAGGTGCTCGATGCGCCAGACCGCAGTTTGTGGCGGCTGGGCCATTCCACGGTATTGCTGAAGTTGCGAGGGCGCTTCTTCATTACCGACCCGGTATTCGCCGAACGCGCCTCACCGGTGCAGTGGGCCGGCCCGCAGCGGTTCCATGCGCCCCCGCTGGGGCTTGACCAGCTGCCGCCACTGGCAGCGGTGGTGTTGTCGCACGACCATTTCGATCACCTCGACGAGCAGGCAATCCGCCAGTTGGCCTCGCGAACCGGTGTTTTCCTGGCCCCGCTTGGCGTGGGTGAGCTGCTGATCAGTTGGGGCGTTGCGCCAGCGAAGGTGCGTCAGCTGGACTGGTGGCAGGAAAGCGAAGTGCAGGGTGTGCGTTTCATTGCTACTCCGGCCCAGCACTTTTCCGGGCGTGGGCTGTTGGACAGCAATCGCACCTTGTGGGCGTCGTGGGTGATCATCGACCAAGGCGTGCGGGTGTTCTTCAGTGGCGATACGGGCTATTTCAACGGGTTCAAGCTGATTGGCGAGCGCTTTGGGCCGTTTGACCTGACCCTGGTCGAGACCGGCGCCTACAATCTTGCCTGGCCTGATGTGCACATGCAGCCAGAGCAGAGCCTGCAGGCCCACCTGGATTTACGCGGGCGCTGGATGCTGCCGATCCATAATGGCACGTTCGACTTGTCCACCCACGGCTGGCAGGAACCCTTCGAGCGCATCCTGGCGTTGGCAAACCAGGCCCAGGTACGGCTCAGTACGCCGCAGATGGGCGAGCGGGTGAGCCTCGACTCGCCGCATGCCGGGCAGAACTGGTGGCAGCCCCGCCCGGTGCGTCAGCGCAGCCTGAAGAGTGAGCGAAGCGTTGCGGCGCGCTAGTGTCACTTGGTGTCGTCTTTGCCACCCTGGCGTTGCGCCCGCTCGTGCTCCAACAGCCGCGAGGGTGCCTTGCCACTGTCACTGCGCACCTGAGCGTGGCTGATGAGCGCGAAAATGAAACTACCGCCGATGATGTTGCCGGCCAGTGTCGGCAAGGCAAACTCCAGCCAGAAGCTGCGCCAGGTTTCTTCGCCGGCCCACACCAGGTAGGACACCTCGACCGAGCCCACTACTATATGGGTGAAGTCGCCAATGGCCATCAGGTAGGTGATCATCAAGATGATCCAGATCTTGGCGTTCTCCATCGACGGGATCATCCATACCATGGTGGCGATCATCCAGCCCGAGACGATGCCCTTGGCGAACATCTGGCTGATGTCGTTGCTCATGACCTTGCGGCCGATCTCCAGAAACTCCATATCGGTCTTGCTGTCGAAGATCGGCAGCTCGAGCATCACCCAGGCCACCAGCAGGGTACCCGCCAGGTTGCCCAGCAGCACTACGCCCCAAAGCCGCAGAAGGCGGCCGAAGTTGGCAAGGGTAGGGCTGGTCATGACCGGCAGCACCGCAGTCAGGGTATTCTCGGTAAACAGTTGCTGGCGGGCCAGGATCACGGCAAGGAAGCCGGCGCTGTAACCGATGCTGGCGACTACCTGGGCGCTTTCACCTTCTGGCAGGCGGGCATAGAACAGTCCCATGGCCATCAGGGACAAGCCCATGGACAAACCGGCGGCGACAGCCGACCACCACAAGGCGGCGAGGGTCCGTTCCAGTTCCTGATCGCCCTGGTAGCGAATGGTCTCGTGCAGCACTGCCGCTCGTGGCGGCTGGTTGTGGCTGACTTCCTGCTGTTCATCTGCCGAAAGCCCTGGGGTTTTCTCGCTTTGCTCGACACTCATGGCCGCTTCGCTCCGTGGTGGGGTTCTCTACAGATTCGTGGCGATTTCATTAGTTGCCGGGGGGCAGGCGAAACGGCTGAGAAAAGTTTTTGGAACAAGGTATTGACTCTGAATTCAAAGCGCGTATTATTCGCCTCCTCGCAGCGATCAACGCTTCGAGGCAAGCGGTAAGTTGTTGAAGTTGTTGGCTTTCGAAAGAAAGCAGCGGTAAAAACTTCAAAATAAACGCTTGACAGCAAATGAGGAAAGCGTAGAATTCGCGCCTCGGTTGAGACGAAACGCTCTTAACCAACCGCTCTTTAACAAATCGAATCAAGCAATTCGTGTGG
>NZ_BLJG01000142.1 GCF_009932375.1 Pseudomonas juntendi
GGGTTTTGTCTTTAAGTAGAAGTTGTCGCTTCTCCTGGTTGGCTCACGAGCCCTCCAGTGGTGGTAAAAGGTGGTTGACAGTGTTTTTGAATACTGTATTATTCATCTCCCGCGACGAGAGATCGAAGCGAGTCAAGTGTCTGAAGTTAAACGAGTTTCTCGAAAATCTTCAAAATTAACGCTTGACAGGCAATGAGGAAAGCGTAGAATGCGCGCCTCGGTTGAGACGAAACACTCTTAACCAACCGCTCTTTAACAAATCGAATCAAGCAATTCGTGTGGGTGCTTGTGAGTACGGACTGATAGTCAAAAAGATTATCAGCATCACAAGTGACCATGCGAGAAATCACATAGTCATTTGAGATTGCTGAGCCAAGTTTAGGGTTTCTTAAAAACCCAAGCA
>NZ_BLJG01000144.1 GCF_009932375.1 Pseudomonas juntendi
TTCTACGTTTGTTTCGGGCCAATTATTCCTGTGGGATTCGCGCGCGAACGCCTTGGTGCATGCCTCAATATCGCGCCGTACAAACAAGGCGGCCGCGCGCGCCTGTCACAGGCGTTACTGGCCCGAAACAAACGTAGGAGCGAGCGCAGCTCGCGATTGCGCCGCGCGGGCGGCGCTCGATCTCACAGGCGCTGAAGATGCTCCGGCTACCCTTGCCAGGAACCATAGAATCTCCCACAGGGATCGCATCAGGCCCGGGCTCCATGCAGTACCTGTGGGAGCTGGCTTGCCTGCGATGGGCCGCGAAGCGGCCCCTGCTCCCTAAAACTCAAAGGTACTGGACAGGCTCACCTGCCGCGCATCCCCAATCGCCACAAAGTACTGGTTCACCGCCGAGCTGTAGTACACCTTGTCGAACAGGTTCTTCACGTTCAGTTGCAACAACACCTTGTGCTCATCGAGCTTGGTCTCGTAGGTCGCAAATGCGTCAGCCACGGTGTAGGACGGCAAGTCGAAGGTGTTGGTCGCGTTGCCGCTGCGCTCACCCACATACCGTGCCCCGGCACCAAAGCGCAGGCGGTCGCCGCCGAACAGGCTGCCGTAGTCGTACACCGCCGACAGCGAGCCGCTGTGCTTGGCCACGTTCTGCAGGCGGTTGCCCTTGAGGTCAGGGTCCTTGGTGACCTTGGCATCGGTGAAGGCATAGCTGCCGATCAGGCTCCAACGCTCGCTGAGCTGGCCGGTCAGGTCCAGCTCGACCCCGCGTGAATTGACTTCACCCGCATTGCTGTAAAGCGTATCGCCGGTGCGCGTGTCGAAATTGGCCACCAGCACGTTGCGCTTGGTGATGTCGAACAGCGCCAAGGTACCAGTCAGGCTGCCTGGCATGTCGAGCTTGGCGCCCAGCTCCCACGACTTGCCCTCTTCCGGCGCCACCGACGAGTCCAGTACCACCCCCCCGGTGAGCGGCGCGATGCTGGAGTTGGGCTTGAACGATTCGCTGTAGCTGCCATAGAACGACAGTTGCTCATCGACCTTGTAGACGATACCGGCATGCGGCACCCAGGTCTGGCCGTTGGTATCGGTGTTGGCCGTGAACGGGCGACCGCGGCCGGCGTACTGGTCGTACTGCTGGAAGCGTGCACCGGCCACCAGGATCCAGTGATCGTCCAGGTGCAGCGCGTCCTGCAGGAACAGCGCATCGGTGCGCAGCTTGTCGGTCTGGTCACTGTCGCTGGCACGCACGGTGGTGCCTTCCACTTCCTGCCCGTACACCGGGTTCACGTAGCTGAAGCTGGACCGCGCGGCTTGCCGGATCAGGTCAGCGCGGTAGACCTTGCGGTCTTCATGGTCGGCGCCCAGCAGCAAGTCATGCTGCATGCCGGCCAATTGCACGGTGCCGGCCAGGCTCAAGGTTGCGAACTGGTCACGGCTCATGGCGCCGTGGGTGCCATCGATACTGCGGGCCAGGGTGCCATTGGCTTCGTTCACCCCCGTGACGCGAACCTGGCTGGCGTCGTAGGTCTCACGGTTGAAGCTGTAGCCAACGTGCAGCTTCCAGTCATCGGCCAACTGGTGGTCGACCTCCAGACGGTACAGGTCCGAGCGCCCTTCCATGTCGTTGAAGGGCTCGTCCAGGCGCCGGGTGGCGGGAATGTCCAGCGGGTGGCCATTGCTGCCAAAGGCCGTGCCCCGATCGAACGGCGAGAGAAACTCGCGGTGCTCGTAGGCCAGCACGACCTGGGTGTCTTCGCCCAGCCAGGCCAGCGACGGCGCGACCAGCGATTCACGATGCACCCCGAAGTTGCGCCAGTAATCCTCGTCTTCGTAGTCGACGATCATGCGGTAGGCAAAGTTGCTGTTGCCCAGCGCGCCGGTGCTGTCGAAGCCCCCGCCGCTGCCATTCTTGCCGCTGCCGTAGGTGGAGCCCCGCAGGTTCAGGGCATTGTACTGCTCGAGTTGGGGGCGCTTGCTGACCACGTTGATGACCCCGCCCGGGTCCTGGATACCGTACAGCAGCGAGGCCGGCCCCTTCAGCACTTCGACCCGTTCGGTGCTGGCATTGAGGCTGCGGCCCTGCACGATGGGCATGCCATCGCGCATGATCGAGCCGTCGCGGTTGTCGCCGAAGCCGCGCTTCATCACCGTGTCGGAGGTGCCGCCGAAGTTGTTGCCCTGGGTAATGCCGCTGACGTTGGCCAGGGCATCGTCAAGGTTGCGCGGCGCCTGGTCACGGATGACCTGCGCCGGGACCACGTTGATCGCCTGGGGAATGTCCTGGTTGGCGCCCTGGCCGCGCATGATCGACGCCGTGGCTGGGGGTTGGTAGCTGTAGTCGTCCCGTAGCGAGGTCACCGTGGTGGCCTGCAGGTTGAGGGCCCCGGTAGTATCCAGCGCGTCCAGGGTGAGGGTCCGCGCGTCCAGGCGCCGCCAGGTCAGCCCGCTGCTTGCCAGCAGCTGTTGCAGCGCCTGTTCGGCACTGTAGGTGCCGGTCAGCGCCGGCGCCTGCACCCCGGGCAAGGCTACGGTGTAGACCACGCTTTGGCCCGTTGTACGGCTGAAGGCGCTGAGGGCCTGGGCCAGCGGTTGCGCCAGCTGGGCGAAGGCGTAGGCCTGCTGTTGCTCGGCAGCGCTGGCGTGGGGAGCCACGGCAACGGTCGGGAGCATGGCAAGGCCGAACCAGAGGGGGACGCAACGCGGGGAGAACTTCATGGACGCTGACCTGTGAGAGGAATATAAGTACGAATGAATCGCACTTCCACTCATTACACGGATGCCACGGTCGGTTACCTCATGCGCTTTTGAAAATATTTTCCCGGTGCTGCCGGTTCGCGGGCAAACCCGCTTCCACGGCAGGCGCCAACGGCGGCCGATACAGGGGCTAGCGGATCAGCGTCAAACGGCCCAGCACGGTCTGCCGTGAAAAGCCCATCACCTTGCCCAGCGAATCCAGTGCCAGCAGCGGCTCGGCCAAGGGGAAACTGCCACTGACCTTACGCTGCCCGAGTTCCTCATCCAGCAACAGGATCCGCCCTGGGTAGTAGCGCCCCAGGTCCTCGACCACCTGCGCCAACGGCACCTGGTAGTAATTCAGCCAGCCCTGGCGCCAGGCCAGGCGGTTGTCGCTGTCCACCGCCAGGGTTGCGCCGGCCCGGCCGGCGCCGTAGCTCACCTGCTGGTTGGCCGTCAGCTCCCTGGCCGCAGCCCCCGCGGCCGGGCTCACCGCCACCCGCCCGCTGCGCACCGTGACCTGCGTGCCCTCCCCCTGCTCACGCACCTCGAACTGGGTACCGAGTACCCGCACTTCACCGCCGTTGGCCTCGACCAGGAAGGGCTCGCCGGTATGCGTGACCTGGAAGAACGCCGCGCCATGCAGCAAGCGCACGCGACGCTTGCCATGGGCAAAATCGACCGCAATTGCACTGCCCGCATCCAGGGTCACCTGCGAGTTGTCCTGCAGGGTAACCTGGCGAATCTGCCCGGCACTGCTGTAGTCGGCCTGCAGGTCCTGCAGCCAGTAGCCTGGGTGCCAGCCCCCGGCGACCCCAATGGCCAGCACCAGGCAGGCCGCCAGCCCGATTGCTGCCAGGCGCGCGCGGCCGGGGCGCCTGGCAGCCGGGCGAGCCATGGCGGCCAGGTAGGGCTGCAGGCTGGCATGCTCTTCGGCAGCCAGCCGCGACGCCGCCACACCACTGTTGCGCCACAGCGCCTGGGCCTGTTCGTACGCGGCGCGGTGCCCTGGCTCGGCCAGCAGCCAGCGCTTGAACGAGGCCCCCTGGGCCACTGCAGGTTGCTCGCTGATGCGGCTGAGCCAGCGCAAAGCGGCCTGCGCCTGCGCCTCGGTGATCGGCGGTACAGAACTCATCGGCAGGCTCTCCCAGGCCGGCGCGGGGTGGACGCGGGCTCGGCAACACTTGCCTTGCACGCTTCCAGTGCGCGCATCATATGCTTTTCCACCGCGCTCTGGGACAGCTGCATGGCCTTGGCGATCTCGCCGTACTTGCAGCCGTGAATGCGGTTGAGCAGGAAGATCTGCCGGGTGCGCTCGGGCAAGGCGCGCAAGGCAGCCTCGATACGCTGCAGGTCATGGTCCACTTCCACGGCCTGCTCCGGCGCATGCGCCATGCTCGCCTCGTCCACCGCCAGCGCGGCTTCGGCAATGCGTTCGCGGCTGCCCTCACTGCGCAGGTGGTCGATGGCCAGGTTGCCGGCACAGCGCAGCAGGTAAGTATCCAGCGCCTCGACTTTCACCTCGGGGCGACGCCAGAAGCGCAGGAACAACTCCTGGACCAGGTCCGACGCCGTGGCGCGGCAGCCCACGCGCCGGCTGACCAGTGCCTCCATGCGTGCACGCTGGGCCTGGAACACCTGGACAAAACGCGCACGCCCGCCTGCGCTGTCGGCATCCGGCCCGAAGGTATCGCCCTGCTCGCTCATGCTGTCACACCGCCCAAACGGCCAGCACCGGGCCCAGCAGCACACTGCCGGCAGCCAGGCCCAGCAACAGCCGCGGCTGGTATGGCAGGGCGAAGACCCACACGGTGACCGCCGCCATCATCACCGCCGCCCACTCCACCAGGCCATGGGCCCAGCCACGCAGGTGCACACTGAACACCAGCGACAGCACCAGCAACGACCAGCCCGCCACGCGCAACAGGCGCAGTTGGCCTGGGTGCGGCTTGCGCCCGAGCAGGCCGGTAAAATGTTTGTCCATGGCCAGGCACAAGGCAACGAAGCCTGCGTAGGCGAGCAATGCGTTCCCCAGCATCAGCGTGCCTGCGCCGCTTCGGCGCGCGGCTTGTCTGCCGCCCGCGGCGCGCGTTTGGCCAGCGGCGCGGGGCTGCGCAGCATCTTGCCGGCCAGCCAGGCCAGGAACAGCCCAGTACCCAGCGCGGTCAGGTCCAGGCCTGCCATGGCCCAGTCACCTGCCGCCAGCGAATGGTTCAGGCCACGGTCGGTGGTCAGCCCATTGAGCAGCGGCAGCAAGGCGAAGGCCAATGCGCCCAGCGCCAGCTGCTCGCCCCAGGCCCGGCGCCCACTGCGCAGTACGGCGTGGGCCAGGGACAGGCCCCAGACGATGAAGAAGACATTCACCTCCCAATCGGCACGGCCGGCGGCAGCGGCCGGGATCAGCCGGTTGGCCCAGAAGAAGCCCGCCACTGCCAGCAGCAGGCCGCTCATGCTGGCGATATTGAGCACCTCGACCAGGCGCAGCTCGCCGGGCATGTGCGCGCGCTGGGCATGTTTGAGCTGGCGCTTGCCCAGCCACATCACCAGCCCTGTGCCAATCACCGCAGTACCGGCAATGCCAAAGCAGAAATACAACCAGCGCAGCCAGGGCCCGGCAAAGTTGCCCATGTGCAGGCCGGCAAAGCTGAACGACGTCATCATGGCCCCGCTCTCCGGCTTGCCCTGGCTCAGCAGCGTGCCGCTGGCGCCATCGAACGTCCAGTTGGCGCTACGCCGGTAGGCCACATGGTCGGCCGCCGATTGGGTGAAGGTGACACGGGCATTGCGGTCACCCGGGTTCTGCACCTGAATGGTGCCAATGCGTGCCTCGGGTTGCAGCGCCTGCACCTTGGCATACAGGCTGGGCAGCGCGACCAGCGGCGTAGCCACCTGGGCCGCCTTGGGTGCATCGTTGCGCCCGAACAGGTCATTGAAGTACTTGCCGGTGTCATTGCCATAGCTGGCCATGATCCCCGCCGGCATCACCATGTACATGAACAGCACCAGGCTGCTGTAGCTGATCATCAGGTGGAACGGCAGCACCAGCACGCCGATCGCGTTGTGCCCATCCAGCCATGAGCGCTGGCCCTTGCCGGGGCGGAAGGTGAAGAACTCCTTGAAGAGCTTCTTGTGGGTAATGATGCCGGTGACCAGCCCCAGCAGCATAATGAAGGCGCAGAAGGTCGACAGCCAGCGGCCATAGGGGTACGGCATCTGCAGCTGGAAGTGGAACCGGTAGAAGAACTCGCCGCCGCGGCTGTCGCGTGCCTCTACCGGTTGCCCGGTCTGAGTATCGAGGGTCTTGCTGACAAAGCCGCGCGGCCCGCCGTTGGGGTCGCGATAGCCCACGCTCAAGCCCGCTTCGCGGGCGTTGGGCAAGCGGATGAACCAGGTGCCCGAATGCCCGGCATTGTCCTGCAGGTAACGCTGTGCCAGGGCCAGGCTATGGGCCGGGTCCAGTGCATGGCTGCGCACCTCAGGCTGCGACCAGTGGCTGATCTCTTCCTTGAAATACGACAGCGTGCCGGTAAGGAAAATGGCGAACAACAGCCAGCCGAAGATCAGGCCGGTCCAGGTATGCAACCAGGCCATGGCCTGGCGGAAGCCGTCTTTCATGAGGTTTTCATCCAGTAGGCAATGCCACTGATCACGCCCAGCAGCAGGCTTGGCGCCAACACGCCCAGCCACGCGCGCCAGGCACTGCGGCAGGCGAAGCACCAGATGAACGCCAGCAGGTAGAAAACGAACGAGAGCATCAGGCCGATCAGCGTGGCGTCGACCTTGGGCAACGGTGCCACCACGGCGATGCAGACGCTGGCCGCAGACGCCAGCAGGTAGCCGCCCAGCAGCGCAGCCAGGCTGCGTGAGGCCACGGCCAGGCGGTAGCTGAGCGGAAGGCCGGCGGTTTTGCGCGTCATGGCGAAGGTCCGGGCGTGTTCGGGGCTGCAATACTAATGATTTCAATTCTCACAAGCAAAGCCTTGGCGACAGATTGCCTGCCCCTGCGCCCCCCTGTGGCGGCTGGCTTGCGGGCGACCGGGCAGAGGACATTGCCGAGAAATCAGCCACTGCTTATAATGCGAACAATTATTACTACCAGTTGCGCTGAACTGCGCCGGAGTATCACGGTGCCCAGCACGCTCTCCTCCACCGTCGAAGGCCTGTACCACGCGCATCACAACTGGCTCACCAGCTGGTTACGCCGGCGCCTGGGCTGCCCGCAGAGTGCCGCAGACCTGGCGCAGGATACCTACCTGCGCCTGCTACAGGCACGTGAGGCGCCACAGTTGGTCGAACCACGGGCATTCCTCGCCACCGTGGCCAAACGGGTGCTGTGCAACCACTTCCGCCGCCAGGAACTTGAACGCGCCTACCTCCAGGCCCTGGCCCATGTGCCGGAACAGGTTGCCCCGAGCGAAGAAGACAAGGCACTCATCTTCGAGACCCTGCTTGAGCTCGACCGCCTGATGGATGGCCTGCCACCGCTGGTCAGGCGTACCTTCCTGCTGGCCCAGGTGGATGGCCTGGGCCAGGGCGAAATCGCCCGCGAGCTGGGCATTTCGCTGGCAACGGTCAAACGCTACCTGAACAAGGCGGCCATGCGCTGCTACTTCGCCCTGTGAACGCCGCGTTTTCCCCACAGGTAGCGGAGCAAGCGGTGCACTGGCTGATCGAGTCGCAGGGCGATGATTTTGGCTTGGCGCAACAACGGGCGTTACACCGCTGGTTGCAGGCCAACCAGGAGCATCAGCGGGCCTGGGCGCATATTCAGCAAGTCAACCAACGTTTGCGCGGGGTTTCATCGCCGGTGGTGCACGCCACCTTGCAAGCCCCACCGTCCCCGGCCCGGCGGCGGGCGCTCAAGGCATTGTTGCTGGCAGGCGTGGCCAGTGCCACCGGGCTTGGCCTGCAACAGCACAACCCATTACCGGCGCTGATGGCCGAATATCGAAGCCCGGTCGGTCAGCGCAGGCGTATGCAACTGGGCGATGGCAGCGTGCTGCAGCTGAACACCCTCAGTGCTGCCGACGTGCGGTTCGACAGCCGGCAACGGTGGGTGCACCTGTTCGAAGGTGAACTGGCGCTGCAGGTGGCCAGCGATGAACGGCCGTTGCTGTTGACCACCGCTGAAGGGGCCCTGCGCTTGCACAGCGGGCGCTTGAACGTGCGCCAGTACGACGGTTACAGCCTGGTGTCGGTATTCGAGGGCGCCGCCAGTGCAGGGGCACAGCCACTGCTGGCGGGGCAACAGGCACGCTTCAACGGCGCCTGGCATGCCAGGACCGCACTGGACCCCAATGTGGGTGCCTGGGTTGACGGCATGCTGGTGGTTTCGCAGATGCGCCTGGCCGACTTCCTCGCCGAGCTTGGCCGCTATCGCCATGGGCGATTGGGTTGCAGCGAGCGGGTTGCCGACCTGCGCATTTCCGGGTCGTATCCGCTGGATGACAGCGAGCGCATCCTGCAGATGCTCGAGGTAGCGCTGCCGGTGCACGTGCGGCGGTTCACCCGCTACTGGGTGACGGTGGATGTGGGGTGAGCCTTGGCTAGCCGAGGGCTGCGCGGGGCGACGCTGGATAGCACAGCCGGTGCACCCATCACGTCGAGCGCCCCGCGAAAAAATTTCACCTGACCTGAGCCATTTTCCCGAGCTCGCGTGACAGACAGGGTAGACCCCCTCTCTCAGGACCCGACCCATGCCTCTGCGCCCCAGCCCACTTATCCACGCCCTGCTGCTCAACACCACCCTTGTCGTGGCCATACCTGCCGCCCAGGCGGAAACGCGTAGCTATCACATCGCTGCTGGCTCGCTTGAAGACGCCCTCAACCAGTTTGGCCGTGAAAGCGGCGCGCTGATCTCGTTCGGTTCGCAACTGACCCAAGGCATGACTACCCAAGGCCTGGATGGCCAGTACGACGCGCCCCATGGCCTGGACGCACTGCTGCGCGGCAGCGGCCTGCAAGCACGGCAGGAAACCGACAACGCCTTCAGCCTGCAGCCCGTCAGCCAGGCGACTGGCGCAGCGGTCGAACTGGGTGCATCCACCGTGGTTGGCGACTGGTTGGCCGAAGCGCAACAGGACAATGTGTTCGAACACCCCGGCGCTCGCGACGTAGTGCGCCGCGAAGCATTCGAGCGCAACGGCGCCACCACCGCCCGCGAAGTGCTCAACCGCATGCCTGGGGTAAACGCGCCCGACAACAACGGTACCGGCAGCCATGACCTGGCGCTGAACTTCGGCATACGTGGCCTCAACCCGCGCCTGGCCTCGCGCTCGACCGTGCTGATGGATGGCATCCCGGTGCCCTTCGCACCGTATGGCCAGCCGCAACTGTCACTGGCACCCTTGAGCATGGGCAACATGGACGCAGTGGACGTGGTTCGCGGCGGTGGCGCAGTGCGTTATGGGCCACAGAACGTTGGCGGCATTGTCAACTTCGTGACCCGGGCGATCCCCGAGCAAGCCACGTTCAAGGCCGCCATGCAGAACCAGATCAGCCCCTCCTCCAGCCACGACGGTTTCAAGAACAGCGCCAACCTGCTGGTCGGCGGTACCAACGACAACGGCCTGGGCGGTGCGCTGCTGTATTCCGGCAGCCGTGGCGGCGACTGGCGCGAGCACAGCGACACGCAGATCGACGACCTGATCCTCAAGGGCAAGCTGCAACTGGACGAAGCCCACAGCCTGCACGCCATGGCTCAGTACTACGAAGGCGAGGCCCAGATGCCCGGCGGCCTGAGCACCGCCGATTTCGACGCCGACCCGTACCAGTCGACGCGATTGAAAGACAAGTTCTGGGGCCGGCGCACCTTGTTCAACTTTGGCTATGACTACAAGCAGGATGACCGCCAGTTCAGCGTCAACAGCTTTTTCACCAAGACGCTGCGCAGCGGCTACCTGGACCAGGGCAGCTTCGTCTCGCTGTCGCCGCGCGAGTACTGGGTACGCGGTATCGAGACGCGCTTCTCGCAAGGCCTGGCCCTTGGCGACAGCTGGCATGAGCTGGGCATCGGCTACCGCTACATCAATGAAGCCGGCCACGAGCTGCGCTTCCGGGAACCGCTCGATGGCAGCCTGCCGACCACTGCCAGCCGCAACGACCGCGATACCCGTGGCAGCACCGAAGCCCACGCGATCTACCTGGATGACCGCATCGATATCGGCCGCTGGACCATTACCCCGGGCGTGCGCTACGAGATGATCGACTCCGAGCAAAGCAACACGCTCAACGGCCAACGCTACCAGGGCAGCTACAACACCGCACTGCCAGCGCTGAACGTGATGTACCACCTGACCGAAAGCTGGAATCTGTACGCCAACACCGAAGGTTCGTTCGGCAGCGTGCAGTACAGCCAGATGCCCAACCGGGTTAGCAGCGGCGAAGTGAAACCGGAAAAGGCCCGCACCTGGGAAGTGGGTACTCGCTACGACAACGGTGACTTGCAGGCCGAGATCGGCGCGTTCCTGATCAACTTCGACAACCAGTACGAAAGCAACCAGACCAATGACTCGGTGATAGCCCGCGGCGAAACCCGCCATCAGGGCATCGAAACCAGTATTCGCTACGCACTGGACGGGCTGAGCCCGGCGCTGGCGGGTGTCGACGTGCACGCCAGCTATGCGTTCGTCGATGCCACCATTCGCGAGGACGGCCCGAACAAGGGCAACCAAGTGCCGTTCTCGTCGCGGCACAAGGGCAACCTGGGCGTGGGCTATACCCAAGGGCCATGGCAGTTGACCCTGGACGGCAGCTTCCAGAGCAGCCAGTACGCCGACAATGCCAACACCAGCACTGAAAGCGCCGACGGCAGCACCGGGCGCATCCCGGGCTACATGCTGGTCAGCACCCGCGCCGGCTACGACTTTGGCCCGCAACTGTCGAACCTGAAGGTGGCGGTTGGGGTAAAGAACCTGTTCAACCGCCAGTACTACACGCGCTCTTACGATGACAACAACAAGGGCAAGTATGTGGGTGAGCCGCGGACCTTGTATGTGCAGACCTCAGTAGCATTCTGAGCGAATGCAAACTGCCGTTGTGCAGCCATCGCCGGCCGGAAGGCGCAATGGGGAACCGGCTACAGGGCGACGGGCTGTGCAACAGCGCATATGCAACAAGAAATTTATTTTCCGAAAGGGCTTGAATTCATCCCGCGGTTGCCTGACCTTAAAGTCAAGAGGCGCAGAATTTCCAACGGTCTCAAGGACCTGGCCGCGCCTCCATGCGAGCAAGCTGAATAAGGATTGAATCATGCAAATCCAGGTCAACAGCAGCAACCATTTCGAAGGCAACGCCCGGCTCGACCAGTGGGTCCGCAGTACACTGGAAAGCTCACTTGAACGTTACGAGGACGACCTCACCCGCATCGAGGTGCACCTGCGCGACGAAAATGGCGCCAAGCCCGGACCGCATGACAAACGCTGCCAGATGGAGGCTCGCCCCAAAGGCCACCAACCGATTTCCGTGACCCACACTGCCGCCTCGCTGGACCAAGCAGTGGATGGTGCCGCCACCAAGCTGAACCACGCGCTGGAGCACTTCTACGGCAAGCTGCGCAGCAAGCGCGGCACCCTGGAGCTGAGTGACCCCGACGCCTGATCGCAACAACCGAAACGCCCGGCCAAGTGCCGGGCGTTTTCGTTCCCGCCCGGGTCAATTCAATTGACGACGCGCAAGCGTGATACGGGGAACAGGTTGTCCAGGGTTTCCAGCAAACGGGCCTGGTAGATCGGCTTGCGGAAGAAGTCCAGTACCTGCAATTGCACCAGTTCGCTGACGTCATCCAGGTCGGCTTGTGCCGACATGACGATCACCGGCAAATGCAGGCGGGCGGTATGCTCGCGCAGGCGCTTGATCAAGCCGATGCCACTTTCGCCCGGCATGCGCACATCAGTGATCACCAAGGCTACGTCCGGATGACAGGTCAGCTGGTGCAAGGCCGCCTTCACCGAGGTGGCGGTCAGGCAGGCGAAGCCTTCGTTTTCGAGCAGCTCCGCCAATTCCAGCAGAACGTCCTGCTCGTCATCCACCAGGAGGATCTGCTGACGCGCGCAAGCGTTCTGCATGCCGCTGGCTCCCTTTCAGGCCTCAAAGCGCATTTTTGATGGTCGTGAATGTTGTGTTCACGGCCGTGGAAATATCCCCGACGAAAGCCGCCAGCACCACTGCAACCATGGTTGCGATGACGGCGTATTCGATACCGGATGCACCGTCCTTGCGATGCAGGAAATTCATGCAGTGCAGAATGAACAGTTTCATGCTTCAGCTCCTTGCGGCATGGATGCCGGCGGCGGTGGTATCAAAATGACACCGATCTGCCATCAAAGAATTGCCAAGCCGGTGCGAACTGCAAATGTATTAAAGGGTTAATCAGAAAGTATTAGCCCGCCTAGGTTAACCACCCGCCACTCGCTAACTCTTTGTTTTCACGCGACCTGCTCGGCACCCTGAAAAAAACTCCCCGGGCTCATGGCAAATGGCGATGGCTGCGCTAACTTGCTATAGCGAAATAGTGACTTTTCGCCATCATCCAACGCGTGCAGGGAGGCCGAGATGAGCAGCCGCTTGACCCTATTCCTGGCCGCGTTTTTCTTGCTGGCGGCGCTGTTGGCAGGCTACTGGGGCGTGGTGCTCAGCCGCCCGCCGGTCGCCCCCATTGCCCCCGCGCCTACCGTTACACCGCCGAGCGTGGCCACAGCGCCAGCGCCCAGCGCGCCAGTGGAAGTGCCGCGCACGGCTGTGGTCGTGCTGCGCAAGTCCGTGCCAGCCAATACCCCACTCACTGAAGACGATGTGCTGGTTGAGCGCCTGCAGGTCGCCCCAGCCGGTGCTTATCAACAGGTCGCCCAGGTGATCGGCCGCAGCAGCGCCCGGCCCCTGGCGGCAGGCACCTGGCTGGAAGAAGCCAGCTTTCAGGCCGGCGGGCCGCTGGCACGGATGATCCGCGCGCACGAGCGGGCGGTGGCACTGGGCGTGGATGAAGTGGTCGGTGCCGCTGGCCAACTGCGCCCGGGTGACTACGTTGACGTGCTGCTGTTCCTGCGCGAAGAGCCCAACAACCCGCAAGCCTCGGCCCAGGTGGTACTGCCGGCCCTGCGTGTGCTGAGCGTCGGCGAGCAAACGGGGTTGGCCAACGATGGCCGCCCGGCACAGAGCGCCGATGAGCAAAAGGCCCGCCGCGACCAGAGCGGCCTGGGCAACGGCGCAGGCACCCGCACGGTGGCAGTGGCCGTGCCCGAGGCCATGGCCAGCCGCTTGATGCTGGCCGCCCAGGCCGGCACCTTGCGCCTGGCGGTGCGCAGTGCCGATGAACAGCGCCTGGCGCGGTACTGGAGCGAGGCCGATGCGATACCGCAGGTGGAGGCCGCCAACCGCGCGCTCTACCGCTTCAGCCAGCTGGCCCAGGCGCCGGTGGCCAGTGTGGCGAGCCCGGCGCCCAGCCACGCCGCGCCCGCCATGCACATCATCCGTGGTGCCACGGCTGAAGCAAGCGCCAACAACCCCTGAACCGGCAAGGATGCAGTGATGCGAAGTTCCTTCTTCAGACAAGCATGTTGGACCGGGCTGCTGGCCGCGCTGTTGCCCCAGGCGCAGGCGGCACCCAAAGGCTGCGAAGCGTTCGGCCAACTGCCTGCGATCATCGAGATCGACCAGGGCCTGCAGCAGGAACTGCGCTTGCCGGTGGCGATCGAGCGGGTTGCGGTCGGCGAGCCGAAGGTGGCCGATGTCCAGGCCAGCGGTGAGCGCGGTGTGGTGATTACCGCGGTGGGCCAGGGTAATACCAGCCTGATGATGTGGACAGCCTGCACGCCGTCACCGCACAAGGCGATGGTGTTCGTCCGCGGGCGGGCCAGCGCCGATATGGCCCAGGACAGCTTCCTGCCGTCGCAGGACACGCAACTGCCCAGCCAGGTGCAAGCCGATATCCGGTTTGTCGAAGTGCGCCGCAGCAAATACAAGGAGGCAGGGGCACGGCTGTTTTTCAAGGGGTCGAACAATAGCCTGATTGGCTCGCCTGGTACCGTGCCCAATACCAGCGTAACGCCCGGTTCTGTTCCTGTCGTGAATCCCGCGATCCCCCTTGATGACACCGTTTTCAACATCGTCTGGGGCGGTGGCAGCAGCCGCTTCCTGGCCATGATCAATGCCTTGGAGAACAGCGGTTTCGCCTACACCCTGGCGCGCCCGAGCCTGACCGTGCTCAGTGGCCAGACAGCCAGCTTCCTGGCCGGTGGCGAAATTCCGATCCCGGTGCCCAGTGCCGGCAGTGACAACGTCTCGATCGAGTACAAGGAGTTCGGCGTGCGCCTGGCACTGACCCCGACGGTCATCAGCCAAGGCCGGATCACCCTCAAGGTTGCCCCCGAAGTCAGCGAGCTGGACTACAGCAACGTGGTGACCATCGCCGGTACTCAGGTCCCGGGGCTGACTGTACGGCGCACCGACACCAGCATCGCCCTGGCCGATGGCGAAAGCTTCATCATCAGCGGCCTGGTCAGCAACAACACCCGTTCAGCGGTAGACCGGCTACCCGGCCTGGGCAGCCTGCCGATACTGGGGGCGTTCTTCCGCAATTCGACCATGCGCCGCGACGAAACCGAACTGCTGATGATCGTTACCCCGCACCTGGTGCAACCCTTGGCGGTCAATGCAAAGCTGCCGCCCTTGCCGGGCGAGCACCTGCGCAACTACGACCCCAGCTGGGGCCGCCTGTTCTTCCTGGAGAACGGCAACTTCGATGGCAAGGGCGGGCTGTCGCAATGAACGAGAGCCTGAACCCGACCTTCCTCGCCATCACCCGCACCGAAGAGGACCTGCACTGGCTGCAGGGCGCCTTGGCTCCGCAAGGCCAGGTGATCGGCGCCAACGGTGGCAGCCTCGACGAGCTGCTGGCCCTGGTCAATGCCACCTTCAGCAACCTGATGTTCATCGGCCTGGACCGCGAGCAACTGATCAACCAGTGCGCCTTGATCGAGGGCGTGCTGGAGGCCAAGCCAATGCTGGCGATCGTCGCCCTCGGCGATGGCCTGGATAACCAGTTGGTGCTGCATGCCATGCGCGCTGGCGCCCGCGACTTCGTCGCCTATGGCTCGCGCGCCAGCGAAGTGGCCGGGCTGGTGCGGCGCCTGGGCAAACGCATGCCGGCGGTCGCCAGCAACCCCAGCCTGGGCGGGCTGACGGTGCTGTTCGGGGTGCAAAGCGGTGCCGACGGCGCATTGCTTACTACCCACCTTGCCCGTGTGGTGCAGCAGAGCGGCCAGCAAACCCTGCTGCTGGACCTGGGCCTGCCGCGTGGCGACAGCCTGGCGCTGCTGGGCCTGGAGGCATCGTTCTACTTCGGTGACGCCCTGCGCCACCTGCGCCGCCTCGACACCACACTGATCGACAGCGCATTCACCCGCGACAACACAGGCCTGCGCCTGCTGACCTATGCCGAAACCGATGAGCCACTGCAACACACCAGCGCTGCCGAGTTGTACATGCTGCTCAGCGCCCTGCGCCAGCACTTCCAGCACATCATCGTCAACCTCGCCGGGCATGCCGACAGCGAGGCCCTGCGCACGTTGGTCAGCCACTGCGACAAACTGATCATCTACACCGACCAGAACATTCTCGAGTGCCGGCGCAACCTGGAGGTGCTCGACCTGTGGCGTGATCACGGCATCAAGCTGGAACACGCCAGCCTGTTGGTGGACCGCTACCTGAGCAACGTGGCCCCCGACGCCGACACCCTGGCCAAACGCTACGCGCTGCCTTTGCTCAGGGCCCTGCCCTATAGCCCTGAAGTGCGCCTGAACGTGAAAAACCAGGGCCTGAGCCTGTTCGAACTGGCCCCCCGTGAGCAGCTTACACAAGCCTTGCGCAGCCTGGGCGAACGCCTGGCCCGGCGCTCGGAAAACCTCGCACCGCCGGCCGTCACCTGGCTGCGCCGGCTTTGGGGCAGCAAATGAACAACGATCAACCGTTTGGTGGCCCGCAACCGGCCGCGGGCGACCCCTACGCGCTCAAGCGCGCACTGCACCGCTTTGCCATCGATGCCATCGAGGACAGCGGCCGCAACCTGCTGGAGGGCGCACGGCCGGCGCTGACCCAGTTCGTGCTGGAGCAGGTTGGTGACTACGTTGCGCGCCTGCGCCTGGCGCTGTCGCGGTATGAAATGGAGCGGCTGGCCGAAGAGCTGGTGGACGAGTTGACCGGCTTCGGCCCGCTGGAAGTATTGCTGCGTGACCCCAGCGTCACCGAAATTCTGGTCAATGGCCCCCATCGGGTGTTCGTCGAGCGGGCCGGCCTGTTGCAGCAGACCGACCTGCGGTTCATCGACGCCCACCATGTAGAGCGGGTGATGCAACGCATCCTCGCCCCGCTCGGGCGACGCCTGGACGAGTCCTCGCCCATGGTCGACGCCCGCATGCCCGACGGCAGCCGGGTCAATGCGATCATTCCGCCCGTGGCGCTGGACGGCCCGTGCCTGTCGATCCGCAAATTCCGCCAGGACATGCTCAAGAGTGCCGACCTGCTGGCCACCCGCGCTATCGACCAGCCGATCTTCGACTTTTTCGAACGCGCCGTGGGCAAGCGCTGCAACATTCTGGTCAGCGGCGGCACCGGCACCGGCAAGACCACCCTGCTGAACATCCTCAGCCAGATGATCGCCCCTCGCGAGCGCCTGGTCACCATCGAAGACGTTGCCGAACTGCAACTGCACCACCCCCACGTGGTGCGCCTGGAAACCCGCCCGCCCAATGCCGAAGGGCACGGTGAGATCAAGGCCAGCGAGCTGATCCGCAACGCCCTGCGCATGCGCCCGGACCGCATTATCCTCGGCGAAATCCGCGGCAGCGAAGTGCTCGATGTGCTGACCGCGATGAACACGGGCCATGATGGCTCGATGAGTACCGTGCACGCCAACAGCGCACCGGACGCACTCTTGCGCCTGGAGACACTGGTCGGCCTGAGTGGCAGGCAAGTTGCCGAAAAGACCTTGCGGCAAATGGTCTGTGCAGCGCTGGATGTGGTGATCCAGCTGACCCGCCTGCCCGATGGCCGACGCTGCGTCAGCGAAGTGCTGGAGGTGGTTGGCGTGCGCGATGAGGTGTACGTCACCAACACCTTGTTCCGCCTGGACCGCCGGGGCGGTGACAGCTTCCTGCGCGAGGCGCTCCACCCGGCCGGCAGCAAGCTCAAGGCAGAGGGCCTGCTGTGACCGGCCCGCTGCTGCTGGCGCTGTGCCCGCTGTTGCTGGGCCTGGCCCTGCTGCTGTTGCGCCGCGGCCTGTACAAGCGGCACGAAGAGCGCATCCTGCAACGCCTCGGGCGCGCGTTCAGCATTGTGCGCAACGGTGCGGCACGGCGCAGTTGGCTCGACCCGCTGCTACAACGCGCCGGCTTGACGACTGTCGAGCTGCACCCCCAGCGCTGGCTGCTGGCCTGGCTGGGGCTGGCGCTGTTGGCGCTGGTCGCGCTTGGCTGGGTCGCTGCGCTGATGCTGCTGACCGGTCTGCCGGCCATTGCCTACCTGCTCATCAGCTGGCAGAGCCGCCGGCACATGCGGCACGTCGTCGAGCAACTGCCCGGCCTGCTGGACTACAGCGTGCGCAGCCTCAAGGCCGGGCGCACGCTCAATGATGCGGTACTGGGCGCTATCGACAGCAGCCGCGAGCCATTGCGCACTACGCTGGCGAGGGTCCGGCGCAATGTGCAACTGGGCGTGCCGCTGGAGGACGCCATGACCGAACTGGCCGAGTTGCACCAGCAAGACGAATTGCGGCTGTTCGCCCTGGGCTTGCGCATCAACCAGCGCCATGGCGGCAACGCCAGCGAACTGATGGAGAACCTCATCAAGCTGATCCGCGAGCGCGAGCAAGGCGCCCGCCAGCTCAAGGCCATGACCGGCGAAACGCGCATCACGGCCATCATTCTCGGGGCGTTGCCACTGGCGATGGTCGGTTACTTCCTGCTGGCCAACCCCCACTACCTGCTGGCCATGTGGCGTGACAGCAGCGGCCAACTGATGCTGTTGCTGGCCTTCGCCTTGCAGGTACTCGGCTGCCTGGTGTTGTGGCGCATGATGAGGAGCTTGTGAACATGGCCATGCTGATCTGCGCCCTGTGCCTGCTGATCGCCGCCGGCCTGTTTGCCCAGCAGGCCATTCGCCAATGGCGGGCCCGGGTGCTGGTGGCGCGAAGGCTACAGGGGCGCCTGGCCCGTGCCGAGCGCCTGGAGGGCTGGCTGCACTGGCTGGGCAGTAGCCCCTGGGGGCAGCGGCTGCAGAAGTTCGACGGTGAAAGCCAGGCCCTGCTCGAGCGCATCGGCTGGCGTCGCAGCCGCCAGCGCGCGCTGTTCGCCGCCTTGCAACTGGGCCTGCCACTGCTGGCGGTGGTACTGACCCTGCTGTTGCAGCAAGGCTTCAAAGGCGCTGCCGCCGCCCATTGGGTGGTCTGGCCATTGTGTGCCTTGGGCGCCGCTTACCTGCTGCCCAAGCGCCTGCTGGCCCTGGCTGCCGCCCGGCGCCAGCAGCGCATTGCCGCAGAGGTTGGCCTGATGATCCCCATGCTGCGAATCCTGTTCGAAACCGGGCTGGCGGTCGAGCAGGCACTGCGCCTGCTGAGCCAGGAAGGGCGAACGCTGATTCCGAACATCAGCGAAGAACTGCGCCAGATACTGCAGCGGGTGGATTCGGGGCTGGGGCTGGGCCCGGAGCTGGACAAGGCCGCACAGGTACTGGCGGTGGACGAATTCACCGACACCTGCGTGATCCTGCGCCAGTTGCTGGCCCAAGGCAGCGGCGCAATGAAGTCGTTGCTGGCCCTGAAAGCCTTGCTCGATGACCGCCGCCTGACTCGCCTGCAAGAGCGGGTGTCGATGATGTCGGCAAAAATGTCGGCGGTAATGATGGTATTCCTGTTCCCGGCCCTGCTGATCGTGCTTGCCGGGCCAGGCTTCTCTGCATTGGCGCGGGCGTTGAGCCCCTGAGGAAAGCGGGATGAAGACAGTCGTGTTGTGCGCATGCCTGGTGTTGCTGAGCGGCTGCGCCGGGCAACAGCCGCAAGACCTGCGCTCGTTGTTCACCGCCTCCGGTTGCAGCAAGCCGGACGCCGACCAGCAACTGGCCCTGAACCTGGCGGACGAAATGCTCAATGACGGCCGCCCGCATGCCAGCCTTGCGCACCTGCAGCAACTGCCGGACACCCTCGACCAGGTGCGCCTGCGCAAGGCCAAAGTGTCCCGGCTGCTTGGCCTTGGCGAGGCCGAACCCTTGTACCGCAGCCTGCTGGGCGGCTGCCTGGCTGCCGAAGGCGAGCATGGCCTGGGCCAACTGGCCGCGGCACGTGGCGACGACATCCAGGCCTTGCAGAACCTGCAGCGTGCTGTACGCCTGGCGCCTACCGATGAACGCGTACGCAATGACCTGGGCGTGGTCCTGATGAACCTGGGGCGTTACGAGCAGGCTCGCTTCGAGTTGCTGACGGCCATCGAGCTGAAAGACGACAACCCCCTGCCTGCGATCAACCTGGTGACCTTGGCGCTGCTCCAGGACAACTGGCAGCAGGCGACCGACCTGGTCGGCCGCTTGCAGCTTGAGCCCCGGCAGTTTGCCGCGGCCAAGGCGCGGGCCGGGCAGATCAAGGCCGGTGGCCGAGGCCCGGTCGCCTCGGCCCAGGCATCGCAGCCGATGGTCAATTGAAACTGGGAGGTGAACATGATCAGGTACATGATGGTGCTGGCCTGCTGCATGGGTAGCGCGGCGCTGCACGCCGAGCAATACCCGCGCCCGAGCCCTCAGGATGAAACGGCCACCGAGCGGCTGCTGCGTGTGCAGTCCAGCGGCGCACAGGCCTCGCGCCACCTGCAGGTACAAACGGCGCGGGAACGCGACCAGTCCATGCAGCGCTGGCTGGATACCTACAAGTACGAGATCCCCGACTTCTACCGCTGGACCAAGATGACCGAGCGCAACAATTAGCGGGGGCTTGCCGTGTCGTCAACGCTCAGCCCAGGCAGGCCAGTGAGACGGCAAAGCCTGCCAGCAGACAGGGCGCGAACGGCCTTTTTTGCCGCGGCTGTCGCGCACCTCGGCGAACCAGTTGCCAGGCCACCAGCACCACCCCCGCAGCAATGAAAGTGACCAGCACGTGAGCAACGCTGCTGGCCAGCGCCAACGCACCGAGCAGCTTGACGTCACCGGCCCCGAACTGCCCCAGCGCGTAGCCCGGCAGCGTGAGCAGCAGCACGATGAACAACGCCAGCGCCGCATCACTGCCCTGGGCACCGAGCCAACTGCGCCCTGTGGCCAGCAACCAGGCCAGCGCAAGGGTTGCGGCACCCAGCGTCAGTACATTGGCTATCTGCCGTTCGCGGGCATCCTGCCCGGCGCACAGCGCTAGCCACACCAGCAATGCAAGGCTGTGCATGGGCAATTGGCCATCCCTGTTCGTCGATCGGTTCTATGCTGTTGTTCAGGACACATGGTCAGGGTAGACGCAATCATGAAAGCAGGCCCGGCAAAACGGCAGCACGGTGCGGCAGCCATCGAGTTCGCGGCGGTGTTCATGATCTTCTTCGCCGTGTTCTACGGCCTTGTCAGCTACTCCCTGCCCATGCTCATGCTGCAATCGTTCAACCAGGCCAGCGCCGAGGCGGTGCGCCGCTGCGTGGCGCTGGACCCGGGCAGCCCCAGCTACACCAACGATGTGCAGAACCTGGCCCGCCAGGTCATCAGCCAGCAGTTGCAGTGGCTGCCTGCTGCCTTCGACTTCCAGCCGGCCAGCGACGCACAGGTCACCTTGGGCACCGACAAGCTGCTGACGGTAGCCATCGATTATCCCAAGGCAAAACTCACCCATGTGCTGCCCATGCTGGTGCTGCCGTTGATTGGCGAGGTACCGCGCCTACCCGACCGGCTGCGTGCCGAAGCGAGCCTGCAACTGTGAACGGCCTGTTCGAGCGCTGGCTCGGCGGCCAGGCCCCGCTGCCGGCAGAACAGCACTCTCCAGCCACCGGGTTGCAATTGTGGCTGGATGATCAAGGCCACGTGCTGCGCCTGGCCGGGCCGCTGCGCACGCTGTTGCCGGCAAGCCCGCACCACGCCGCGCGGGTGCATGACTACCTGCAACGGCATAGCTGGCTGGTACTCGAAGGCGCCCCGGCGGACTGGCAGGGGCAGCCGCTGGACCTGGACTTCGTGACCGTGCACGGCACTGCCCTGCATACGCGCGGCTGGCTCCTGCGCCAGGCTGACGGGTGGCTGCTGCAGGTGTTCGATATCGGCGACCTGCTGGGTGAGCGCGAAAAACACGCCCATGACCTGGCGCAGCACCACCTGGCCTTGGCGCTTGGCCGGGCCATGCGTGACTGCGACGAACAGCACCTGCTGCCGACCACAACCGCTCAACTGCAACACTTGGCCGAGCACTGGCAGGCGGGAGCCCTGCGCCTGCTGCTGCCAGGTGACAGCGGCTGGTACAGCTACGCCAGCAGCGATGCCGTTTGGCCCTGGGCAGACGACGAGCGCCTGCGTGCCTGGCTGCATACGTTGCCAGCCGCCGCTCGGCAGCTGACGGCCGAGCACCCGCTGCTGCACTCGTCGGCTGCCGGCCTGCCGCTGGTCGCCCTGCCCTACCAGCACGGCCACTGTGTTCAGGCCTGGTTACTGTGTGCCGGGGCACCAAGGCCACCCACACCCCAAGCGCAGGCTACCCTGCTGCCCGCGCTGGTCGAACCGCTGCTCAGCCGCCTGCGCCAGCAGCAGCTGCAGCAGCGCGCCTGCCACCTGGATGAACTGCAGCAGCAACTGGGCGCTGGCTGGTGGTCATGGCCCTTGCAGGGGCCACTGGCATTCGACCCGGCCCTGGCATCACGCCTGGGCCTGCCGCGCGATGCCAGCTGCGAACAATGGTTCGGCCGTTTGCACCCGGCCGACCGCGAAGCTGCACGCATGGCGCTGGCGCAACTGCGCGACGGCATCGCGTTGAACCTGAACCTGCGCCTGTTGCCCGCCGACGACCTGGCGGGCCCACGCTGGCTGCAGTGGGTCGGCCAGTTGCGCGGGCGCCAGGTTCAGGGCTTCGTGCTCGATATCAGCGCCTTGAAAGCCCAGGAGCTACAGGCCGGGGCGGCCCGCGCACGGCTGGAAAACCTGATCGCCAGCTCGCCAGCGGTGATCTACATCCAGCGCTACGCCGACGGGGCGCTGCACAGTGACTTTTTCAGCGCCAGCCTGACCCCGCTACTGGGCTGGCCCAAAGACGGCGAATTGGCCCAGCAACCCGGCCAGGCGGTGCACCCGGACGACCGCACGCTATGGCTGGAACGTACGCGCACGCTACTGCGCGACGGCCAGGTTCGCAGCCGCTACCGCTTGCGTGATGAGCGCGGCGGCTATCACTGGATACTGGACGAGGCCCGCCTGCTACGTGACGACCTGGGGCAACCGGTCGAGGTCGTGGGCCTGTGGCTGGATGTCAGCGAGGCCACCGAGGCTGCCGAACGCGTGCGCCAGAGCGAAGAGCGCTACCGGGCGCTGGTGGAAGACTCGCCCGCGCTGATCTGCCGGTACACGCCTGCGCTGCAATTGCTGTTCGGCAATCGGCCGCTGGCCGAGCTGCTGGAGTGCCCGCCACAGCAACTCGGCGAAATGAACCTGGGCCAGTGGATGAGCGATAGCCAACGCACGGCGTTCGTGCAGCGCCTCGCCACGCTGAGCCCGCAGCAGCCGTTGAGCAGTGCCGAGGTCTGCCTGCAATTACCGGGGCGCCGCAACGCCTGGTGGGTGTGGGCCGAGCGTGGCCTGTTCGATGAGCACGGGCAACTGGTGGAGATCCAGGCAGTTGCCCGCGACAACACGGCAGTGCGCCATAGCCAGCAGCAACTGCTGCAGGCAGCCAAGATGGCCACCTTGGGCGAACTGGCAACGGGGCTGGTGCATGAAATCAACCAGCCGTTGACCACCATGCGCCTGGCGGTGGTCAACGGGCTGAAACGCCTGGAAAGCGGTGCCGCCGATGTTCCGTACCTCACAGGCAAGCTGCAGCGCATCGACAACCAGCTGGAGCGCGCCATTCGCCTGGTCGAGCATCTGCGCACCCATGGGCGGCGGTCCGAGGTGGAACAGCAGGTGTTCGCCGCCTGGGTGGCGGTGCTCGGTGCGCAGGCGCTGCTGGCCGAGGGTTTGTGCGGCAAAGGCGTAACGCTGGCCATCGAGGCACCCGAGCGGTGCCCGCACGTGCTTGGCCATCAGGACCAGCTTGAGCAGGTGCTGATCAACCTGGTAGTCAATGCGCGGGACGCTTTGCTGGAACGGCGCGTTGCCCACCCACACATCCGCGTAGGCCAGCGCATCGAGCACGGGCAGTTGTGCCTACTGGTGGAAGATAACGCCGGCGGTATCGACCCGCGCCTGCTCGAGCGCATTTTCGAGCCGTTCTTCACCACCAAGCCAGCAGGGGTCGGCACTGGGCTCGGTTTGTCGGTGAGCCACGGCATCGTCGATGCCATGGGCGGCAGGCTGGCGGTGCACAACCGCAACGAAGGCGCCTGCTTCGAAGTGTGGTTGCCGATCTACAAGGCCAACTGAGCGCGGTTGGCACAGGTGAGGTTGGCGCCGACCTCGGCGTTGACCAGGTCGATGCCCAGGGCCTTGAGCAGCACGTTGAGCAAGGGGTCGAGCAGCGGGCTGAGCAGGTTCCTGATCAAGGGCTCGACGATACCTTTGACCGTGCCGAGCACGTTGCCAACCAGCACCAGCACATCGCCGAGGCCGCTGTTCACGGTGGGTTTGTAGGCTTCCAGCTGTATGCCCTGCAAGGTCTCGGCCAGGCTGCCGACGACCGTGCTGTTGGCGGTTTGCATGCTCTGGTACGCAGGGCTGAGGCCGATGTTGGGCGGCACGCTGTCGGGCGCCTGGAACACCAGTGGGCGGTCGAGGGCCCCGCTGCCCAAGACCTTGCTGTTGACGCGCACGCCCAGCCCGCCTCCAGTGAAGGGCATGCGGGCGTCACAGATGGCGGGCAGTATCAGCAACCGGGTACACCGCTTGGTACCGATGTCCACCAATGGCAATGCTTTGACCACCGTGGTGCCGCTCATGAAGAACGCATTGCTGGACTCGAAACGCCCCACCGCAACCTTGGCCGCCGAGCTTTGCGCCTGCGTGACAAGGCGCTTGGGTGAACAACTGAAGGTGCCTGGCGCTTGCGGGTCGAGGCGCGTGGTCGCTTCCGCCACCTCAAGGCCGATATCCAGCGACAGCTTGTCCGGGACCAGGATGATATCGGTGACAGTGCACGGCACGCCGACCAGGCACAATACCGATTGCAAGGTACTGGCGAGGTTCAGGCTCAGCAGGTTGTTGAGCACATTGGTGATCGGCCCGACCAGGTCGAGTACCGCGTTGAGCAAGCCGAACACCGAGTCGAGCAGCGGCAGGTCGAGCGAAATCATCGCCCGCACCTGCGCGGTATGTACCCGCAATTCATCGGTGCGCGGGTCACCCACCGCAGAAATCTGCTGCGGCTCGATCACTTTCAGGCGGACCCGGCCATTGACCAGCCCCAGCACGCTGACCGGCAAGTCCACCGTTGCCGCACTTTCACTGACCGCCAGCTGGATAACGCCCTGCACCAGTTGCAGCAACTGGATACTGGCATCCAGCCCGGCCTGCGTGGTGCCGTTCTGGATGTCGAGCAAATCGCCCAGCTGCAGCAAGGTGCTGTTGCTGGCACCCAGTGCCAGCTTGCCCAGGTTGGTCACCACGTTGGCGGCCGCGCCGCTCTGCTGCAGTACTTTCACCGCCGCCTGCAGCAGTTGCGTAGCGGTAGCATCGGCGCTGAGCAGTTGCCGGTAGTCACCGGCCTTGAGGTTGAGGTCGATGGCCAGTTGGTCCAGGTAGCGCAGCACGTTGAGCTGGGTGCTGGCAATGCCTTGCCAACCGGCCACATCAAGCTGCACGTTACCGCCCAAGGCACCAAGCAGGGCATTGAGCAACACCGACTGTCGCGAATCGACGGTGGCCAGGGTGGTTCGGATACTCAGCATGGCCTGCGGTGGAACAGGCGACGATGCCACCGCATGGGCGTGCAAGCTGGTGGTCAGCGGCACCCCTGTGCCCTGTGCCAGGCTATACACCCCCGCCGCGACGCTGGTGGGGACCGTGTTGCTCACATCCACCCGGATCGCCTCGGTGCGGTTGTTGTCCGTGGTGAAGGTGCGCAGGCTGTTGGCGCCGGTCTGCAAGTAGCCGCAGCTGGCCGCCAGCGGGTTGCCGGGCGCATGGCCGTTGCGGGTGGCCGCCGCCCGGGCAACCACCGTGGCCTGCGGCCCGCTGCCGGTGCAAACGGCATACTGGCCGGCCGCCTCCAGCGCGGCCATGTCGGCAATGCGTTGCAGCTTGCGCTGCTCCAGGTACAACCGGCCGCTGTCGATCACCAGCAGCATGAACAACAGCGCCAGGCCCAGGGTAACCACGGCCATGAGGCCGATTGCGCCACGCTGGCGGGCAGCGAATGAGGGAAGCACGGGCACTCCTTTGCCGGCCATTGGCCATGCGTCGCGGCTGCGATGCAAGGAGTGTAGATGCGCTAATGGCCAATTGCCCTACTTGAACGAACCGGGTGCGGGCCGGTCAATTTCTGCAGTCCACCTTTGCAGGCTTCTGGCATGAACAATCCATTCGAGCAGATCAGCGCCGCTTTCGCCCCCGAATACCGGGTCAACCTGAGCATTGCCAACCTTGACGGCAGCATCATGCTGACCCTCTCCGATGACGCTGGCGTGGTTGCCAAGCGCCTGATCACCCGCGCCCAGCGCAACGACCCGGTGCGCCTGCAGCGGGTGATCGACAGCATACGCTTGGGCCTGGCCATCGAGCTGGGCCAGAACCCCTTGCAGGTGCTGGCTGCGCTGACCCGCGACGCCCGTCACGAGCCCCGTGCGTTCCTGGCCAATTGAGGGCTACTTGCCCTCTTCCACCTGCTTGCCGTTGGCATCCAGCACCTTGGTCGAGGGGTAGCGGTACGAGGCGTAGCGCACCACCAGGATCGAGAACGCCAGCAGCAGAATGCCCCCGCACAGGTACAGCAGCCCTTCATCCGGCGCCTTGTGGTGCGAAACATCGCCGATCAGCAGGCGGGTGAGCGCGGTGATTGCCACGTACAAGAGGAAGCGGATGGGCATGTGGTTGGTCTTGAAGTAGATCCCGACCATGGCCCCCAGCTCCAGGTAGATGAACAGCAGCAGGATGTCATCGACGCTGATCCCGCCCTTGCCGAGCATGTCCAGGAAGGTGACCACCGCCGCATAGGCGGTGATGGCGCCGATGCCGAACAGGGCAAGGTAATGGAAGGCTTCGACGCACAGGTTGCCCAGCGAGTCGGCCGAGCCGTGCAGGCCCTTGCGCAGTTTTTCTGCCCATTTGATGTTCACGATGTTTCATTCCCCACTACGACTTTCAAGGATGATGCGCCACGGGTGTGACGTTTCTGCCATGCAGTTAAAGGGCCAGGCCCCTGCCATGGGAAGGCGGCCGATTGCCGCAAGGCACTTTGTGGCATGGCAAGCTGCAGAAAATGAAATGGCATTGCGCCAGCGGAAAATCAGATTTAAGCCCTTTCTTGTAGGGCATTTCCCAAAGATACTCTTGCCGTTTGTTTTCCGTTGCGGTCGTTTTGGCAGCGCTCTAATGTCGGTGGGTCGCTGCATATCAGCGATCGGCTTTGACAGGCCGCGACGAGATACTTCGCATAGCTTGATCCATTATGGTGGCTGTGCATGGGGCACGTTCGCGTGCGCCGGTTCTGGTATCCGCCGGTCTGTCAACCTATGCACAGCTGCCACCTACGTGTTTGACAGCAAGTGGGGAGCGGCCCAAGAAATGGATACCAAAGCATGCTGAAACTTATCCCCGACCCACCCCATCCTCTCGAAGAAACCCTTCGCGCAGCAACTGTGGAAGCTGGCTTGCCAGCGATGCGGCCAGACCAGGCATCAAAGGCACATCAGGGGACTGACCAATGACCATAGAAGACACCCAGTTCACCGTCGGCAAGACCACTTTCTACCAGGGCGAAAACGGCACCCACCCGCTATTCCGCATCGAGCCCGGGATCCCGTGCAGGGATGCCCGCGAACAGTCTTCGGAGTTGATGGGGTATGTGCGCGAATTGACCATCACCGGGTTGATGGATGGGAAGCCGATGATGATATGGGCTGCGCATTACTTGAGTGCGATGGCCAAGGCGCTGATGGATGATGCCGAGCTGGGGATGAAGCAGTGAGGGTTTGGCTCTAGGTTGCAGGAGGGCTGGCAGGGGTTCGCCGCAGCATCTTCAGCGCCTGTGAGATCGAGCGCCGCCCGCGCCGGCGAGCGTTTCTCTGCTTGGGCATGGCCGAACACTTCGGTCAGCCGCGAAGGTATGCGTGCCAGGTGCGAGGTGATGGTGCCCAGGTCTTCGCCACGGTGGGTGAGCGCCACGTAAATCAAGCCACCGGCATTGATCACGTAATCGGGCGCATACAGTATCCCGCGGGTCTCCAGCTGGTCAGCCACCTGCAAGGTGGTCAGCTGGTTGTTCGCCGCCCCCGCCACTGCCGCGCAGCGCAGTTGCATCACGCTCTGCCCGTTCAGCACCGGCCCCACACCGCACGGGGCAAAGATGTCGCAGGGGGTGCTGATCAACGCATCGTGGGTCACCGGGTGGGCATCGAGCTGCTCAACAGCCAGCCGTACCCGCCCTGTGTCCAGATCGCTCACCAACAGTTCCGCCCCCGCCGCATGCAGTTGTTCGGCCAGGGCGTAGCCAACATTACCCAGCCCTTGCACCGCTACCCGCAGGCCTTCGAGGTTGTAGCTGCCCAAGCGGGCATAGGACGTGGCGCGGATGCCGGCGAATACCCCCATTGCCGCATGCGGTGAGGGATCACCCGAGGCCGTGGTACTGGTCACATGCGGCGTGCTCTGGGCGATGCAGTCCATGTCCAGGGTCGAGGTGCCACTGTCCACGGCAATGATGAAACGCCCTTGCAAGGTATCGACGAAGCGGCCGAAGGCCTCGAACAAAGCTGCGCGGTTTTCCACATGCGGGTTGCGCAAGATCACCGCCTTGCCGCCCCCCACGGGCAAGCCCGCCAGTGCCGCTTTGTAGCTCATGCCCTGGGCCAGGCGAATCGCGTCGGCCATGGCGCTTTCGTCATCGGCGTACGGCAGGTAGCGGCAGCCACCCAGCGCCGGCCCCAACTGCTGGCTGTGGATCGCCACCACCGCTTTCAGGCCCGTGGGCGGGTCGGTGAACAAGTGCAGTGACTGGGTACGGGTGCTTTGCATCAGCGCGAACATCGACAGGCTCCCCAACAGGTGCAGCACCCAGTATAAGCCCGCCCTCATGTTTGCAGCCGCCGGCAGACCACTGGACGAAACCCCGCACGGCAGCTAATACTCAAGCGAGTGTGGAGAAGCCCCATGAACCCACGTCAAGCCTGCCTGGCCTGCCTGGAACGCGAGCCCGTCGCCCTGCTGGAAGCCGCATTGTGGGTTGCCGCCGAGCACGACCCTAACGTCGCGCCTGCCGCCAGCCTTGCCACCGTGCACGACCTGCAGCGCGAAATCAGTGCCCACCTGCCCATGCTACCGTTGAGTGAACTGGCACAGCCTCTGCTGCGCCAACTCAATGCACTGGGTTTTGTGCAAGACGAATACCTGCCGTTGCGGCCACATGCCGCCATGCTGGACAAGGTGCTGCAACGCCGCCGAGGCCAACCGCTGGCCCTGGCCATCCTCGCCCTCGAGCTGGCCAGGCGTTTGTGCATACCGCTGGAGGGCGTGGGTTTTCCCGGGCACTTCCTGTTGCGCGTGCCGGGTGCCGACCACCTGCTCGATCCCTGTGGCGGCAGGCGCCTGTACCCCAGCGACTGTCGCGAGCTGCTGGCACGCCAGTTTGGCCCCGACCTGCCGCTGACGGCAGAGCACCTGCGCACCGCCAGCGCGCAGCAGATGCTGCAGCGCCTGTCGCGCAACCTGCGCCAACTGCATATCAGCCATGACAACCACCTGGCGGCGTTGATCGACGCCGAACGGGTCATGCAATTAGGGCCGGTGCAGGTCGCGGACTACATGACCCGCGCCTCGCTTTACCAACACCTGGACTGCCCCCAAGCCGAACGCTACGACTTGGAGCATGCCCTGCTGCTGACGGAAGACCCGGTCCAGCGCCTGAAGCTGTGCGAGCGCATCGGCAAGCTTCCGGCGGCGAACCGCTCACTTCACTGAGCCGGGGTGTCCGGCTGCCGGGCCGGGTGGGCCTGGGCGAATGCCGGGTGCGCGGCTGCCAGTGCGGCAACCCGTTGAATGCGCGGGTAACCGCCAAGGTCGACAGCGAAACGCTCAGCCGCGTACAACTGCGGAATCAGGTACACATCGGCCAGGCCCGGGGTATCGCCAAAACAGAAACCTTCATCGCCAATCAACTGTTCCACGGCCGCCAGACCCTGGCTGATCCAGTGTGTGATCCAGGCGTTCACCTGGCCCTCGTCCTGACCGGCCTGGCGCAGCCGGTTCAGCACGCTGACATTGTGCAGCGGGTGGATGTCGCAACCGATGATCGCCGCCACACCGCGCACCTTGGCCCGCCGCTCGGCATTGGCCGGCAGCAGGGCGGGCTGTGGGTACACCTCTTCCAGGTACTCGATGATCGCCGGCGACTGCACCAGCACTTCACCGCCGTCATTGCGCAAGGCTGGCACGCGGCCCTGCGGGTTGACGGCCCTGTAGCCGGCGCCACGCTGTTCACCTTGCAGCAGGTTCACCGGCAAGGCCTGGTAGGCCAGGCCCTTGAGTGCCAGCGCGATGCGCACCCGGTACGACGAGGTGGAACGGTAATAGGTGTACAGCTCCATGCCCTGCCCCCTCAGTTGGCCGCGACGACCGTGCCACGGCATTCGCCGAAGCCGATGCTGGCCACGCCGTCACGCTGGCAGCGGGCGCGCAGGATGATCTCGTCACCGTCTTCGAGGAACTTGCGCACCTCGCCACTGGCCAGCTCCACCGGCAGTTTGCCGCCTTCGGTGATTTCCAGCAGGCTGCCGTACGAGCCAGGGGTGGCACCGGAGAGGGTGCCCGAGCCGAACAGGTCGCCCGGCTGCAACTGGCAGCCGTTGACGCTGTGGTGGGCAACCAGTTGGGCCACGGTCCAGTACATGCTGCGGGTGTTGCTCAAGGTCAGGCGGTGCGGGGCAAGGCCCTGCTCACGCATGCGCGCGGTCAGCAACAGTACTTCCAGCTCGATATCGAACGCGCCCGCAGCCTGGTCGCGCTCGTCCAGCAGGTACGGCAGTGGCTGCGGGTCGCCTTGCGGCCGGGCCGGCTGGGCGCAGCGGAACGGCGCCAGCGCCTCGGCGGTGACCACCCACGGCGAAATACTGGTAATGAAGCTTTTCGACAAGAACGGCCCCAGCGGCTGGTATTCCCAGGCCTGGATGTCACGCGCCGACCAGTCGTTGAGCAGGCACAGGCCGGCCACGTGTTCGGCAGCATCACCTACCGCAATCGCTTCACCCATGGCGTTGCCCTGGCCTACCCAGATACCCAGTTCCAGTTCGTAGTCCAGGCGCGCACAGGGGCCAAAGCTGGGCTCGGTGTGCCCGGCCGGCAAGGTCTGGCCCTTTGGCCGGCGCACCTCGGTACCCGACGGGCGGATGGTCGAGGCACGGCCGTGATAACCGATCGGCACGTACTTGTAGTTGGGCAGCAACGGGTTGTCGGGGCGGAACAGCTTGCCGACGTTCTTGGCGTGCTCGATACCCACGTAGAAGTCGGTGTAGTCACCGATCTGCGCCGGTACGTGCAACTGGCAGTCGCCGGCGTTGAGCAGGGCCGGCTTCAGCGCCGCCTGGTGTTCGCTGTGTTCACCCAGCAATGCCTGCAAGCGTTCGCGCAGGGCCACCCGCGCGCTGCGCCCCAATGCGAAGAATGCGTTCAGTGCCCCACCCCGGGTCGCCTCGACGGCAGCCTTGGCTGCGCCGTCGAACAGGCCGGCGGCCAGCACCGCCTCCAGGTCGAGGATTGCGTCGCCAATGGCCACGCCACAGCGCCTGGCTTCACCTGGCCGGCTGAAGATGCCCATTGGCAGGTTCTGCAGCGGGAAGTCGCTGTGCCCGTTGGCGTGCTCGACCCAGCTACGGGCAATGGCAGTGTGGTTCATGGGTTATCTCCGGTTCGGGTTGAAGGTGCTCGGCAAGGTGGCCCAGCAACTATCGTAGTCGGCCTGCAATTGCGGGCATTGCAGCGCTTGCACGCTCGGGCGCAGCACCTGGCTGGTCTCGAACATGAACGCCATGGTGTTGTCGACCTTGTGCGGGGCCAACTCGGCGGCAATGGCTTTTTCGCAGGTTTCGGCATCGGGCCCGTGGGCGCTCATCACCCCGTGTAACGACGCCCCACCCGGCAGGAAGCCCTCGGCCTTGGCATCGTAGGCACCCTGGATCAGGCCCATGAACTCGTTCATCAGGTTGCGGTGGAACCACGGTGGGCGGAAGGTGTTCTCGGCCACCATCCAGCGCGGCGGGAAGATCACGAAGTCCATGTTGGCCAGGCCATGCACGCTTGTCGGCGACGTCAGCACGGTGAAGATCGACGGGTCCGGGTGGTCGAAACTGACCGTACCCAACGTGTTGAAGCGGCGCAGGTCGTATTTGTACGGCACGTTGCTGCCATGCCAGGCAACCACGTCCAGCGGCGAATGCTGCAGTTCGCAGGCCCAGTGCTCACCCAGAAACTTCTGGACCAGCTGCTGCGGGCCGGTGGTTTCTTCGTAGTGCGCCACCGGGGTGAGGAAATCCCGCGGGTTGGCCAGGCCATTGCTGCCGATCGGGCCCAGGTCCGGGAGGCGCAAGGGGGCGGCGTGGTTTTCGGCGATGTAGCCGCGGGCATGGCCGTCGAGCAACTCGACACGGAACTTCATGCCACGCGGGATCACCGCAATCTCCAGCGGCTCGACCTGCAGCACGCCCAGCTCGGTGGCAATGCGCAGGCGGCCCTGTTCCGGCACCAGCAACAGTTCGCCATCGGCGTTGAAAAACACCCGTTCCATGGAGCGGTTGGCGCGGTAGATGTAGATGCTCACGCCGCTCGGTTTGTCTGCCGTGGCGTTGGCCACCATCGGCAGCCAGCCTTCGATGAAATCGGTGGGTTCGGCGGGAATCGGCTGGGGGCCCCAGCGCAGGCGATTGGGGTTGATGCCCCCCAGCGGGCCCTGTAGCGGTTGGCGCGCCAGGCGCTCGAAACGTGGGTGCAAGGCAGACGGGCGGATACGGTACAACCAGGTCCGCCGCAGCTCGCTACGGGCCATGGTGAACGCCGTGCCGGACAGCAGTTCGGCGTACAGCCCATAGGGCGCCTGCTGCGGCGAGTTCTGCCCGACCGGCAAGGCACCGGGCAGCGCTTCGCTGGCAAACTCGTTGCCAAAGCCGCTGAGGTAGTGAAGGTCGGGTGATGGATCGCGATTCATCGGTGCCTCCGGGCTCTGGCCGAGCCGTTGCGGGCAGTTGGCTGCAGGCCCTTGGGTGGGCGGCAGCGGGTCTGCATTGTTTTTATCGTAATCAGATTACGAATAACGTAATTTGCTCCCCGCATGGCGTCAAGCTATAAAGGCCCGACTGAAGAATCCGGAAGCAGCTGTCCATGGCCAAAGCCAGTACCACCGCCGACAACGGCAAGCAGAAAGTCCGCTCTGCGGAGGTCGGCACCGACATCCTCAAGGCCTTGGCTGAATTGGCCCCTTCCACCTCGTTGTCACACCTTGCCGAGCATGTACAGATGCCGGCGAGCAAGGTGCACCGCTACCTGCAGGCATTGATCGCCAGCGGGTTTGCCGAGCAGGATGCTGCCACCAACCATTACGGCCTGGGGCGTGAGGCATTACGGGTGGGGCTGGCGGCGCTGGGCAGCATCGATGTGCTGAAAATTGCTGCACTGCCCCTGTCGCAACTGCGCGACGAACTGAACGAAAGCTGCTTCATCGCCGTGTGGGGTAACCAGGGCGCGACCGTGGTCAGCATCGAGCCCGCGGTGCGGGCGGTGACCGTAGTAACGCAGATCGGCTCGGTGCTGCCGCTGCTCAGCTCATCGACCGGGTTGGTGTTCGCTGCCTACCTGCCCGAGCGGGAAACGGTAGACCTGCGTGACCGTGAACTGGCCGCCCTGCAGCACTCTGCCGACGATTATCAAGCGCTACTGGCCGGCATACGCGAACGTGGCCTGCACCATGTACACGGTTTGTTGATGCCGGGCGTGGATGCATTGTCGGCCCCGGTATTCAATGCCCTGGGGCAGGTTGCGGCGGTGATGACCGTGGTCGGGCCTACATCGATCTTCCATGCCGACGAGCATGGCCCGGCGGCACAGCGGTTGCTGGCGGCAACGCGGGAAACCAGCTGGCGAATGGGCTACTCGCCCGCGGCCTGAACAGCTGCGCAACTGTTGCCCGAAACGTAAAGGTGAATGTCATAAGCGGCTATTTTTCCTACGGGATCAAGCGCTTATTCTTTACTCACTGGCCGGCATGAAGGGCTCTCCCCCCCGCCTTTCAGGCCTGCGAGGTGCACTGACGTAGATTTTGAAGCTCCTTGATCTAACGTCTCGATTGGCCGCTGCGGCTTGCAGCGGCTTTTTTTTGCGCTGAATAATGACGCCCGCGGACACCGGCAAAGCCTCAGGGCCACGCGACACCTGCAGGAGCAACTGTC
>NZ_BLJG01000145.1 GCF_009932375.1 Pseudomonas juntendi
CAGGCGAGACCAGCCGAAGCAACGTAAGAGCGAGCGCAGCTCGCGATTGCGCCGCGCGGGCGGCGCTCGATCTCACAGGCGCTGAAGGTGCTGCGGCTACCCTTGCCAGGAACCATAGAATCTCCCACTTCGATCGCATCGACTTCAAATCCTGTGCGATCCCTGGGGGAGCAACTGTCTTGCTCAAAAGCCCTAAGCTAGCGCAACCCCTGTGGGAGCTGGCTTGCCGGCGATGAGGCCAGTCCAGGCAATACAAGACAGTTGCTCCCAACACTACCCCTGTGGGAGCGGGCATGCCCGCGAAGAGGCCCGTACAGGCAACTCACTGCCCCGGGCTAAGCACCCGCTCCAGCTCCGCCGCGCGGTCGCGGGTCATGCTCATCATGCAGGTACCGCCTTCCAACTGCGCCATGGTCCCGCCACTGGCCTGCACATGAAACTGGCAATTGCCATCGCGGTACGCCAGCCACTTGCGCTGCACATCGCGCAAACTTTTCTGCTGCCCGGCATCCAGCTTGCCCATCAGTTGCTTGTACACCCGGTTCAAGCGCTGGTCCTGCACCTGCATCTCGGCCCCGATGCACTCACTCATGGCCACCGTGCTGGAGGCCTTGTCCATGCACTGCACGTACGCCGCCGTGTAGTCATCGGCCACAGCCAATGGCAGCACGCAGGTCAGTGCCAGCCCTGCCAGGTATTGCTTGCACATGCCAACTCTCCTTTTAGGTATCAAAGCGTCTGGGGTAGCACCGGCGGCATCAGCACCTTGCCCGGCTCGAATTGCAGCGCTGGCATCTGTGTGGCGGCATAAACCGCCACACCCAACGCCGCAATCAAGGCCACATCAAGCCAGTTCCAACCGGGCATGTCCTCAGCGCTGCGGGCCTTCCAGCAATGCCAGGCCTGGCCCAGGCAGAACACGCCCATCGCCGCCAGCCACAGGTAGAAGCCGGCACCAAACCCGCTCAGGTCATGGAATTCATAAGTCTGGTTATCCGGCAGACGGGTGATGCCGAAGCTGCTGCCCGCCAGGTAAGCCGCCGCCAACCCGGCCAGCAATGCCAGCCGGCGAAAGCGCCGGTGGGCAAGGATGGCCAACGCCAGCAGCGGGTTGGCAAACCATTGGTGCAAGCCGAAGGGCAAGCCCCATGGCCCGTACAGCAGCATCTGCAGCGCCGGCATGTGATGCCCGCCATTCATGTGCGCGCCGTTGAAGAACAGGGCGAGCAAGTACAGCAGCAGGCTGATGCTCAGGTAGAAAACGGGCAAAGGGCAAATTCCTAGGCGACCGGGGGCTCAAGCAGCAGACCATAGATGCCGGAGTCGGACAACTCACCGGCCACGCACCAGCGCGCCCGCAGGGTGCCTTCAAGCACGAAACCTTGCCGTTCCAGGGTGCGTGCCGAGCCTTGGTTGCGCGGGTCGATCTCACCTTCGAGGCGGCGCATGTGCAGGGTGTTGGCCAGGTAATCGATGAAGCAGGTGAGCGCTTCGTCCATGTAGCCCCTGCCCTGCACGGCGCTGGCCAGGCAGTAGCCGATCTCGCCACGGCGGGAAACATCGTCGATGTTGAACAGCTGGACCATGCCGATGAGTTCACCGTTGTCGCGGCGGTACATACCCAGCTTGAGCTGGTCGCCATTGGCATAGGCTTCGCGGTCGGCGGCCAGGGCGCTTTCGGCCTCGGCCAGGTTTTGCCAAGGGGCATGGTGCCAATAACGCATGACCTCGGGGTCGGCCATGATCGCCAGCCACTGCGCGGCATCGGCATGGCGCATGGGGCGCAGTTGCAGGCGCGGGCTGTCGAGGCAGAGGTCACTGGGGAAACTGCGGGGTGGGGTCACGCCGGATCTCCTGTCCATTGCTGGGGAGATGACAGTTTAACGTCAAGCGCGAGGTTACGGCATCCCGGGGCTGCTGCGCAGCCCATCGCGGCACAACACCTGAGCCTTGCGCAGTACCTGTGGGAGATTCTATGGTTTCTGGCAAGGGTAGCCGGAGCATCTTCAGCGCCTGTGAGATCGAGCGCCGCCCGCGCGGCGCAATCGCGAGCTGCGCTCGCTCCTACGTTTGTTTCGGGCCAGTAACGCCTGTGACAGGCGCGCGCGGCCGCCTTGTTTGTACGGCGCGATATTGAGGCATGCACCAAGGCGTTCGCGCGCAAATCCCACAGGAATAATTGGCCCGAAACAAACGTAGGA
>NZ_BLJG01000146.1 GCF_009932375.1 Pseudomonas juntendi
AACCATAGAATCTCCCACACCGGTAGCGATGCGCTCAAGACCTGTGCTGCACGTGTGGGGCCCGGCTTGCCGACGACAGGGCCGCAACAGGCTGTAGAAAACGTTTGCGAATATCCCGGCCCGACACTCAAGTATTCGCCCGCGACGCCGATTCACTGGCACAGCGTCCCGGAAGAGGGCGCACTTCCCGTCGATAGAAAGCGGGCGGTCAGCGTGATCAGGACGATCCCGGCCTCTTGCCAGGAGCTTCACATGTCTCAACCCCGTGCCCGCATAGCCTCGCAGCTCGGTGTCGCCCTCGCCATCGTGCTGGCGCTGGTGATTTCCGGCAGTACCCTGTTTGCCCTGCGTTCGCTGGACGATGCCAACCTCGCCACACGCCAGGCGCACCTGGGCAGTGAAGCGCGCCTGCTGGCCGACCAGCTCGAAACCTTCCACAGTTCGCTCAAGGACAATACCCAGCGCCTCAGCGGGTTGTTCGAGCGCCGCTTCGCCTCGGGCCTGTCGCTGCATGCCGGTGAAACGGTGCAGGTCGCCGGGCAGGCAACACCGGCGCTGTACCTGGGTGATCATTTGCTGAACAACGATTTTCAGCAGGTTGACGAATTCCAGCAGATGACCGCTGGCATCGCCACGCTGTTCGTGCGCAGTGGCGAAGACTTCGTGCGCATCAGCACCAACCTGAAGAAGCAGGACGGCAGCCGCGCCATCGGCACTCAGCTCGACCGTCAGCACCCGGCCTACCGCAAGTTGCTGGCCGGGCAAATGTACGTTGGCCGCGCCGTGTTGTTCGAGCGCAACTACATGACCCGCTATGTGCCGGTGAGTGACGGCAACGGCCGGGTAATCGCCGTATTGTTCGTTGGCTTCGACTACACCGATGCGCAGAACACCCAGTTTGCCAACCTCAAGCGTTTCCGCATTGGCCAGACCGGTTCGCTGGCCCTGCAGGACGAGAACGGCCAGTGGCTGGTGCCACCAGCCAATGCCGAGCAACCGCTGTACAGCGCAACGGCCGCATTTGCCGAAGGCCCGTGGACGGTGGTGGCGAGCATGCCGATGGCGGAAATCCGTGAGGTGACCTGGAGCGTAGGCCTGCGCCTGGCCATCGGCAGCCTGCTGGCCATGGTCCTGGCGGTGGCGGCTACCCTGTGGCTGTTGCGGCGCAAGCTGCGGCCGCTGGACGCGCTGGTGCGCCAGGCCGAAGCGCTGGGCGCAGGTGACCTGAGCGCGCGGCTGAGCGTGACCAGCCACGACGAAATCGGCCAACTGGCCAGCAGCTTCAACAAGATGGGCGAGGCCTTGTCAGGCATGGTCGAGCACATTCGCAGTGCGTCCGAGCAAGTCAGCTCGCGCGCCAAATCGTTGTCTGGCCTGTCGGCCGGGGCCTGCGAGGGCATGGAGCAGCAGTCCGGTGAAATCACCAGCATGGCCGGTGCGGTAGAGGAGTTCAGCGCCACCTCGATGAACATCGCCGACAACATGGCGGGCACCGAGCGCATGGCGCGTGACAATGCCCAGCAGACCCGCATCGGCCGCAGCGCCATGGATGAAGCGTCGCGTTCGCTGAAGCAGATTGCCGATGCCCTCGGCGGTACGGCTACGGTGATGGACAGCCTGGGGGCGCGCTCGCAGGAAATCGGCGGCATCATCAGCGTGATCACTGCCATCGCCGAACAGACCAACCTGCTGGCGTTGAATGCGGCCATCGAGGCTGCCCGCGCCGGTGAGCAGGGCCGCGGCTTTGCGGTGGTGGCAGACGAAGTGCGCAGCCTGGCCGCACGAACCCGCCAGGCCACGGATGAAATATCCGGGATGATCACCAGCATCCAGCAGCAGACCGGGCACGCCATCACGACGCTGGAGCAGGGTAACCAGCTGATGCAGGAAGGTCTGCAGCGCAATGACAAGGTGGCGCAAGCGCTGGCGCGTATCGACGAGCAGAGCCGTGCGGCGGGTGAGCAGTTCACGGTGATCAGTACGGCGACTCAGGAGCAGAGCAGCACGGCGACGGTGCTCAGCCGCAATTTGCAGAGCATTGCCCAGGCCAACGGCGAGCAGCGCGAGGTGGCCAATGAGCTGGCCTTTACCGCGCGGGAGCTGGAAGGGCTGGCGGCGCAGCTGCGGCAGGAAGTTGATCGTTTCCGCTGATATCGCAGGGGGCCGCTTTGCGGCCCATTCGCGGGCACGCCCGCTCCCACAGGTACAGCGCAAGCCTTGGGCCTGTGGGAGCGGGCGTGCCCGCGAATGGGGCGCCAAGCGCCCCCGGCGATCTACCGGCTTACATCGAACCTAGGTTCAACGCCTGCGCACAAGCCTGCAGCGACCGCCGCTCGCTTTGCGCATACAGCGCCAGCTCATCCTGCACCTGCAGCCCCAATGCCGCTTCAAAGGCATCGCGGTTGGCATTGCTGCCGTACTCGGCCTGCGCATCGTCACCCAGGTTGGATTGGAAGATGCCCGCCGCGCTCACCGGCAGAAAGTCCTCGTAGACCAGCGCTTCGAAGTGCACATGGCCGGCCTCGATCAAGCCCTCCAGGGTAGTCGGGCGACCGTCCTGATCCCGCGCAGCCAAGCCTTTCTCGGTAGCGAAGTAACGGAAATACGCCAGGCCCTGCTCACGCATCTGCGCGAGGTCGTCCGGGAATTCGGCAAAGCTGTCCTTCAGCAGTGTCATGTAACGTTCGGCGTTGGCCTCGGCAGGCGCACCGCCCAAGGCAGCACGGGTGGCATCGAGCAGTTTGTCGTACAGCTGGCGGCCTTTAGGCGTCAGCGCCGCACCCCGCTGTTCAATCTCGCCAAAGCGCGCGGTGTGGCTGCCTTCGCTGCCCTGCTGGTCGCTGAAGGCGACCTTTTCCTGCAGGGCCTTGAAGCTGGTCTGGCGCAGCAGGATCGGGTGGCGGCGTGTGGGCGGGCCTTCCACCACGGCCTTGGGTGGAATGCCCTTGGCCGGCATGCCGACCTGAATGGCATCGATGTCCAGCGTACGCGGGGTCAGGTGGTTGATGTGCGGGCCCTTGAAGGCCACCACGTCGGCAATCAGGCGGTGCTGATCGTGCAACTGCTGATACTGCGCGGCGGTGACGGTGGCGTCCTGGTGCCAGCGGAAGGTGTGCAGGGCCTCCTGCACGAATGCGGCGGCATCGGTGGCATTCAAGCCGCCGTCGCGCTCGCACTGGGCGATCAGTTCGAGGGCGCGCGGGGTGAAGATCTGGCGCTTGGCCAGGATGCTCTGGGCCAGTTCGCGCAGTTGCGGGTTGTCGATCAGTTCCAGGCGCAGCAGCGAGGTGAACACCCGGAACGGGCTGATGTGCAGGGACTGCTCGTGTACCGCGCGAAAGGCGGTGGAGTGCACCGGCACACCGGCAGAGCTAAGGTCGTAGTACCCAACCGGCTGCATGCCCATCACCGCGAACAGGCGGGCGATGGTAGCCAGTTCTGCGGCGGTGCCAACCCGGATGGCGCCATGCCGCTCGTGGTCCAGGCGCTCGATTTCGCCGGTCCAGCGCAGGGCCTCGGCAACGTCGGGCTGCTGGGCCATGACCTGCTGGTTGATTTCGCTCACCAGCTCCAGCAGCGTGCCGTACAGCGGCACTTCCTGTTTGTACATGAGCGACATGGCGGCAGAAAACTGCGCGCGAATGCTGTCGGGGCTGACGAAATCGTGGGCGGGCATCGCTAGCTTCCTGGTTAGGTTCGGACGCTTACATGAAAGCTGGGAATGCACCTTGCTCACAAGCGAAAAAAAGTGAGTGTGTCATTCCTTTTTTGATCGACCTCAAGGGCCATTGGGGCTGCTTTGCAGCCCATCGCGACACAAGGCCGCTCCTACAGGTCGAGGTAGGCCCGGCAACCTCAAACCTGCAACTGCTCGCCGATCCACTCCACCAACGCCCGTACCTTGGGCACCTCCGCCGCATGCTCGGCATACGCCAGGTAATGCGCCCCGGCACTGCGCATGGCGTGATCCCATGGCACCACCAGGCTGCCATCGGCCAGCTCCTTGGCTGCCAGGTAGCGCGGCACCAGTGCTACCCCGCAGCCTGTCTGCGCGGCGCTCAATGCCATATAGAAGGTATCGAAGCGCGGCCCGTGGTAGGCGTTGACGCTTTGCAGGTCCTGCTCCAGGAACCACTCGTGCCAGGCCTCGGGGCGCGAGGTACTCTGCAACAGCACCAACTCGGCCAGCTGTTCGGCGCCCGCCAACTCACGCCCGGCCAGCAGCTCCGGCGCACACACCGGCACCACTTCTTCGCCGAACAGCGCCACGCAGGTGGCACCCGGCCAGGTGCCCTGACCATAGAAGAACACCACATCCGCCGAACCCTGCAGCAGGGCGAACGGCTCCATCTCGTTGCGGATATCCAGGTGGATATTGCTGTGCCGTTTGCCAAAGCCCTTGAGGTGCGGGATCAGCCAGCGCACGCCAAAACTCGGTTGAGTGGCGACCTTCAATATCTCGGTCTGCTCGCCATAGGTGAGCACGTAGCGGCTGGACATATCCACCTGGGTAAGAATCTTGTTGACCTCGGCCAGGTACAGGCTGCCGGCCGGGGTCAGTTGCAGGCGCCGGCGAATGCGCAGGAACAGGTGATGGCGCAGCATGTCCTCCAGCTGCGCCACCTGCTTGCTGACCGCGCTCTGGGTCAGGTGCAGCTCTTCAGCGGCACGGGTAAAACTCAAATGGCGGGCTGCAGCTTCAAAGCACTGCAGGGCGGTCATGGAGGGCACCAGGCGTTTGGACATAGCGGTCTCTGCGATACGGATCATTACCTGGTGGAATGATATGCGGAATAAAGGTCGTTTGTTGTACCTATGTGATCGGATTAATACTGATCCACATCATTTTTCCACCCCATCACCCGATGTAGGAGAAGCACAAATGGTTGCTGGATTGCTCGAGCGCCTTGGCGTTGCCGCCGAGGCTTACACCCAGGGCGATTACCCTGTTCACACGCCGATCGACGGCAGCCAGATCGCCTCGGTGAAACTGCTCGGCAAGGCCGAGACCACCGCCTGCATCGACCAGGCCCAGAGCGCCTTCGAAGCCTGGCGCAGCGTACCGGCACCACGCCGCGGCGAGCTGGTGCGCCTGTTTGGCGAAGTGCTGCGTGCGCACAAGGCCGACCTCGGCGAGCTGGTCTCGATCGAAGCCGGCAAGATCACCCAGGAAGGCCTGGGTGAAGTTCAGGAAATGATCGACATCTGCGACTTCGCCGTGGGGCTGTCGCGCCAGCTGTACGGCCTGACCATCGCTTCCGAGCGCCCAGGGCACCACATGCGTGAAACCTGGCACCCGCTGGGGGTGGTCGGCGTGATCAGCGCCTTCAACTTCCCGGTCGCGGTGTGGGCCTGGAACACCGCACTGGCTCTGGTGGCCGGCAACTCCGTGGTATGGAAGCCGTCCGAGAAAACCCCGCTGACCGCCCTGGCGTGCCAGGCGCTGTTCGAGAAAGCCCTGAAAGCCTTTGGTGACGCCCCGGCGGGCCTGGCGCAGCTGGTCATCGGTGGCCGTGAAGCCGGTGAAGCCCTGGTCGACGACCCGCGTGTGCCGCTGGTCAGCGCCACCGGCAGCACCCGCATGGGGCGCGAAGTCGGCCCACGTGTGGCTGCACGCTTCGGCCGCAGCATCCTCGAACTGGGCGGCAACAACGCCATGATCCTGGCCCCCAGCGCCGACCTCGACCTGGCCGTGCGCGGCATCCTGTTCTCGGCGGTCGGTACCGCCGGCCAGCGCTGCACTACCCTGCGCCGCCTGATCGTGCACCGTTCGATCAAGGACGAAGTGGTTGCCCGGGTCAAAGCTGCCTACGGCAAAGTCCGCATTGGCGACCCGCGCAAGGACAACCTGGTTGGCCCGTTGATCGACAAGCTGTCGTTCGACGCCATGCAGGGCGCCCTGGCCAAGGCCCGCGACGAAGGCGGCCAGGTATTCGGTGGTGAGCGTCAGCTGGCCGAGCAGTACCCGAATGCCTACTACGTGTCGCCAGCCATCGCTGAAATGCCGGCGCAAAGTGACGTGGTCCGCCACGAAACCTTCGCCCCGATCCTCTACGTACTGGCCTACGACGACTTTGAAGAGGCCCTGCGCCTGAACAACGAAGTGCCACAAGGCCTGTCGTCGTGCATCTTCACCACCGACCTGCGTGAGGCCGAACGTTTCCAGAGCGCTGCGGGTAGTGATTGCGGCATTGCCAACGTCAACATCGGCACCAGCGGTGCCGAGATCGGCGGTGCGTTCGGTGGCGAGAAAGAGACCGGTGGTGGCCGGGAATCCGGTTCGGATGCCTGGAAGGGCTACATGCGCCGCCAGACCAACACTGTGAACTACTCGCGCGAGCTGCCGCTGGCACAGGGTATCGTGTTCGACTGATCGGTTGATGCTGCATGGCCGGGGGCTTTGCCCCCGGTTCGCGGGTGAACCCGCTCCTACCGGCACTGCACAGCTTTTCGAACCTGTGCAGCCCCTGTAGGAGCGGGTTTCCCCGCGAATGGGCTGCAAGGCAGCCCCAACAAGAACAAATTGCTGGAGCCGGCCATGTCCGAACTGCGTCAACAATGCTTGTGGGAATTCGTCAGCACACCGAGCGTGGCCGCCCAGGCCCTGGCTGGTGAGCACAAGGCCGATGTGTGCGTGATCGGTGGCGGCATTACCGGCCTGTCGGCGGCCATTCACCTGCTCGAGCAGGGCAAGTCGGTGATCCTGCTGGAGGCCTGGAAGGTCGGCCACGGGGGCTCCGGGCGCAACGTCGGGTTGGTCAATGCCGGTACCTGGATCCGCCCCGACGACGTCGAGGCGACCCTTGGCCAGAAGCAGGGCAGCCGCCTGAACCAGGTGCTGGGTGAAGCCCCGGCTGAAGTGTTCGCAATGATCGAGCGCCTGGGCATCGACTGCCAGGCCCAGCATAAAGGCACGCTGCACATGGCGCACAACGCCACCGGCATTGCCGACCTCGAAGCCCGCCACGGGCAGTGGCGCCGTCGCGGTGCCGACGTGGAGCTGCTGACCGGCGCGCAGTGCCAGGAATACTGTGGCACCGACAAGATTTCCGCCGCGTTGCTCGACCGCCGCGCTGGCACCATCAACCCCATGGGCTACACCCAGGGCCTGGCTGCGGCCGTGGTGCGCCTGGGTGGCCAGCTGTTCCAGCAGTCGGCTGTCGAAGGCCTGGCGCGCGAGGGCGACGCCTGGCGGGTCAAGACGGCCCGTGGCTCGGTACGGGCCGACAAGGTGGTGATTTCCACCGGCGCCTACACCGAAGGCGACTGGAGCAACCTGCAGAAGCAGTTCTTCCGCGGTTATTACTACCAGGTCGCCTCCAAGCCGCTGCAAGGCGCTGAGGCCGACAAGGTACTGCCGCACGGCCAGGGCTCATGGGACACCCGCACCGTGCTCAGCAGTATCCGCCGTGACGACCAGGGCCGCCTGTTGCTCGGCAGCCTGGGCCGGGTCGACAACAAGCCCGCCTGGTTCGTGCGCAGCTGGGCCGACCGCATTCAGAGCCATTACTACCCGGGCCTGGGCAAGGTCGAGTGGGAAATGCACTGGACCGGTTGCATCGACTTCACCCCCGACCACCTGATGCGCCTGTTCGAGCCGGCGCCGGGGCTGGTGGCGGTGACCGGCTATAACGGGCGTGGGAATACCACCGGCACCGTGATTGGCCGGGCGTTTGCCGAGTTCCTGCTCAAGGGTGAGGCCGGCAGCCTGCCGATTCCGTTCTCGCCAATGAGTGGCGTGAGCGCGCCATCGCTGCGCACCGCGTTCTATGAGTCCGGGTTCTCGCTGTACCACGCGGGGCAATGCCTGCGGGTTGTGTTGCATGCACTGGCCCTATCGCCGGCAAGCCAGCTCCCACAGGGATCGCCTTAGGGCTGACAGGTGTTTGCCACAAGGTATGGCAGCGCCTGTTAGAGCGAGCGCCGCCCGCGCGGCGCAATCGCGAGCTGCGCTCGCTCCTACGTTTGTTTCGGGCCAATTATTCCTGTGGGATTTGCGCGCGAACGCCTTGGTGCATGCCTCAATATCGCGCCGTACAAACAAGGCGGCCGCG
>NZ_BLJG01000147.1 GCF_009932375.1 Pseudomonas juntendi
AGGCCGCTCCTACAGGGATGAGCTGTAGGAGCGGCCTTGTGTCGCGATGGGCCGCAAAGCGGCCCCGGCATTCACGACGACAGGTACGACGACCGGGTCAAACCAAGCCGCAAGGCATCCAGATACTGCGTGCGCTCACGGGCCGTGATCTTGGCGCTGGCAACCTTGTCACGGTAGTGGGTCATCAACTCTTCGGGCGACAGGTGCACGTAGCGCAGCATGTCCTCGATGGTGTCGTGGGTTTCGATGCCGGCGTGGTACACGCTGCCATCGGCGTTCTGGTAGATGTTCACCGAGTCGGTGTCACCAAACAGGTTGTGCATGTCACCCAGAATTTCCTGGTACGCACCGACCAGGAACACGCCCAACAGGTAATCCTCGCCCTCCTGCACCGCATGCACCGGCATGCTGGTTTCGATGCTCTGCTCGTCGACGTACTGGTTGATCTTGCCGTCGGAGTCGCAGGTCAGGTCCTGCAATACCGCACGCCGCAGGGGCTCTTCGTCCAGGCGGTGCAGCGGGATGATCGGCAGCACCTGGCCAATGGCCCAGGTGTCGGGCAGGCTCTGGAACACCGAGAAGTTGCAGATGTACTTGTCGGCCAGCTTGTCGTTGAGTTCGTCCAGCACCTGACGGTGCGAACGCTGGCGCGCCTTCAACGAGTTGTGCAGGCGGCGGCAGACCGCAAAGTAGCACTGCTCGGCCAGGGCCTTCTCGCTCAGGGTGAGCTTGCCATCGGCATACTGAGCAGCCACGTCACCCATGTAGTGGGTGGCACGCCAGTAGGTTTCGGTCACCATCTCGATGTCGGTCGGGCCAAGCAGGTCGACCAGCCACTGCACGGTCTCGGGCAAGGCTTCCTTGTTCTCGATGGTCGGAACCTCGTCGTTGTGCTTCTCGACGTCGGTCACCTGGATCACCAGCATGGCGTGGTGCGCGGTCAGCGAACGGCCGCTCTCGGAGAAGATGTGCGGGTGCGGCAGGCCCTGCGCATCGCAGAACTCCTTGAGCATGCCCACCACCACGCCGGCGTAGTCGTCCATGTCGTAGTTGATCGAACTGGCATTGCGCGAGTGGGTACCGTCGTAATCGACACCCAGGCCGCCACCCACATCGATGTGGTCCACCGGCAGACCCAGCGCACGCAACTCACCGTAGTAACGGATGGCTTCCTTGAAGCCGTGCTGGTAGTCGGCCAGGTTGGCGATCTGCGAACCCATGTGGAAGTGCAGCAGGCGGATACCCTGGTCCAACCCGGCATCGCGGAAACGCTGGACAACAGACAGCAACTGCGCGGCCGACAATCCGAACTTGGACTTTTCACCCCCGGTGTCCGCCCACTTGCTCGAAGCCAGCGACGACAGGCGTACGCGCAGGCCAACCTGGGGTTTGACCTTGAGCTCGGCGGCCTCTTCGATCACCAGGGCCACTTCCGACTCTTTCTCGATCACGATGAACACATTGTGGCCGAGCTTCTGGCCCATCAGCGCCAGGCGGATGAATTCACGGTCCTTGTAGCCGTTGCAGACAATGGTGCCGCCTTTCGGCGCCAGCGCCAGCACCGCCAACAGTTCGGGCTTGGAGCCGGCCTCCAGGCCAATCGACACGTTCTGCGTGGCGATGATGTTCTCCACCACCGCTTCCTGCTGGTTGACCTTGATCGGGTACAGCGCGGTGTACTGGCTCTGGTACTCCAGGCGCGCGATATTGGCGTCGAAAGCGCCGGTCAGCTGGCGAACGCGGTCCTGCAGAATGTCGGGGAAGCGCACCAGCAAGGGCAACGACAAGCCGCTCTGGCGCAGTTCGTCGACCTGTTCGAACAGGTCGATCGGCGCGCTGTTCGGGCCGTTGGGGCGCACTTCGACGCGCCCGGCCTCATTGATGGCGAAATAACCAGCGCCCCAATGGCGGATGCCATAAACACTGCGGCTGTCGGCCACGGTCCATTGGCTACCATCGTCTTTGCGTGTGCGTCGTACGGACATTCAAGTCCCCTATAGATAAGTCGAAGACACTGCCCTGCATGCTGGCGGGCGCAGTGTAAAAGCCGAAAATGACGATTCGTCCGTGCCCCAGGGTAGACCCTGGCCACGGCAACGAGTTTAGAAAGCACTGGGCAAAAATGCGCGCCGGCTCAGCCGCCGGACTTTTTCGCCTTGAAGCCCTGCTTGATCAGCTCGGCGATCAGCAGCTCGACATGGTCGCCCTGGATTTCGATAACCCCATCCTTCAACGCGCCACCGGTACCGCAACGGCGCTTCAGGGTGGTGGCCAGCTCCTTGAGCTGATCGGGCGGCAACGGCACACCGGTGACGGTGGTCACGGTCTTGCCGCCGCGGCCTTTGCTTTCACGGCGCACACGGGCAATGCCATCGCCTTCGGGGATGACCTGCTGCTTGCAGGTACAGGCATCCACCGGCTGACCACAGTCCGGGCAGTGCCGACCGGCGTCGGTGGAGTAAACGAGACCGCCAAGGGCGGCGAAGGAAGAAGCTTTCTTGGCCACTTTTGTTCCTCGGTGCAGAGGACAAAAACTGGTCGTACCTTGGGGATGAGGCCGACCGCGAAGCCCCACTCTGGCAGGGGCGGCGCTACTGCTGCAAGACATGCGGCAGCCCGAAAAGGGCGCGCAGTGTAACGATAAATGCGGCGATTGCTAAGTACAGGATTGCGGCATTTTGCGAATGTTTTGCGACTACCCGGGAACTGGGGCTGCTTTGCAGCCCTGTCGCGACGCAAGGCCGTTCCCACAAGGTCCTGCATACGCCGATCGATGTGGGAGCGGCCTTGCGTCGCGAAAGGACCGCAAAGCGGTCCCCACGTCATCCCAGGCTGGCTTTGTAGCGCTGCAATGCCGCCAGCGAATCCGGGCAATACGGCTTCATCAGGCTTTCTTCCTCAGCCTGCGCCAGGCCAATGAACCGCGCCTCGATCACCTCTTCCGGCTGCAACCGCAGCGGCGCATCCGACACCGCCGAATACACCGCACACCACAAACGGTTATCGGGCTGGTCAAAGTAGAACCGCTCATGAAACCGCAGTGCCGCGCCTTCAATGCCCAGCTCCTCGGCCAGTTCACGCGCCGCCGACTCGGCATACCCTTCGCCGGCCGTGACCATGCCACCCGCCGCCACATCCCAGTACCCCGGGTACAGCGCCTTGCTCAAGGTACGCCGGTGCACACACAACTCACCAGCACTGTTGAACAACAGAATGAACGTGCAGCGGCCAATCAGGCCGCGCTCACGCAACTCGGCGCGGGGCAAGGCGCCCAGCACCTGGTCGGCTTCGTCGACCCAGGTGACCAGCTCACGGTCGGAAGCCGCCCGGTGGGCGGCCTCGTTGGCGCTGATGGCCATGCTCAACCCTGCGACAGCAACTGGCGCAGGTCGATGACCGCCGCGTTGGCCCGGGAAATGTAGTTGGCCATGACCAGCGAGTGGTTGGCCCACATGCCGAAGCCGCTGCCGTTGAACACCATCGGGCTCCACAGCGGCTCTTGCGAGGCTTCCAGCTCACGAATGATCTGCCGCACGCTGACCGTGGCATTCTTTTTCGCCAGTACATCGGCAAAGTCGACCTCGATGGCACGCAGCAAGTGCGACAGCGCCCAGGCCTGGCCACGGGCCTCGTAGAACACGTTGTCGATCTGCAGCCATGGGGTTTCCACCAGCTCTTCGTCCACTTGCGGCGCCTGGCCGGCAACCACCGACTCGGTCTTCAGCGTGGTGTTGAGCTTGACCCGGCCAACGCTGGCCGACAGGCGCTGCGACAGCGAACCCAGGCGGGTGGCGACGTCACCCAGCCAGTTGTTCAGGTTGTCGGCGCGGGTATAGAAGATCGCGCCCTTGTCGCCAGCAGCCAGACGGGTCTGGTAGCGCGACAGCGACTTGATGCCCTCTTCGAACTCCGACTCGCTCGAGGGCAGGATCCAGCTCTTGTTGTCGAAGTTGAAGCGCGGCTCGGCCTTGGCCAGGTCGGCGTCTTCGGTAGATTGCGACTGCGAACGGGCGAAGTCCTTGCGCAAGGCCCGGGACAGGTCGCGCACCTGCACCAGCACGCCGTACTCCCAGCTCGGCATGTTGTCCATCCACAGCCCTGGCGGGAAGCGGTCGTTGGAAATGTAACCGCCCGGCTTGTTCAGCAGGGTACCGGCCACGGTCTTGAGGGTTTCCACGGTGGTGTAGCCAATCACCATCTGCTGGCCATTGTGCTCGGCTGCAGCCTGGGCATTCTGCTGCACCGGGAACAGCGCAGGTTCCTGGCTCCAGTACCAGCCCAGGCCGATGCACACCAGCAGATACAACCCGATCAGGGTTCCCAGGGCTCGGCTCCAAAGGCCGCCAAGGTAGCTACGGGCGGCAGCGCCGCGGCCGTCGACACGCTCACGGGGCTCGGCTTTGGCCTCGCGGTTTTTCCAATCCAGCATGGCTTTGTCCTTAATCAGTCACGACGGTTCAGGGGCTTTGACCACAGGCCTGCGCCAGGGTGCCACGGCAAGCCCGCGTGGCAGCACTATAAAGCAGACACCGCCTTACGCATAAGCGACCAATCGGTCGGTAACTGAATATTCGTTCAGAACGCAATGTTGATGCAGGGCACTCATGCGAGGGAAAAGAACTGCTAGCATAGAGCCATCATTGCCCCTGCATATCCCAACCTACAAGTAGCCAGGTCATGAGCCAAGCCGTCGAGCCAAGCCCGCTGTGCCCCGACCCGCAACTGTCGCGTAGCGGCCTGCGCAAGGACGACTCCCTTGACGAAGTGCTGGTGCCCCTGCGCAAGCCGGTGTACATCCTGTTGCAGGACCACGAGCGGGCCCAGCGCCTGGCCCAGCAACTGGAATTCTTCGGGCTGCTGGTGCAGGCGCTGCCCAACGCTGCCGCGTTTCTGGCTTCGGTCGGCGAATACCCGCCTGCGGCCATCATCATGGATGTCGACTTCACCGGCAGCGGCCAGGGCCTGCTGCTGGCCGCACAGGTACAACACGGCCTGGCGCAGAACATTCCGCTGCTGTTCTTCAGCCACCACGAAGCTGACACACCGACGCGCCTGGCTGCCGTGCGCGCCGGTGGGCAAGACTTTCTGACCGGCAGCCTGGAAGCATCCAGCCTGCTGGAAAAGGTCGAATTGCTGACCAACGCCGGGCCGCACGACCCATTGCGAGTGCTGATCATCGACGACTCACGCACCCAGGCGCTGCACACCGAACGGGTGCTGGCCAGCGCCGGCATGCTGACCCGCAGCCTGACCGACCCGATCCGCACCATGGCCGAGCTGGCCGACTTTCAGCCCGACCTGATCATTCTCGACCTGTACATGCCGGCTTGCACCGGCCCGGAACTGGCCAAGGTGATCCGTCACAGTGACCGCTATGTGAGCGTGCCGATCATCTACCTGTCCGCCGAAGACGACCTGGACAAGCAACTGGATGCCATGAGCGAAGGCGGCGATGACTTCCTGACCAAGCCGTTTCGCTCGCGCCACCTGATCACCACCGTGCGCAACCGTGCGGCCCGCGCGCGGCACCTGAAGGCACGCATGGTGCGTGACAGCCTGACCGGGCTGTACAACCACACCCATATCCTGCAATTGCTTGAGGACTGCAGCTTCCGCGCCCGCCGTGAGCAGCAGCCGTTGAGTTTCGCCATGCTCGACATCGACCACTTCAAGAAGATCAACGACCGCCACGGCCACCCCATGGGGGACCGGGTAATCAAGAGCCTGGCGCTGTTCCTCAAGCAGCGCCTGCGCAAGACCGACTTCATTGGCCGTTACGGCGGCGAGGAATTCGCCATCGTCATGCCCAATACCGCGCTGGAGGCGGCCTACAAAGTGCTAGACGAGATTCGTCGGCGCTTTGCCGAGATCATCTACCCGGCGCAGCCGCAGGATCTGCAGTGCACCTTCAGTGCCGGGGTGGTGCAGATGGATGAAGGGCTGGACGCGTTGACCATGGCCAGTGCGGCGGATGAAGCCCTGTACCGCGCCAAGCATGCCGGGCGTAACTGTGTAGTACGGGTAGAGCGCTGAAACCGCCCTGCCCGCGAAGAATCAATAGCGCCATCAGATAGAGGCACTCTGCCACTTTTTTCTGACGCCAAGCCCTCGGCGTCATCATCCGGTCACACAATCGCCATAACTTCAGCCGCCTACCCCCACTCCCCTCCGCAGGAAGTTCGCGGCTATGCGCCTGAAGTGGCTGACCAATTTCAATACGCTGTTGCTGGTGACTGTGTGTTTCACCCTGGCCGCGACCCTGTGGTGGTCGCAACGGGCGCTGGAACGGCCCTATCAGCTGATGGAGCGCTACCTGGGCCTGTCCCAGCATTTTCAGCAGCAGGTGGCGGGCAATATCCACGCCTACCTGGGCAGCGGGGATGCCCTGCGCCATGCCGCCGCCACGCAGGCCATCCAGCAACTGCAGGGCGCCCTGGCCGACTGGCCCGCCGAACTGGCGGCCAACCTGCGCCCCAGCCTGGCCAGCCTGCAGGCCTTCACCGGCAACGAGTTGCTGGCGGCCGGCAAGCTGGCTGGCGACCCGCAAGCGCTGCTGTTGCAGGCCGAACGGGAATTGGGGGCCAATTTCGAGCAACTGGCCGGCTACGCCCGCGACAGCGGCACTGCCGAGGCTGACCGCTATTTGCTCCCGCTGCTCGACGCCAGCGTGCACCTGGGCCGGCTGGCACTGGCCCGCGACAAGCTGGTCAGCAGCGGCCGCCCGGAGCTTGCTGACGAAGTGGAGCGTGAGTTGCAACTGATCCGCAGCCAGGCACAGGCCATCGATGCCCTGCCCTTGCTCGGTGTCACCCGCACTGCAGCCTCTGGTGCCGACGACTTCGCCGCCATGATGGGCCTGCAAACCCAGGCCAGCGCCCGGCAGGAAGACATCGCCGTGGGCCTGAAGCGTGAGCTGCAAAACCTGCTGGGCCGCTACCCGGCCGAATTGCAGCGCACGCGCGAACAGATCGAGCGCCGTGCCGCCCTGGCTGCCAGCACCGGCCAGCGCCTGGAAGCCGTACAGCAGGCCATCGCCGCGCTGGAACCGCAAGTGCGCGCCCAACATGGCCAAATTGCCGGCGAGGTGCGCATCATCCAGGGTTTGATGATCGCCCTGATCCTGTTCATCGCCCTGTTGATCGATACCCTGCAACGGCGCCTGGCGCGCACCCTGACCGGCCTGGCCCCGGCGCTATCGTGCTGGGCCGAGGGCGACTTCGCCCAGGTGATCGCCCTGGGCAAGACCAACCGCGAACTGCATGACATTCAGGCATCGCTCAACCGCCTGCGCCAGTACCTGGTCGAACTGGTGGGCACCATTCGCCACAACGCCGAACAAGTCGCCGGCAGCAGCCATGCCCTGGCCGGCATGAGCGCCGCGCTGCACGATGGCGCCCACCGCCAGGCCGGCGATACCGGGCAGATCCGCGACGCCTTGGGGGAGCTGGAAGCCACCATTCAGCAAGTGGCCGGTGACGCCAGCGCCGCCGCCCACGCCAGCCGCGATGCCGGGCGTGCCGTGGAACAGGGCCAGGCGGTGATTGGCCAGAGCCTGTCGGGCTTGCGGGAACTGGTCGATGAGGTACAGGGCAATGCGCGCATGATCGAGCAACTGGCCGAAGAGTCGGCCACCATCGGCGGGGTGCTGACGGTGATACGCTCGATTGCGGAACAGACCAACCTGCTGGCGCTGAACGCCGCCATCGAAGCGGCCCGGGCTGGCGAGATGGGCCGCGGCTTTGCCGTAGTGGCTGACGAGGTGCGTTCGCTGGCGCAGCGCACCACCGGGGCTACTGGCGAAATCCAGGCACTGATCGACCGCTTGCAGCAGGCGGCGCGGGAGTCGGTGGCCGGCATGCGCACCCAGCTCGAACACGCCGAAACCACCGCCAACCAGGCTCAGGCCGCCGATGGCGCGCTGGATGAGATCGTCAGCGCGATCCGCACGATCGCCGATACGGCGGTACGCATTGCCGACGTCACCGCGCAACAGACTGGCGCGGTGAGCGAAATTCGTGATCATAGCGAGCGGATTCACGCGTTGGGTGAAGACAACCTGCAGCGCATTGGCGAAGGGCGTGAGCAGGGTGAGCAATTGCTGAGCCTCGGCGGGGAGCTGAGCAAGGCGGTGCGGGCCTTCAGGGTCTGAGGCCGGCACAGGCAATACACAAGTGGCGCCAGGTGTCGCCGTCCCTTTCAACCTGCGCCAACTCCGTTATCATGCGGGCACGTTCCACCTCGCGAGTTCGCCATGCGCCGCCTGTTTTTCCTGCTGTTCCTGCTGCTGGCCAGCCCTGTCTTCGCCACCGGCCTGCTCGACAACCGCCCCAGCGCCACCCTCGGCGCCGCTTCGCTGGCCAACAATGCCGACTTCCTGCCAGTGCACGAGGCGTTCAAGCTCGACCTGATCCAGGCCGATGCGCACACCATCAAGCTGCGCTTCATCGCCACCGACGGCTACTACCTCTACCGCCACCGCTTCCAGTTCCACACCGAACCCGCCGACATCGCCTTGGGCACGCCGAACATCCCCAAGGGCGAGGCCAAGCACGATGAGTTCTTCGGCGACGTGGAGGTGTACCACGGCGTGCTCGACATCGAACTGCCACGCAACGATCCGCGTGCCTTTACCCTGCTGGTGGGCTATCAGGGCTGTGCCGACAAAGGCCTGTGCTACCCGCCGGAAACCGCCCGGCTGGGCATCGATGGCGAAGCCGGCACAAACACCCCTGGCGCAATCGAGCAGGCCTGGAGCTGGAAATCACTGCTGCTGTTCTTCCTCGCCGGGGTCGGCCTGACCTTCACCCCCTGTGTGCTGCCGATGCTGCCGATTCTCTCCGGCGTGGTATTGCGCGGGCAGGTCGGTGGGCCACGCGGGCTGGCGCTGTCGCTGGCGTACGTACTGCCAATGGCCGCCAGCTTCGCCGCACTCGGCGCGCTGATGGGCTTGTTCGGCGCCGGCCTGAACCTGCAGGCACGCCTGCAATCGGCTTGGGTACTGGTGCCCTTCGCGCTGTTTTTCGTGGTGTTCGCCCTGGCCATGTTCGGCCTGTTCGAACTGAAGCTGCCGCAAGCCCTGAATAACCGCCTGAACAACGTCGCCAACCACACCAAGGGCGGTTCGCTACTGGGCGCTGCAGTACTCGGCGTGCTCTCCAGCCTGCTGGTTTCGCCCTGTGTGTCGGCGCCCCTGGCAGGCGCGCTGCTGTACATCAGCGCCAGCGGCGATGCCTTGGGCGGGGCGCTCAAACTGTTCGCCCTGGGCCTGGGCATGGGCGCGCCACTGTTGCTGGTGGCCACCGGTGGCGCAGCTTGGCTGCCGAAAAGCGGCCCTTGGCTGAACACCGTGAAAAACGCCATCGGCGTACTGCTGCTGGGGCTGGCCATCGGCCTGCTCAGCCGGGTGCTGCCAGGCCCGGTAACCCTGTTGCTGGTCGGCCTGCTTGCCGCAGGCGTGGCACTGTTCCTCGGCGCCTTGGAGTTCGTGGTCAAGACTGCGCGCCAGCGCCTGGCGCAACTGCTCGGCCTGGCCTTGCTGGTATACGCGCTGGCTTGCTGGTATGGCGCCCTCAGTGGCCAGGGCGACCCGCTGCGGCCACTGCCCGTGCCCAGCCAGGCGGCCAGCGCTGGCACTACCGCGGCCACAGCGCAGGCCTGGCAAACCATCACCACCCCGCAAGCCTTGGATGCCGCGATGGCACAGGCCAAGGCAGCCGGCCAACCGGTGTTGCTGGACTGGTACGCCGACTGGTGCATCAGTTGCAAGGTCATCGAACACGAGGTGCTCAACGCCGCCCAGGTGCAGCCGCAACTGGCGGCGTTCAAGCTGCTGCGGTTCGACATCACCGCAAGCAACGCCGAGCAACGCTCGCTACTTGACCGGTACCAACTGTTCGGCCCGCCTGCGCTGTTGTTCTTTGCCGCGAACGGCAGCGAAATTACCGCCGATCGGGTGATTGGCGAGATAAATGCCGGGGAATTCGCGCAGATTCTCACGCGCGTGCGCGGCAAACTCGGTCTATAACTTCCCGCGGGCCGGGAAAAATCCTCGATTAGGTGACCAGATTTAAATATTTGGTCACATACTTCGCGCGAATCTCGGACATCGTGCTGGCTATTGCCGGGAACTGGACACTTGCCGTCGCTTTACGGCACACTCGCCGCGCTGTGTCGAATTGCCCTACAAATCCAAGGAATCCACAGATGGCAACGCTACTGGTGCTTCACGGCCCCAACCTCAACCTGCTCGGTACTCGCGAGCCTGGCCACTACGGCGCCGTGACCCTGGCCCAGATCAACCAGGACCTGGAGCAACGTGCCCGCGCCGCAGGCCACCATCTGCAGTACCTGCAGAGCAATGCCGAATACGAATTGATCGACCGCATTCACGCGGCACGCAACGAGGGTGTGGACTTCATCCTGATCAATCCGGCTGCTTTCACCCACACGAGCGTCGCATTACGTGACGCATTGCTTGCGGTGAGCATCCCATTCATCGAAGTGCACCTGTCCAACGTGCACAAACGCGAACCGTTCCGTCACCACTCCTACTTTTCCGATGTGGCCGTAGGGGTGATCTGCGGCCTGGGCGCCAGCGGTTATCGCCTGGCCCTGGAGTCTGCACTGGAACAACTGGCTGCCAACGCACAGCCCAAATGATGAAAACCCCGGCCCCGATGGGCCGGGGTTCCAGAGAAACGTTCTAGATACGTTTTTGTATTTCGCCCCCTGACCGAACCTTTGGGAGTTGATGATTAATGGATATCCGTAAAGTCAAGAAACTGATCGAGCTGCTGGAAGAGTCTGGCATCGACGAGCTGGAGATCAAGGAAGGCGAAGAGTCGGTTCGTATCAGCCGTCACAGCAAGACCCCAGCTGCCCAGCAGTTCTACGCACCGGCCCCGATGGCTGCCGCCCCGGCCGCTGCTGCCCCGGTCGCCGCTGCTGCGCCAGCCGCCGAAGCCGCTGCTGCTGCCCCGGCGCTGAAAGGCACCGTGATCCGTTCGCCAATGGTAGGTACCTTCTACCGCAAACCTTCGCCGACCTCGCCGAACTTCGCTGAAGTTGGCCAGAGCGTGAAGAAGGGCGACACCCTGTGCATCGTCGAAGCCATGAAGATGATGAACCACATCGAAGCCGATGTTGGCGGTGTCATCGACGCCATCCTGGTAGAAGACGGCCAGCCGGTTGAGTTCGACCAGCCGCTGTTCACCATCGTTTGAATCGCGGAGAGCCAACGATGTCTGGGAAGCTCGAAAAAGTCCTGATCGCCAACCGCGGGGAAATTGCCCTGCGGATCCTGCGTGCCTGCAAAGAGCTGGGCATCAAGACCGTCGCCGTGCACTCCACTGCCGACCGTGAACTGATGCACCTGGGCCTGGCAGACGAGTCGGTCTGCATCGGCCCTGCATCGTCGAAGGATTCCTACCTGCATATCCCGGCGATCATCGCTGCCGCCGAAGTGACTGGCGCCACCGCGATTCACCCGGGTTACGGCTTCCTGGCGGAAAACGCCGATTTCGCCGAGCAGGTGGAAAAATCCGGTTTCGCCTTCATCGGCCCGAAAGCCGACACCATTCGCCTGATGGGCGACAAGGTTTCGGCCAAGGACGCGATGATCAAGTCGGGCGTACCGACCGTACCGGGCTCCGATGGCCCGCTGCCGGAAGACGAAGAAGTCGCCTTGGCAATCGCCCGTGACGTCGGCTACCCGGTGATCATCAAGGCCGCCGGTGGCGGTGGCGGGCGCGGTATGCGCGTGGTGCACAAGGAAGAGGACCTGATCGCCTCGGCCAAGCTCACCCGCACCGAAGCCGGTGCTGCCTTCGGCAACCCGATGGTCTACCTGGAAAAGTTCCTGACCAACCCACGCCACGTGGAAGTTCAGGTGCTGTCCGACGGCCAGGGCAACGCCATTCACCTGGGTGACCGTGACTGCTCGCTGCAGCGTCGCCACCAGAAGGTCCTGGAAGAGGCACCAGCCCCGGGTATCGATGAAAAGGCCCGCCAGGAAGTGTTCAAGCGCTGCGTCGATGCGTGCATCGAGATCGGCTACCGCGGTGCCGGTACGTTCGAGTTCCTGTACGAAAACGGCCGCTTCTACTTCATCGAGATGAACACCCGGGTGCAGGTTGAACACCCTGTGTCGGAGATGGTCACCGGTATCGACATCGTCAAGGAGATGCTGAGCATCGCCGCTGGCAACAAGCTGTCGTTCCGCCAGGAAGACGTTGTCATCCGTGGCCACTCGCTGGAGTGCCGGATCAACGCCGAGGACCCGAAGAAGTTCATCCCGAGCCCAGGCAAGGTCAAGCACTTCCACGCCCCGGGTGGCAACGGCGTGCGCGTGGATTCGCACCTGTACAGCGGTTATTCGGTACCCCCGAACTACGACTCGCTGATCGGCAAGCTGATCACCTACGGCAAAGACCGCGATGAAGCCATGGCGCGCATGCGCAATGCCCTGGACGAGATCGTCGTCGACGGCATCAAGACCAACATCCCGCTGCACCGCGACCTGGTGCGTGATGAAGGTTTCTGCAAAGGCGGCGTCAACATTCACTACCTCGAGCACAAACTGGCCAACCAGGAGTGATCGTGTAGTGTGATGGACCAGAACCCCGGACTTGTGCCGGGGTTTTTTATTGCTTAGCCAAGGCTCACACACCCCCTGTAGGAGCGGCCTTGCGTCGCGAAAGGGCCGCGAAGCGGCCCCGGCAATATCTGCGGCGAAGCTGAGATCGTGGGGCCGCTGCGCGCCCCATCGCGACACAAGGCCGCTCCTACAGGGACCGCAGGTTACCCCTTCATCCGCGGCATCTCGATACGGTGCTCATGCACCCGCCGATACAGGGTAGCCCGCGAAATGCCCAACGCCCGCGCCGCATCGGCCGGCTTCCAGCGATGGCGGATCAGCGCATCCAGCAACAGTTGCCGCGCCGGGCACGACACCCCGCTTGCGACCGAGCCTACCGCCCCACCCCGCACCTCCTGCGGCAAGTCCTGCACACGCACCTGCCCGGCCTCACTGACCGCACAGGCATAGCGCAACACCTGCCGCAGCTGGCGCAAATTGCCCGGCCAGCGATAAACCAGCAGCGCCTGCAAGGCATCGTCCGCCAGTACAACTTCGACGCCACAGGCCGCGGCCTCTTCGGCCAGCAATTGGTGAATCAGCCCCAACCGGTCCTCCCGCTCACGCAGCGGCGGCAACTCGAAGCGGGCATTGGCCAGGCGGAAGTACAAGTCTTCGCGGAAACGCCCGTCTTCTACCATTGCCGCCAGATCACGGTGGGTGGCACAGATCACCTGGATATCCACCCGCTCCCGCCGCGCCGCGCCCAGCGGCGCCACTTCGCCCTCGGCCAGCACCCGTAGCAACCGGGTTTGCAGGTTCAGCGGCATATCACCGATCTCGTCGAGGAACAACGTACCGCCGTGGGCCTGCTGCAACAGCCCTTGCATGCCTTTGCTGGAAGCACCGGTGAAAGCCCCCGCCACATAACCGAACAACTCGCTCTCGATCAGGCTCTCGGGGATGGCTGCACAGTTCAGGGTCACGAAGGGGCCGTCACGGCGCTGGCTCTGCTGGTGCAGCTGACGGGCGAACACCTCCTTGCCAGCCCCGGTTTCACCCAGCACCAGCACGGCCAGGTTGCAGTCCTTGACGCGGGTAGCCAAGCGCAGGTGCTGTTCGATGCGGCTGTCCTGGGCCTGCTGCAGCGGTTGCGCCCGCTGGCGTTGCCGAGGGGCGCTGACCCGGCCGTACAAACCACCCAGGCCAGGCAGGCGCTGGGCCGACGACGCGCTGACCCGGCGTAGCTGGTCCATGTCGAACAGCTCGCCAATGTGCACCGGCAAACGGCCCAGGCGTTGGACCAGGCGCTGCCGGGCCAGGCTGTTGATGGCCTGCAGGCGACCATCGGCATCCCAGGCCAGCAGGTAATCAGGCTGGCTTTCCACATAGCCCGGCGTGCCATGGGCGCGCATCACCCAGTGGCCCTGAGCAGTGTGCATGAAAAAGGCGTTTTCGATGTCGCGAGCGGTTTGCTCGACCAGCTGACGGATCAGGTGCTGGCTGCGGCGGTCGTCCGGTGACTGCAAGGCAGACACATCCACCACCCCCAGCAACTCGCCCATCGGGTCGAACACCGGGGCCGCCGTGCAGGTCAGGCCGATGAATGCCGCCCGGAAGTGGTCGCGCTTGTGCACCGTGACCGGGGCCTTGCTGGTGAGCACCGCCGCCACGCCACAGGTGCCCTCCTCGCCCTCCGACCAGCAAGTGCCCAGGTACAGGCCGGCTTTGCGACAGTCGTTGCGAATGGCCGATTCGACCCGGTAGTCGATGGTGCGCCCTTGGGCGTCGGTCAGCAGCACGCAATAGTCGGCGCCCCGCACGCGCTCGTGCAGGCGGGCCACGGCGTCGCTGGCGATGCGCAGAAACAGCTGCGCGCGTTCACGGCACTCATTGAGCAGGCTTTGGGAAAGGATTCGCGGGCCCTGCTGGGAGGCGGGGTCCAGGCGGTACAGCTCCATGGAACGGCGCCATGAATCGAGGATCAGCGGCGGTACCGGCGCCTGTGGCAGGCGGTCGGCATTCTTCAGCACCCTGCTGACGCAATCGACATGGGCTCGGGAGTTCGCGGCAAGCATTCGGGCCCTCCGGTTCTCGTTGCTGTTTTTATCGTTGTTCGGCCATTAAGCGCTTGCGCGCCCGCCCCGACAAGCACTGTGTGGTTACCGGCTGGCTTGAGACGCAGCGTCTCAGCGTCTCGCTCAACGCAGCTGCGCACTGGCACCGCGCGTCTCGCCGTGCCCGCCCTGCAGCCGCCACCAAGGCAGGCCAAAGCGCTCTGCAACGGCCCCTTCGGCGCCCTTCGGCAAAGCTGGCACCGCCCTTGCTCCTGTCTTGGCAAACAAGAATACGAGGTGCGCCATGCCGCTACCCGCCCCGCTTGTCGGGATCATTGCCAACCCTGCCTCCGGCCGTGACCTGCGCCGCCTGACGGCCAGCGCCGGGCTCTATTCGAGCACCGACAAGGCTTCGGCAATTCAGCGCCTGCTGGCCGCCTTCGGCGCCACCGGCATCGGCCAGGTGCTGCTGCCCAGCGACATGACCGGCATCGCCGCCGCCGTGCTCAAGGCCAGCCAGGGCACGGCTGCGCTCGACCAGCACTGGCCAGCCATCGAAATACTCGACCTGCCGTTGTCGCAGACCGTAGCCGACACCCGCCTGGCCACCCGACGCATGGTCGAGCGCGGTGTGGCGCTGATCGCCGTGCTGGGGGGCGATGGCACCCACAAGGCCGTCGCCGCCGAGGCGCAAGATGTGCCACTGCTGACCCTCTCCACTGGCACCAACAATGCCTTCCCCGAACTGCGCGAGGCCACCAGCGCCGGCCTTGCCGGCGGCCTGCTGGCCACCGGCCGGGTACCGCCCAGCATTGGCCTGCGCCGCAACAAGCGCCTGTTGGTGACAGTGCCGCAGCAGCAACTGGCCGAATGGGCCCTGGTGGAAGTGGCAGTGTCACCGCAGCGTTTCATCGGCGCCCGCGCACTCAGCCGCAGCGAAGACCTTGCCGAAGTTTTCGCCTGCTTCGCCGAACCGCATGCCATCGGCCTGTCGGCGCTGTGTGGCCTGTGGTGCCCGGTGTCGCGCCAGGCCCCGCACGGCGCCTGGGTTCGCCTGGCACCTGGCGCTGAACAGGCACTGCTCGCGCCGCTGGCCCCCGGCCTGCTGCAAGCCTGTGGCATCACCGCCAGCGGCACGCTGCTGCCCGATGTTGCCCACCGCCTGAGCCTGGCCAGCGGCACCCTGGCCCTGGACGGCGAGCGCGAAATCGAATTCGCCGAACACGACACCCCCACCATCACCCTCGACCACCGCGGCCCGCTCAGTGTGGACGTCGAGGCCGTGCTGGCGCATGCCGCCCGTCACCACCTGCTGGCCGTACCTCGCGGCCATCGGCTGCACCCTGCAAACCCGTGTTGAGACAACCCCGGAGAACAACAACATGTCCAATCAACTCAGTACCGAACAACTGCTGCATGCCTATGAAGTGATGCGCACCATCCGCGCCTTTGAAGAACGCCTGCACGTGGAATTCGCCACTGGCGAAATTCCCGGTTTCGTGCACCTCTACGCCGGCGAAGAGGCCTCGGCTGCCGGGGTCATGGCCCACCTGCGCGACAGCGACTGCATCGCCTCGACCCATCGCGGCCATGGCCATTGCATCGCCAAGGGCGTGGACGTGTACGGCATGATGGCCGAAATCTACGGCAAGAAGACCGGTGTATGCGGTGGCAAGGGTGGCTCGATGCACATTGCCGACCTGGAGAAAGGCATGCTCGGGGCCAACGGTATCGTCGGCGCCGGCGCCCCACTGGTGGCCGGCGCGGCACTGGCGGCCAAGCTCAAGGGGCGCGACGACGTGGCGGTGGCCTTCTTCGGCGACGGGGCCTCCAACGAAGGCGCGGTATTCGAAGCCATGAACATGGCGTCGATCATGAACCTGCCGTGCATCTTCGTCGCCGAGAACAACGGCTACGCCGAAGCCACCGCCTCCAACTGGTCGGTGGCCTGCGACCACATCGCCGACCGCGCGGCCGGCTTCGGCATGCCCGGGGTGACCATCGACGGCTTCGATTTCTTTGCCGTGTACGAGGCCGCCGGTGCGGCCATCGAACGCGCCCGCTCCGGGCAAGGGCCATCGCTGGTCGAGGTCAAGCTCAGCCGCTACTACGGCCATTTCGAGGGCGACGCGCAAACCTACCGCGCGGCGGATGAAGTCAAGAACCTGCGCGAAACGCGCGACTGCCTGATGCAGTTCCGCAACAAGACCACCCGCGCCGGCCTGCTCACGGCCCAGCAGCTGGACGCTATCGACGCACGCGTCGAGGACCTGATCGAAGACGCTGTGCGCCGCGCCAAGTCCGACCCCAAGCCACTGCCCGCCGACCTGCTCAGCGATGTCTACGTCGCCTACCCCTGAGCCGCGCATTACAAGAACAAGAGGAGAACCACCATGGCAAGAAAGATCAGCTACCAGCAGGCCATCAACGAAGCACTGGCCCAGGAAATGCGCCGCGACGACAGTGTGTTCATCATTGGCGAGGACGTTGCCGGCGGTGCCGGGGCGCCCGGTGAGGAAGACGCCTGGGGTGGCGTGCTGGGCGTGACCAAGGGCCTGTACCACCAGTTCCCGGGCCGGGTACTGGACGCTCCCCTGTCGGAAATCGGCTACGTCGGCGCAGCGGTCGGTGCCGCCACCCAGGGCCTGCGCCCGGTGTGCGAGCTGATGTTCGTGGACTTCGCCGGCTGCTGCCTGGACCAGATACTCAACCAGGCCGCCAAGTTTCGCTACATGTTCGGCGGCAAGGCAGTCACCCCGCTGGTGATGCGCACCATGTACGGCGCAGGCCTGCGCGCAGCGGCCCAGCATTCGCAAATGCTCACCTCGCTGTGGACGCACATTCCAGGCCTGAAGGTGGTGTGCCCATCCTCGCCCTACGACGCCAAGGGGCTATTGATTCAGGCGATCCGCGACAACGACCCGGTGATCTTCTGCGAGCACAAGCTGCTCTACAGCATGCAGGGCGAGGTGCCGGAAGAGGTGTACACGGTCCCCTTCGGCGAAGCCAACTTCCTGCGCGATGGCGACGACGTGACCCTGGTCACCTACGGGCGCATGGTGCATGTAGCCCTGGAGGCCGCCAATAACCTGGCCCGCCAGGGCATCGACTGCGAAGTACTGGACCTGCGCACCACCAGCCCGCTGGACGAAGCCAGCATTCTGGAGAGCGTGGAAAAAACCGGCCGCCTGGTAGTCATCGACGAAGCCAACCCGCGCTGCTCGATGGCCACCGATATCAGTGCCCTGGTGGCGCAGAAGGCTTTCGCTGCGCTCAAGGGCCCGATCGAGATGGTCACCGCACCGCACACCCCGGTACCGTTCTCCGACGCCCTGGAAGACCTGTACATCCCCAACGCGGCGAAGATCGAGGCCGCCGTGCGCAAAGTGATCGAAGCCGCAAGGAGTGCCGCATGAGCCAGATCCATACCCTGACCATGCCCAAGTGGGGGCTGTCGATGACCGAGGGCCGGGTAGACACCTGGCTCAAGCAGGAAGGCGACCCGATCACCAAAGGCGACGAGGTGCTGGACGTCGAGACCGACAAGATCAGCAGCAGTGTCGAGGCCCCGTTCAGCGGCGTGCTGCGCCGCCAGGTGGCCAAGCCGGATGAAACCCTGCCGGTGGGCGCGCTGCTGGCCGTGGTCGTGGAAGGCGAAGCCGAAGAGGCCGAGATCGATGCCGTGGTGCAGCGCTTCCAGGCCGAGTTCGTCGCCGAAGGCGGCGCCGACCAGGCCCAGGGCCCGGCCCCGCAAAAGGCTGAAGTGGGTGGCCGCCTGCTGCGCTGGTTCGAGCTGGGTGAAGGCGGCACGCCGTTGGTGCTGGTGCACGGCTTTGGCGGCGACCTTAACAACTGGCTGTTCAACCACCCGGCGCTGGCGGCCGAGCGGCGGGTGATCGCCGTGGATCTGCCGGGGCATGGCGAGTCGGCCAAGGCCCTGCAGCGCGGCGATCTGGATGAACTGAGCGAGAGCGTGCTGGCCCTGCTTGACCACCTGGGCATTGCCAAGGCGCACCTGGCGGGGCATTCGATGGGCGGTGCAGTCAGCCTGAACCTGGCGCGCCTGGCACCGCAGCGGGTGGCCAGCCTGAGCCTGGTGGCCAGTGCCGGCCTGGGCGAAGCGATCAACGGGCAATACCTGCATGGCTTCGTCAGCGCAGCCAACCGCAATGCCCTGAAGCCACAGATGGTGCAGCTGTTCGCCGACCCGGCGCTGGTCACCCGGCAGATGCTGGAAGACATGCTCAGGTTCAAGCGCCTGGAAGGCGTTGACCAGGCCCTGCAGCAATTGGCTGCGGCACTGGCCGAAGGCGACCGCCAACGCCACGACCTGCGTGGCGTGCTGGGGCAGCACCCGGCGCTGGTGGTGTGGGGCGGCAAGGACGCGATCATCCCGGCCAGCCATGCCGAAGGGTTGGAGGCCGAAGTACTGGTGCTGCCCGAGGCCGGCCATATGGTGCAGATGGAGGCGGCCGACCAGGTCAACCAGCAATTGCTCGCATTCCTGCGCAAGCACTGAACCTATTCCGTGAGCCTGGAGAACAACCATGAATGACTTGAGCCACACCCACATGCGCGCTGCCGTATGGCATGGCCGCAACGACATTCGCGTAGAACAGGTCCCCCTGCCAGCCGACCCGGCGCCGGGCTGGGTACAGATCAAGGTGGACTGGTGCGGCATTTGCGGCTCCGACCTGCATGAATACGTCGCCGGGCCGGTATTCATCCCGGTCGAGGCGCCGCACCCGCTGACCGGCATCCAGGGCCAGTGCATTCTCGGCCACGAATTCTGTGGTCAGATCGCCAAACTGGGCGAAGGCGTCGAAGGCTTTGCAGTCGGTGACCCGGTGGCTGCAGACGCCTGCCAGCATTGCGGCACCTGCTACTACTGTACCCATGGCCTGTACAACATCTGTGAACGCCTGGCCTTCACCGGCCTGATGAACAACGGCGCCTTCGCCGAGTGGGTCAATGTGCCGGCGAACCTGCTGTACCGCTTGCCGCAGGGCTTTCCGGCAGAGGCTGGCGCGCTGATCGAGCCGCTGGCGGTGGGCATGCATGCGGTGAAGAAGGCCGGCAGCTTGCTGGGCCAGACCGTGGTGGTGGTGGGCGCCGGCACCATCGGCCTGTGCACCATCATGTGCGCCAAGGCAGCCGGTGCAGCGCAGGTAATTGCGCTGGAAATGTCATCTGCGCGCAAGGCCAAGGCCAGGGAAGTCGGCGCCAGCGTGGTGCTCGACCCGAGCCAGTGCGATGCCCTGGCAGAGATTCGCGCGCTTACCGGCGCCCTGGGGGCGGATGTGAGCTTCGAGTGCATCGGCAACAAGCACACGGCCAAACTGGCCATCGACACCATCCGCAAGGCCGGCAAGTGCGTGCTGGTAGGCATTTTTGAAGAGCCCAGCGAATTCAACTTCTTCGAACTGGTATCCACCGAGAAGCAGGTGCTGGGGGCATTGGCGTACAACGGCGAATTTGCCGATGTCATTGCCTTCATTGCAGACGGGCGGCTGGACATTCGTCCGCTGGTGACCGGGCGGATCGGGCTGGAGCAGATTGTCGAGCTGGGATTTGAGGAACTGGTGAACAACAAGGAGGAAAACGTGAAGATCATCGTGTCACCAGGCGGGCATTGATTGCACCTCAACCTGTGGGAGCGGGCGTGCCCGCGAAGCCGATGACTCGGTAGATGGCACCGGCTTCGCCGGTGTTCGCGGGCACGCCCGCTCCCACAGGGGTTGCGCCAGCTTTTAAGACAGGTATAGGCCCACAAGCGGCACCTCAGGGATGTGCGTCAGCGCAGGCGCTCGCTGTTTCAGGATCCCATTCTGCGTCATAATCGGCAGACCTATTGCCCGGTTCTCGCCATGCGTCCACTGCTCCCCATTACCCTGGTCCTGCTGCTCGCCGCCTGTGGCGATGGCGAATCGTTGCTGCCGCCGGATGCCCGCCTGCCCGACGGTGGGCGCTACCGGGGCCAGGTGGTCGATGGCCTGCTGCAGGGTGAGGGGCGGATCGACTATCCCAACGGCAGCTGGTATGCCGGCACCTTCAAGGACGGCCAGTGGCATGGCCAGGGCGAATGGCATGGCCAGAACGGCGAGGTGTACCGCGGCCAGTTCGCCGCGGGGCTGTTCGAGGGGCTGGGCGACCTGACCACACCGGGCAGCCACTATGCCGGCACGTTCAAGCACGGCCGCCGCGATGGCGAAGGCACCCTCAAGCAAGCCGACCAAACCTACCGCGGCCAATTCAAGGACGACCTGTACGACGGCGCCGGCGAGCTGGTGCTGGCCGACGGCAGCCGTTACCAGGGCCTGTTCGCCAAGGGCAAGCCCAACGGCGCCGGGGTGCGCAGCGACGCCAGCGGTAACCGGTTCAGCGGCCATTTCAGCAATGGCCAACTGCAAGGCAGCGGCACCTACGACAGCGTCGATGGCGAGCAGTACATCGGCGAGTTCAAGGACAACCGTATTGAAGGCCGTGGCCGCTACGAGAGTGCCGATGGCGATGTTTGGATTGGCCAATTCAAGGACGGCTCGCTGATCGGCGAAGGTGAATTGCTGGGCAGCGACGGCAGCCATTACAAAGGCACGTTCGCCGACTGGCGGCTGTCTGGCCAAGGCAGCTTGCAACTGGCCGACGGCAGCCAATACGTAGGCGGCTTCCTCAACGATGCCTACAACGGCAAGGGGCGCCTGATCCTGCCCAACGGCAAGGTCGAAAGCGGCGTGTGGGCCAACGGGGTGCGCGTGCGCGACCAGCATGGCACGCTGCTGCCCGACCCGCTTGACCTCGCCCTGCTGAACCAGGGCCGGCTACTGCAACAGGCGCTGGCCGCAGTGCCGCGCTCGGCCCCGCCGATTCAGCTGTACAGCCTGGTGGTGGGCGGTGATGGCCAACAGAGTGTGTTCCTGCGTGAAGCCGACTACGTCAGCAACATGCTCAAGGTACGCTTTGGCGCCCGCGGCCAGGTGACCCTGGTCAACCACCGCGACCACCTGGCCAACCGCCCCATGGCAACCCGCGAGAACCTCACCCGTGCCGCCCGCACCCTGGCCGAGCGCAGCGGCCCGGAAGACCTGGTGTTCATCTACCTCACCAGCCACGGCAGCGCAGACCACCAGCTGGTGCTCGACCAACCCCGCCTGCAACTGGCCGACTTGTCCGCCGACGAGCTGGCAACGGCCCTTGCGCCGCTGAAGGATCGCGACAAGGTCATTGTCATCTCGGCCTGCTATTCAGGGGGGTATATCGCCCCGCTGAAAGATGAGCGCACCCTGATCATGACTGCCGCACGCGCCGACCGTGTCTCCTTCGGTTGCTCGGAGGAAGCTGATTTCACCTACTTTGGCGAAGCCCTGTTCGCCCAGGCCCTGAACCAGACCGACGACCTGAAACAGGCGTTTGAACTGGCACGCGGCAGTGTTGCCGAAAGGGAACAAAGGGAAGGTTTCGACGCCTCTGAGCCTCAGTTGTGGGCGCCGCCGGCGGTGCTTGAGCATTGGCAGCAACTGCGCCGGCAACAGGCCGAAGAGGCATTGCGCAACACGACCCAGGCCAAGGTGGGCGCACAGGCAAAAACCCCGGGCAACCACTAGACTTGGGTGTAACAAGGGAGAGACATCATGTACTTGACGCCTCAGCATGTCCTGCTTGCCGGTGCCACCGGCCTCACCGGTGAACACCTGCTCGACCGCCTGCTCAACGAGCCCACCATTACCCGCGTGCTGGCCCCGACCCGCCGGCCGTTGGCCGAACATCCGCACCTGGAAAACCCGGTGGGTGACCCGGCAGTGTTCCTGCCGCAGCTGGCCGGCAGGGTCGACGTTGCCTATTGCTGCCTGGGCACCACCCTCAAACAGGCCGGCTCCGAGTCGGCGTTCCGCGCGGTGGACCTGGACATGGTGGTGGCGTTCAGCAAACGGGCCCGGGAAATGGGCGCACGGCATTTGCTGGTGGTCAGTGCCTTGGGCGCCGACCCGAAGTCATCGATTTTCTACAATCGGGTGAAGGGCGAGATGGAAGAGGCGCTCAAAGCGCAGGATTGGCCGCAACTGACCATCGTGCGGCCGTCGTTGCTGCTGGGCGAGCGCATCAAACCGCGGCTGGCAGAGCAGTTGGTTTCACCGTTGTCCCGGCTGATACCGGGCAAATACCGGGGGATCGAGGCCTGCACCCTGGCCCGTGCGCTATGGCGCCTGGCCCTAGAGGAAGAAGACGGGGTGCGGATCGTGGAGTCGGATGAACTGCGCAAGCTCGGCAAGAAGTAAGCCGCAAGCATTGCACGGTACCTGTGGGAGCGGCCTTGCGTCGCGAAAGGACCGCGCAGCGGCCCCCGGATTTCAGCTTTAGCACAAACATGGCTGGGGCCGCTTTGCGGCCCATTCGCGACGCAAGGCCGCTCCCACACCACAGGACCGTGCAATCCCTCACAGCCCCCCTGTGGCCTGGAAGCCTACACCGGCAGCAGTCAGCAAGGACAACGGCAGCAACAGGGTATCAAGCAGCATGCTCCCTGGCAGGTCCAGCCCCGGATAGCTCGGGGCTTGAGCCCCAAACCGATCCTGCGGGCAGCAACCACCGTTGATCACATACAGATCCAGACGGGTACCGGCATACACCACCGGCGCCCCCGGCTTGTTGGCATCCAGCGTGCGCACCGTGGCACAACCACTCAGCAACCCCAGCGCCAGCAAGCCGGCCAGCGCCCGTTTCAATCATCCACCCCGAAATGGTGCTCGCCCCAACGCGGCAGCATGTCCTGGGGAATGTTCAGCAGGTTGAGAACACGCGCCACAACGAAGTCGACCAGGTCGTCGATGGTTTGCGGCTGGTGATAGAAGCCCGGCGCCGCCGGCAGAATCACCACGCCCATCTGCGACAACTTGAGCATGTTCTCCAGGTGAATGGTGGAGAATGGCGCTTCGCGGGGCACCAGAATCAACTGGCGGCGCTCCTTGAGGGTCACGTCGGCTGCGCGCTCGATCAGGTTGTTGCAGGCCCCGGTGGCAATCGCCGACAAGGTGCCGGTGGAACACGGCACCACCACCATCGCTGCCGGGGCGCCCGAGCCCGAGGCCACTGGCGACATCCAGTCTTCCTTGCCATACACGCGAATCTGCCCATCGGCAGCACCGGTGTATTCGGTGAGAAAGGCCTGCATCGCCTGGGGCTTGGCCGGCAGCAGCACATCGGTCTCGGTGGCCATTACCAGTTGCGCAGCCTTGGAGATCAGAAAATGCACCTCGCGGTCCTCGCGCACCAGGCAATCGAGCAGGCGTAGGCCGTACTGGGCGCCTGAAGCGCCCGTCATGGCCAGGGTAACGCGTTCCGGCCCGTTCACTTCAGCGCCTCGGCCAGCTTGCCATGCAGGCCGCCGAAGCCGCCGTTGCTCATGATCACCACGTGGGTGCCCGGGCGGGCCTGGCCCTTGATGCGTTCGATGATCGCTTCGAGGCTGTCGGCAACCACACTCGGTACCTTGCACTGCGCAGCAGTCGCAGCGAGGTCCCAGCCCAGGTTGGCCGGCGCGTACCAGATCACCTGGTCGGCGTCGTTGACGCTTTCTGGCAGGCCATCGCGGTGTGCACCCAACTTCATCGAGTTGGAGCGCGGTTCGATTACCGCGATCACCGGCGCCTCGCCAACGCGCTTGCGCAGGCCGTCGAGGGTGGTAGCGATGGCAGTCGGATGGTGAGCGAAGTCATCGTAGATGGTCACGCCCTGCACTTCGGCAACCTTCTCCATGCGCCGCTTGACGCTCTTGAAGGCGCAGAGGCCCTCGATGCCCATGGCCGGCACCACGCCTACATGGCGAGCGGCTGCCAGGGTAGCCAGGGCGTTGGCGACGTTGTGCTGACCGGTCAGCGCCCAGTCCACCACACCTTGCGCCTGGCCCTCGAACAGCACTTCGAAACGCGAGCCATCGGCGCTGAGCAGGCGGGCCTGCCACTGGCCACCTTCACCCGTGGTGTGTACCGGGGTCCAGCAGCCCATGCCGATGACCCGCTCCAGTGCTTGTTCGGTGGTCGGGTGGATGACCAGGCCTTCGCTGGGGATGGTGCGCACCAAGTGGTGGAACTGCCGCTCGATCGATGCCAGGTCCGGGAAAATGTCTGCGTGATCGAACTCAAGGTTGTTGAGGATCGCAGTGCGCGGGTGGTAGTGCACGAACTTTGAACGCTTGTCGAAGAAGGCACTGTCGTACTCGTCGGCTTCCACCACGAAGAACGGCGTAGCCCCCAGGCGGGCCGACACCGAGAAGTTCTGCGGTACACCGCCAATCAGGAAGCCCGGGCTCATGCCGGCGTGCTCCAGCACCCAGGCCAGCATGCTGCTGGTGGTGGTCTTGCCGTGGGTACCGGCAACGGCCAGCACCCAACGGCCTTGCAGCAGGTGGTCGGCCAGCCACTGCGGGCCGGAAACATAAGGCAGGCCCTTGTTCAGCACGTACTCAACCGCCGGGTTGCCGCGCGACATGGCGTTGCCGATCACCACCAGGTCGGGTGCCGGCTCCAGTTGAGCCGGGTCGTAGCCTTGGGTCAGCTCGATGCCCTGGGCTTCGAGCTGCGTGCTCATCGGCGGGTAGACGTTGGCGTCCGAACCGGTCACGCGATGGCCAAGCTCCTTGGCCAGCACTGCCAGCGAGCCCATGAAAGTGCCGCAAATACCGAGAATGTGAATATGCATGGTCGACCTCGCAAAACATCGAGGCAGGGTAGCCCAGGGCGCGACAAATCGCACCCGCTGTTTCGCTCAGTCGCCCCGGGCGATGCCGTGTTTGCGCAGTTTTCGATACAAGGTATTGCGGCTGATGCCCAAGTGTTCGGCGACACGGGTGAGGTGCCAGTGTTTTGCCTGCAGCACCTCAATGAGCGCTTGCCGTTCTGCGTCCTGCAACACCTCGGTACCCTCACCTGGTCCATTGTCGGACCTGTGGGAGCGGGCGAGCCCGCGAACGGGGGCAACGCCCTCGCCTTGTGTCGGCTGGGCAGACGGCCTCGCGGGCGCGCCCGCTCCCACAGGCCCGGTGTGGCTGCGCACAATGGCAGGGAGATCCGGGAAAGTGATGCGGCCACCTTCGCAAAGCGCCACCAGGGTACGCAGCACGTTGCGCATCTGCCGCACGTTGCCCGGCCAGGCAAAGTCCAGCAGCGCCTGGCGCGCTCTCGGTTCGATGTCGATCAATTGGCCCTGCGCCTCCTGGCGCAGCAGAAAGTCCAGCAACTGCGCCTTGTCACTGCGCTCGCGTACGGCCGGCAATGCCACTTCCAGGCCATTTAGGCGGTAATACAGGTCTTCACGGAAAATGCCCTGCTCGACCCGCTGCAGCAGGTCACGGTGGGTAGCGCTGACAATGCGCACGTCCACTGCCTGTGGCTCGCCGCCGATCGGCACTACCTGACGCTCCTCCAGCACGCGCAGCAGGCGTGTCTGCAGGGCCAGCGGCATGTCACCGATCTCGTCCAACAGCAAGGTGCCACCATCGGCTTGCAACAGCTTGCCGCGCATGCCTTCCTTGCGCGCACCGGTGAAGCTGCCACCGCGGTAGCCGAACAGCTCGCTCTCGATCAGGCTTTCAGGGATCGAGGCACAGTTGATGGCCACGAAGGGTTGGCTGCGGCGCTCACTGGCCTGGTGCACGGCCTGGGCAAAGGCCTCTTTGCCGCAGCCGGTCTCACCGCGCAGCAGCAGTGGCACATCGCGCTCGAACACCCGCACACTGCGGCGGAAATCATTCTGCAACGCCGGGTCGAGCAGGCATACCAGGGGCTCTGCAGCACGCGTAGGCCGCGGCTGGGCCACGGGCACCGACCATACAGGCGCGCGCGCCTGCCCGCGCAGGCTGGCGAACACCTGGCGGCCGTCCAGGGTGCGCAGCGGCCAGGCCGTGCTGCCCCCGGGCGTGGCGCGGCCGAACAGCTCATCGTGGCTGCAGGCAAAAAACCGCTCCAACGGCTGGCCCAGCACACCACTGCGTACGCTGCCCAGCAGGTTCAGGGCGCTCTGGTTGGCCGCGCAGATCCGGCCATCACCGTCGAAGGCCAGCAGGCCCTCGCTGAACAGGCCAACCGACTCCGCCTGCAGGTGAAAACGCAGCAGCCACTGCTGCTCGAAATGGCGCAGGAAGTAGCAGCTTTCGATCATCTTGGCCGACAGGTTGACCAAGGCCATGGTATGGAACTGGCTTTGCCGTGAAACGTCGGGGCGGGCCGAGGATACATCGAGCACCGCCAGCAACTCGCCATGGGGGTCGAACACCGGGCTGGCCGAGCACGTAAGCCCGGTGTGGCGGCCGCGGAAGTGCTCGTTCTGGTGGATGGTCAGCGCCTGGCGCTCGACCAGGCAGGTGCCGATGCCATTGGTGCCTTCACGCGCCTCGCTCCAGTCGGCGCCCAGCCACAGCCCGGCATGCTCGAAGCTGCGCCGCTCGCTGGCCGCGCTGACGCAATTGAGGATCACCCCGCGGGCATCGGTCAGCAACACCGCATGGCCG
>NZ_BLJG01000148.1 GCF_009932375.1 Pseudomonas juntendi
CAGGCTGCTCCATCCCGCGCCTGTGAGATCGAATTCTACGGATTTGCGCGCTGGTGTCAAGCAATTGTTTTGGAAAAACCTTTTTTGTTCAAACCCTTAGCGCATCACACCTGCATGCGGCTCAGGCGCGGCGGGCCTTTCAGGCCGATTATCGCGTGGGTATTCGGGCCAGGTGTTGAACGGGCGGCCCCATGCGATACTATCTGTATGAATTTACAGTGCTGACGGTCATCCATGTCTTTGCGCAAGATCATCCACGTTGACTGCGATTGCTTCTATGCCGCGATCGAGATGCGTGACGACCCGCGCCTGGCCGGGCGGCCCATGGCAGTGGGCGGCTCGGCAGAGCGCCGTGGCGTGATCGCCACCTGTAATTATGAAGCGCGTGCCTACGGTGTGCGCTCGGCCATGGCATCGCGCCACGCGCTGAAACTGTGCCCGGACTTGTTGATCGTCAAGCCGCGTTTCGAGGCCTATCGCGAAGCCTCGCGGGAAATTCATGCCATCTTTCGAGACTACACCGAGCTGATCGAGCCCTTGTCGTTGGACGAGGCCTACCTGGATGTCAGCGACAGCCAATGGTATTCGGGGAGCGCCACCCGTATTGCCGAGGATATTCGCCGGCGAGTCGCGCGTACCCTGCATATCACCGTGTCGGCGGGGGTGGCGCCAAACAAGTTCCTGGCCAAGATCGCCAGCGACTGGCGCAAGCCCAACGGGCTGTTCGTGATTACCCCCGATGAGGTCGAGGCATTCGTTGCGGCCTTGCCAGTGGCCAGGCTGCACGGCGTGGGCAAAGTCACGGCGGACAAACTGACGCGCCTGGGTATCGAAACCTGCCTGCAACTGCGTGACTGGTCGCGCCTGGCGCTGGTGCGCGAGTTCGGCAGTTTCGGTGAGCGGTTGTGGGGGCTGGCGCGAGGTATTGACGAGCGTGCGGTGCACAACGATAGCCGGCGTCAGTCGGTCAGCGTGGAAAATACCTACGACACCGACCTGCCGGACTTGGCCAGTTGCCTGGCGCGTTTGCCGGAGCTGCTGGAAAGCCTGAACGAACGCATCGCCCGCATGGACAGCAGTTACCGGCCAGAGAAACCCTTCGTCAAGGTTAAGTTCCATGACTTCAGCCAAACCACGCTGGAACAGGCCGGGGCGGGCAGGGACCTGGAAAGTTACCGGCAATTGCTGGGGCAGGCGTTCGCCCGCGGTGGCAAGCCGGTGCGTTTGTTGGGGGTAGGGGTAAGGTTGCGCGATCTGCGCGGGGCGCATGAACAGTTGGAGCTGTTTGCGCCTATATAAAGAAGCGGCCTTGTGCCGCGGTGGTCGGCGCAGCAGCCCCGGCAATTCAAGCAGCAATGCCGAATGCCTGGGGCTGCTGCGCAGCCCATCGCGACGCAAGGCCGCTCCTACAGGGTAATCGCGATAGAGGCCGGGTTATTGCGCCCCCGGGTCAGCCACCAATCGCCCGGTAGCCTTGGTCAGCGACTGCAGAAACTCCTGCTGCAGCTCCGGGTCGTTGCGGGTCAGCTCGATCAGGCTCTGTTCCATTTCGCTGGCTTCTTCTTCAAGGCCCAGCTCGGACAGGCGCTTGACCCGGTGTACCCACTGGCTGACATCGTCATCTTCGAGGTCATCGAAGATCAGCTCATGGGCCTCATGCAGCTTGTTGCGCAGGGTGGCGCTGACCAGCAGGCTGGCGTCGCCACGGACCCCGTTGTCCTCGTCGAGCACTTGCAGGTGCAGGGTGCCGACGTGGTTGAGGTTCTGCTCCGAAAACGGGCTGTCCAGCAGGTTCAGGCGCAGTACGCCGCTACGGTCAGTGGTCAGCTCGTGAGTCATTTTGCCAGCCTTGACCTCCACCAACCGTTCGCTCCACGGCATGCTGGTGGATTCTTCACGCTGGCCTTTCTGCACTTCGCTGATCCCGGCGAGGTTCTGCTGGGCGCGGCCATTGGACGCTACGTTCATGAACGGGTTGAGCCCGTCCACCCCATAGCTGAGCCAGTCGTGGGTCATGCTTTGCGGCAGGTTGCCCAAAGCGAAGACATTGACCACGTTGGCGCCAACCCCCGCCACAACGGCCACCGCACCCAGCGGGATCTCGTAGATCTCCCGCCAGGGCTGGTAAGGCGTGTAGCGATCATAGCGGCGGGTGACTTCGAACTCGGTCACTTCGAAACGCTTTTCCTCATGCACGCGCACACGCCGTTGCGGCAGCTCCATCACCTTCGGCTCGCCGACATCGATCTGCAGGGTGTGGGCGAGCAGCTTGCGCTCCACGCGCTCTTCATGGTCGCTGCGCTGGGACATCTGGTTGGCGCAGCCGCTGACGAGCAGGGCGCCGCACAGTGCAGCGCCCCCCCGGGTAAAGGTACTTCGCTTGAACATGATTACTCGTGCATTGGTTATCAGCGGCGAACGCGGGCCTGCAGGAAGGTCAGCACTTCATTGAGCGGCAACGGCTGGGCGTCCTGCTCGGTGCGGTGCTTGTACTCCAGGTTGCCTTCGGCCAGGCCGCGATCGCTGACCACGATGCGGTGCGGAATGCCGATCAGCTCCATATCGGCGAACTTGATGCCGGGGCTGGTCTTCTTGTCGCGGTCGTCCAGCAGTACTTCGTAGCCGGCGGCGGTCAGTTCGGCGTACAGCTTGTCGGTTGCCTCGCGAACCGCTTCGGTTTCGTAGCGCAGCGGTACCAGGGCAATCTGGAACGGGGCCAGGGCGTCGTTCCAGATGATGCCTTTGTCGTCGTAGCTCTGCTCGATGGCGGCTGCCACCACGCGCGATACACCGATGCCGTAGCAACCCATCGACAGCACGACCGGCTTGCCGTTCTCGCCCAGCACCTGGCACTTCAGCGCTTCGCTGTACTTGGTGCCCAGCTGGAAGATATGCCCGACTTCGATGCCACGTTTGATGATCAGGGTGCCTTGGCCGTCCGGGCTCGGGTCGCCTTCAACCACATTGCGCAGGTCGGCTACCTGTGGCACTGGCAGGTCGCGCTCCCAGTTCACGCCGAAATAGTGCTTGTCATCGATGTTGGCACCAATACCGAAGTCGCTCATCAGCGCCACCGAGCGGTCGATGATGCATTCCAGCGGCAGGTTCAGTGGGCCCAGCGAGCCGGCGCCGGCACCGATCGCCTCGCGCAGTTCGGCTTCGGTGGCCATTACCAGCGGGTCGGCAACCTGCTCCAGCTTGGTGGCCTTGATTTCGTTCAGCTCGTGGTCGCCACGAACGATTAGGGCCACCAGCTTGCCCTCTTCGGCGCCGCGCACGATCAGGGTCTTGACGGTTTTTTCGATCGGCAGGCCGAAGTTTTCCACCAACTGGGCAATGGTCTTGGCGTTTGGCGTATCGACCAGGCGCAGCTCTTCGGTAGGCGCGGGGCGCACGGTTTCCCGTGGGATGGCCTCGGCCTTTTCGATGTTGGCGGCGTAGTCGGAGCTGTCGCTGAAGATCACGTCGTCTTCGCCAGACTCGGCCAGTACGTGGAATTCGTGCGAGTAGCTGCCGCCGATCGAGCCGGTGTCGGCCTGCACAGGGCGGAAGTCCAGGCCCAGGCGCGTGAATATGTTGCTGTAGGCCTGGTGCATGCGGTCATAGGTTTCCTGCAAGGAAGCCTGGTCGGCATGGAACGAGTAGGCGTCTTTCATGATGAACTCGCGGCCACGCATCAGGCCGAAGCGCGGGCGGATTTCATCGCGGAATTTGGTCTGGATCTGGTACATGTTGAGCGGCAGCTGTTTATAGCTGGACAGCTCGTTACGGGCCAGGTCGGTGATCACTTCTTCGTGGGTTGGGCCGACACAGAAGTCACGCTGATGGCGGTCTTTGAGGCGCAGCAGTTCCGGGCCGTATTGTTCCCAGCGGCCGGACTCCTGCCACAGCTCGGCGGGCTGGATGCTTGGCATCAGCACTTCGAGGGCACCGGCGGCGTTCATTTCCTCACGCACCACGGCCTCGACCTTGCGCATTACCCGCAGGCCCATCGGCAGCCAGGTGTACAGGCCGGAGGCCAGTTTGCGGATCATGCCGGCACGCAGCATGAGCTGATGGCTGATGACCACTGCATCGGCAGGGGTTTCTTTCTGGGTGGCGAGCAAATATTGACTGGTGCGCATGGTTAGCCGTGTCGATTGCCTAAGACGTTGAAATAGCCCCGCATTGTACGGGGGTGAAACGAAGGCGTACAGGATGCCCCAGGGCGTGACGCTTGTCAGCCAAGAAAAAGCCCGGCGAGGTCGCCGGGCTTTTCAGGTGCGGGGCACTGCAAGCCAGGCTTACAGGATGCTCAGCGGGTACTCCACGATCAGGCGCAGTTCGTCGATCGAAGGCGAACCGTAGTAAACGCCATCGGCCGAACGGTAGGTGGCTTGACGGACGCGGAAGCTCAGGTCCTTGGCCGGGCCGCTCTGCATCACGTACTTGACGTCGATGTCGCGTTCCCATTCCTTGCCGCTGTCGGTGGTGCGGGTGGTTGCACCGGTACCACGTACATAGCGGGTCATGAAGCTCAGGCCGGGTACGCCGAACTCAGCGAAGTTCAGGTCGTAGCGAGCCTGCCAGGATTTTTCGTCTTCGGCGTTGAAGTCGGAACGGGCCACGGAGTTGGCCAGGAAGACCGTGCCGCCACCGTCTACACCGTAGGCGTAGTCGCCGTCACCGGTGACCTTCTGGTAGGCCAGGGTGAAGGTGTGGGCGCCGACGTTGTACGCGGCCGAGAGGCTGGCTGCGATGTTGTCCAGTTCGTTGCTGCCGTCGGACTTGCTGACGAATGCACCGGTCAGGTTGTTGCCGATGGACTTGGTGTCATAGATGTTGAAGTCGAACACCAGGCCTTGCTTGTCGCTGATCGGCAGCGCCCAGTTGATATTGCCGTACCACTTGCGGAAGTGGTCTTCGACACGCGAGTAGTAAACGCTGGTGCTGAGGTTGTCGGAGAGGGCGTAGGTGCCACCAAAGACATTGGCCTCGGTCAGCCGCAGGCTGTCGTGGTAGGTCTGAGCCTGGGCGTTCAGTGCGGTGAAGTGACCGGCGTGCAGGGTGAGGCCGGCAATTTCGTTGCTGGTGATCAGGCCACCTTCGGCAACTTCTGGCAGCAAGCGGCTGTCGTCGGTTGCGAATACTGGCAGTGCGGTGAACTGGTCGCCCCACTTCAGTACGGTGTTGGAGATGCGCATTTTCACAGCGCCGCCCGCTTCCGAGTAGTCATCTTGCGAGCGACCGTCCGAGCCAGTCGGGAACAGGCCGGTGCCGGCGCGGCCGCGGCCGCTGTCCAGCTTCAGGCCGAGCATGCCGATGGCGTCGACGCCGAAGCCTACGGTGCC
>NZ_BLJG01000149.1 GCF_009932375.1 Pseudomonas juntendi
ACAGGTAATCGCGCATGTCTTGATTTCAGCGCCAAACCTGTGGGAGCGGGCGTGCCCGCGAAGGGCTGCAAAGCAGCCTCAGTAACGCTTAACTGACAGGCATTAGGCAGCGTTTATTCGCTATGATTTGACCATTTTGCTTGGCTGTCGAATTGAGCAATTCGTCAGCACCCACTATGGAGAAACAGCAATGCATAGCGAGCTGGACGCCTACGATCGGCGCATTCTTGAACTGCTGCAAGAGGACGCTTCGCTTTCCAGCGCGCAGATTGCCGAGCGTGTGGGGCTGTCACAGTCGCCGTGCTGGCGGCGTATCCAGCGTTTGAAGGACGAGGGGGTGATTCGTGGGCAGGTGACCTTGCTCGACCGCAAAAAGATCGGCCTGAACACCCAGATATTCGCCGAGGTGAAGCTCAATGCCCACGGGCGCTCCAACTTCACCGAATTCACCGAGGCCATTCGCGGCTTCCCGGAGGTGCTGGAATGCTATGTGCTGATGGGCGCGGTGGATTTTATGCTGCGCATCGTTACCTCGGATATCGAGGCCTATGAGCGGTTCTTCTTCGAAAAGCTGTCGAACGTGCCGGGGATTCAGGAAGTGAACTCGATTGTGGCGCTTTCAGAGATCAAGTCCACGACCAGCCTGCCGCTCAAGACCCGCTGACGTCGTTTCGTGTAGGAGCGGCCTTGTGTCGCGGAAGGGCCGCAAAGCGGCCCCGGCAGTATCTGCTTGAAGCGCAGATCCCGGGGGCGCTTCGCACCCCTTTCGCGACGCAAGGCCGCTCCTACAGGACCGCATCAGGCCTTGAGCAGGTGCTTCCAGCCACGGCTCTGGTCGACTGCCCGTGCCTGGTCGATGCGTGCTTCCAGCACTTCATCGCTGATCGGCAGTTCGGCCAGCTCGTGCAGCTTCTTCAGGTCGCCATACAGGCGGTCCATCTGCGGTGCTTCCAGCACCTGGCGGGCGTGGTGCAGCCAGGCCAGCAACTGTTCGATCCGCGGCAGTTGCTCAGCCAGGTCTTCGGGGCGCTGGGTGTACAGCGGCAGCTTCAGTGCACGGCCTTCTTCACCCAGCAAATGGCCCATCCAGCTGGCCAGCTGCGCCTTGCCCTGGCGTTCGCCACGGCCCTTGCGTTCCACTGTCCAGGTGCGGGCCAGCAGCCAGCGTGAGGTTTCCAGCGAGAACTGGCCCCAGCGCACGTCTTCCAGCTCTTCGGCAAACTGCTCGGGCGCGGCGCGGCGGATGTCTTCGTCGTCGTTACCGGCCTGCACCAGCGGGCGCCAGTCTTCCAGCAGGGCGTCGAGGCTGCTGCGCAGTTCACGGGTAGCGGCACGCGGTGCGGCCTGGCCCAGGCTGGCGGTCAAGGCACGCAGTTCGCTCAGGCACTCGACCCAGTCCTGCAACAGGCGCCAGTGGCCATTGTGGCGGTACTGCTCGGCCAGGCGCTGGCTGCTGCCCAGCAGTTGCCAGGCCAGGGCGGCGTAGGCGTCGTCCACGGCCATTTCCGCGTCCAGCTCGGCCCCTGGCAGGCCCAGCTCATAGCTGTCTGGCTCCAGCAGGCGGTAGCCGCGCTCGGCCTTGCTGATGTCGCACGGCATCAACGGCAGGCTGGCGGCCAGCTCGGCGGCCAGTTCCAGCAGTGCCTGCGGCTCACCTTCGCGCAGCTCAAGCTCCAGCTCGCAGATGGCTTCCTTGCGCTTGCCGGCGACCACGAAGCCTTGGTCCAGCGCGGCCTCGATCACCACCTTGCTTTTGCCACGGCCCCAGGCGATTTCGGCGAACTCGCGGGTGAAGTCCGTGGTGAACAGTGGCTTGATGGTCTTTTTGTCCAGGCCGGCCAGTTGTTCGGGCCAGCAGGTGGCATCGAGCTTTTTCAGGTCCAGCTTGGGCTTGTCCAGGTTCCACTCGTACTCATTGCGCTCCGACAGGCCCGCTACGCTCTGGCCGCGGCACTTGAGGGTCTGGATGACCACATCGCCATCGCGACGCAGGCGCAGGGCCACGCGGGCAGCAGACAGCTCACGCTCGGCAGTGTCGAAGTACTGGTTGGTCAGTTCGCGGGTCTGCCAGCCGGACTTGTTGCGCTTTTTCAGCAGAGGGTGCTCGCGCAGGGCGGCAAGGGTCTCGCGGCTGGCGCGTAGCTTGAGTTCGGTTTCTTTGTGCATCACAGACTCGAAGGAGGGGGCGTGGTTGGCAAGGAGTTTACAGCAGTCGGCCGCGCTCTGTCGGGTCGCGGTGGTTTCTTCGCGGGCTCGCCCGCGCCCACAGGTAAAGCGCAGCCCTTGAAGGCATTGAAATCGATGTGGGAGCGGGCAAGCCCGCGAAGAAGCCCACACGCTTGCCCTGGGAACGATAGGCATTGTTATGATGGGCAACGCTTCCCAGGAGTACGCGCATGCCGTTGCCGACGCTGAAAGACCAGTTTGCCGCCTTGATCGCCGCGCCTTCGGTCAGTTGCACCCAGCCAGCGCTGGACCAGTCCAACCGCCAGGTCATCGAACTGCTCGCCGGTTGGCTGGGCGACCTGGGGTTCCAGTGTGACATTCAGCAGGTTACCCCCGGCAAGTTCAACCTGCTGGCCAGCCGCGGCACCGGCCCGGGCGGCCTTGTGCTGGCGGGGCACAGCGACACCGTGCCCTACGACGAACAACTGTGGCGCAGTGACCCGCTGAAGCTGACAGAAACCGACGGGCGCTGGGTTGGCCTGGGTAGCTGCGACATGAAAGGGTTCTTCGCCCTGATCATCGAAGCCGTCATTCCGCTGCTGGAGCACGATTTCAAGCAGCCCCTGCTGATCCTCGCCACCTGTGACGAAGAAAGCTCCATGTCTGGTGCCCGCGCCCTGGCCGAGGCTGGCCAGCCGTTGGGGCGAGCGGCGGTGATCGGCGAACCGACCGGGCTGCGGCCGATCCGCATGCACAAGGGCATCCTCATGGAGCGCATCGACATCCTGGGGCGCAGCGGCCATTCCTCGGACCCAAGCCTGGGCCACAGCGCCATGGAAGCCATGCACGCGGTCATGGGCGAGCTGATGGGCCTGCGCCAGCAATGGCAGCAAACCTACCGCAACCCACAGTTCAGCGTGCCCACCCCGACCATGAACTTTGGCTGCATCCACGGCGGCGACAACCCAAACCGTATCTGCGGCCAGTGCGCACTGGAGTTCGACCTTAGGCCTTTGCCGGGCATGGATGCCGAGCAGTTGCGGGCGGCCATCCGCGAGAAACTGCAGCCGCTGGCCGAGCGCCACGAGGTCCGTATCGACTACGCACCGCTGTTCCCGGAGGTGCCGCCGTTCGAGCAGGCGGCCGACGCCGAGCTGGTGCAGGTAGCCGAACGCCTGACCGGCCATCGCGCCGAAGCGGTGGCGTTCGGCACCGAAGCACCTTATCTTCAGCAGTTGGGTTGCCAGACCATCGTGTTGGGCCCCGGCGACATCGCCTGCGCCCACCAGCCTGGCGAATACCTTGAAATGTCACGAATCGAGCCTACCGTGCGTCTATTGCGTGACCTGATCCGGCACTATTGCCTGCACTAAACGTCAATCCTACTGATTCGTTCCTGCCTAGAGGAGACCGCGCGTGACCGCAAGCCTGTTCCGACGATGATCCTGAACGCCCCGTGTATCGCCGTTCTCCGTCCACTTATTTACAGGCCCTGTCATGCCCGATTACGTCAACTGGCTGCGTCATGCCTCCCCGTACATCAATGCCCATCGCGACTGCACCTTCGTGGTCATGCTGCCTGGCGATGGGGTAGAGCACCCCAACTTCGGCAATATCGTCCACGACCTGGTCCTGCTGCACAGCCTTGGCGTGCGCCTGGTACTGGTGCACGGCTCGCGCCCGCAGATCGAAAGCCGTTTGGCTGAGCGCGGCCTGACGCCGCATTACCACCGCGGCCTGCGCATCACCGATGCCGCCACCCTGGATTGCGTGATCGACGCTGTCGGCGCCCTGCGCCTGGCCATCGAGGCGCGCCTGTCGATGGACATCGCGGCCTCGCCGATGCAGGGCTCGCGCCTGCGCGTGGCGTCCGGCAACCTGGTCACCGCACGGCCGATCGGTGTGCTCGAAGGGGTGGACTACCACCACACCGGCGAAGTGCGCCGGGTCGACCGCAAGGGCATCAGCCGCCTGCTCGACGAGCGCTCCATCGTGCTGTTGTCGCCCTTGGGTTACTCACCTACCGGGGAGATCTTCAACCTGGCCTGCGAGGACGTCGCTACCCGCGCGGCCATCGACCTGGGTGCCGACAAGCTGCTGCTGTTCGGCGCCGAGCCAGGTTTGCTGGACGCAGACGGCAAGCTGATACGCGAGCTGCGCCCACAACAGGTGGCCCCGCACCTGCAGCGCCTGGGCAGCGATTACCAGGGCGAGTTGCTGGATGCTGCGGCTGAAGCCTGCAAGGGCGGCGTCGCGCGTAGCCACATCGTTAGTTATGCCGAAGACGGCGCCCTGCTGACCGAGCTGTTCACCCGCGGCGGGGGCGGCACGCTGGTATCGCAGGAGCAGTTCGAGGTGGTGCGCGAGGCGACCATCGAAGACGTCGGTGGCTTGCTCGACCTGATCAGCCCGCTGGAAGAGCAGGGCATCCTGGTGCGTCGCTCGCGCGAGGTGCTGGAGCGTGAGATCGAGCAATTCAGTGTGGTCGAGCGCGAAGGCATGATCATCGCCTGTGCGGCGCTGTACCCGATTGCCGATTCCGAGGCCGGCGAGCTGGCGTGCCTGGCGGTCAACCCGGAATACCGCCATGGTGGGCGGGGCGACGAATTGCTGGAGCGCATCGAGAGCCGTGCGCGGCAAATGGGCTTGAGTACCCTGTTCGTGCTTACTACCCGTACTGCGCACTGGTTTCGCGAACGTGGCTTTGCGCCGAGTGGCGTGGAGCGCCTGCCGGCAGCGCGGGCTTCGCTGTACAACTATCAGCGTAATTCGAAGATTTTCGAGAAGTCTTTGTAAACCTGTACCGGCCCTATCGCCGGCGAGCCGGCTCCCACAGGCGTGTCACTGCCTCTCAGTTTTGTGAGGCCCCTGTGGGAGATTCTA
>NZ_BLJG01000150.1 GCF_009932375.1 Pseudomonas juntendi
TTTGGAATACCATAATATGGTCCGCAGCTGAGAGGCCGCCTAGATGCGGTTTCCTTACAACGATAAAAACGACCTTTCGAGCTGAAAACCATGTCCCAACCGTCGTCGCAACACCAGTTTGTCGAGAATCACACGGTCGATTATGTGCCACCTGCCGAGCGCCATGGGAAGGCGCGCGACCTGTTCACCCTCTGGTTCAGCACCAACATTGCGCCACTGCCGATCGTCACCGGTGCCATGGTGGTACAGGTGTTCCACCTGAACCTGTTGTGGGGGCTGGTGGCCATCGTGCTGGGCCATCTTGTCGGGGGCGTGGTCATCGCCCTGGCCTCTGCGCAGGGACCGCAGCTGGGCATTCCGCAGATGGTGCAGAGCCGTGGCCAGTTCGGCCGCTATGGCGCCTTGCTGATCGTGTTCTTCACGGCGTTGATCTATGTTGGCTTCTTCATTTCCAACATCGTGTTGGCCGGCAAGACCATCCACGGCATCAGCCCGAGCGTGCCGATGCCAGGGGCGATCGTGATCGGCGCCTTGAGCGCCACCGCCATCGGCGTGGTCGGCTACCGTTTCATCCACATCCTCAACCGTATCGGCACCTGGGTGATGGGCTCGGCACTGCTGGCCG
>NZ_BLJG01000151.1 GCF_009932375.1 Pseudomonas juntendi
AGGGCGTTGTGGCTGATGATGTTGAGCAGGAACAGCACCATCAGGATCGGCCCCAGCCAGCCGGTGGCCTGCTTCACCGCGTCCATCGCATCGGTGCCTTGCGGCACGCACAGCACCGCCACCGCACCAAAGCTGAAGCACAAGATGGTGCCCAGGGTAGCGCCGAAATAAGTCGCCCAGAACGGCTTGGCAATGCCGACTTCACGCGGCAGGTAGCGTGAGTAG
>NZ_BLJG01000152.1 GCF_009932375.1 Pseudomonas juntendi
GCTCCCACAGGAACCGTGTAATCGTCGAGTCCTGCATTTTGGCTGTTGATATACGCCCTCTTCGGCTGAGGCAACACCAGATCCAGCCAAGGCTCGCCATTCCTGAGCATGGCATTTAGTCGCACCAGGAAGATCCGCATGCAGGCCACGATAGCGACCTTGGCAAGCCGGGCTTCAAGCCGCCCCCCCTGAAATAGCGCGTTTGCCTACGGATTTTCCGCTGTCGTGGTTGAAGCTCTCATAGAACGATACATAACTGCTTGATTTAGCAGGGGCCTTGTGGGAGCGGGCGTGCCCGCGAACACCGGCGTAGCCGGTGCCAGCCACCGCGTTGGATTCTTCGCGGGCGCGCCCGCTCCCACACCGGCCGCGTCGCGCTTACGAATTGAGTTCTCTGCGCGACAGCGCAACTCGTAGGGCTGCGACGCAAGGCCGCCCCTGCATGTCAGAAGGCAGTGCTTACCGTCAGCGACAGGTTGCGCGGGTCACCGTAGATGCCGCCGGCATAGAACCCGTACTGGGTGTAGTAGTGCTTGTCGAACAGGTTGTTGGCGTTGAGGGTAACGCTGGTGGCATCGGTTACCTGGTACTTGGCCATGGCGTTCCAGATGGCATAACCTGACCAGTTCACATCGGTTGCACCGCTGCTCACGCCGTTGACCGGCTGGCCTGCAGGGCTGGAAATAGCGCGGATGTTGCTCTGCGCTGTTACACCGGCACCTACGGTCAGGCGGTCGAGCGGGCCGCTCAGGCGGTAGGTGGTGGAGGCTTTGAACAGGTGCGACGGGTCGCTGCGGCCGTCGCTGTCGACACGGCGGAAGTGCAGGTAGGTATAGCCGGCGTACACGTTCCATTCAGGCGTCAACGCGCCTGCCACTTCCAGGTCGATACCGTCGGTTTCCACACCCGAGCCGGCCTTGTAGGCGCTGGCACCGGTTGGGGTGGTCAGGTCGCCATCGAGCACGGCTTTGTTTTCCTGCTTGGTGCGGAAGTACGCTGCCGAGGCGTTCAGGCGGCCGTCGAACCATTCACCCTTGATACCCGTTTCATAGCTTTGCCCACGAATCGGCTCGACTTTGCTGCCGCTCACGGTTTCCGATGTTTGCGGGGTGAAGATGTCGGTGTAGCTGGCGTACAGCGAGTAGGTGTCGTTGAGGTCGTACACCGCGCCCAGGTATGGGGTGACGATGCCGTTCTCTTCCTGGCTGCTGCGCTCGCCGGCCACGCTACGGGTCACCGACGCGTAGTTGCTGGTGCGCACGCCGACAATCACCGACAGCGGGTCGGTAATGCTCAGGCGGGTAGCGGCGTACATGCCCTGCAAGCGCGTGGTGGTCTTGCTGTGCAGGCCGGTGCGCGAGGCGATGAGGCCGTAGTCGTCATCCACGCCGTTGTGCCAATCGGTGACCGGGAAACCGTTGTTGGCGCGGAACTGGCACCCCAACGCCGGTGCACTGGCCATGCCGTCGCCCACCATGGTGCAGGTGTACTGCGGCGACCAACCCACGGTGCGGCTGTCGTTATAGCCCACCATGGCCTGGTGGGTGCGGCCGAACAGCTGGAATGGGCCAGACAGGTCGATCTGCGCCGATTGCTGGGTGGTGTCGGTGGAGCTGTGCAGGCCGTTCAGTACGGCGCCGCTGCCATCCTGGTCCCAGTAGCCGCCATAGGTGCCGCGCCCTGCCGAGTTGACCTTGGCCAGGCCGCGGTGGTTGAGGGCTTCGGTGGTGGCCTGGGAGGCCTTCAGGTCCAGCGTCCAGTCGTTGTCGAAGCGGTGCTGCAGCGAGCCGAAAGCGGTGCGGGTGGTGTACTCGCCAAAGCTCCAGCTGGGCACCACGTTGGTGCTGCGTGGCAGGTCGGTCTTGCTGCCGTCGCGGTACCACAGCGGAATGTTCGCGCCCCAGCCGCCACCCACCACCTTGTTGTACTCGTACTGGTAGCCGGCACCGAGGGTGGTGGCGTCGTCCAGGTCAAATTCGAAATTGGCCAGCGCCGCGCGGGAGCGGTCGGACTGGTTGTCGCGGAACGAATTGGCGTCCTGCTGGGTCATCACGAAACGCGAGCGCAGGCGTCCGTCCTCGGACAGCGGCAGGTTGAGGTCGGCACCCAGGCGGCGTTTGTCCCAGCTGCCGTAGGTGGCGTAGGCGCTACCGCCAAAGGTCTTGGTCGGCGCCTTGCGGATCAGGTTGACGGTGGCTGAAGGGTCACCGGTGCCGCCAAGCAGGCCGTTGGCCCCGCGCACGATGTCGATGCGCTCGTACAGGTCCATGTTCAGGGCATTGCCGCTGCCGCTGAAGTCAGAACCGCCTTGGGTCTGCAGGCCATCGACCTTCCAGTTGCTGATCGAATAGCCACGGGCGCGGTAATCGGTACGCCCGCCCACTTCGGACTTGTTGGCCGTTACCCCTGGGGTGGTTTCCAGGGCCTGTTCGATGGTGTGGATGCCACGGTCTTCCATCTGCTGGCGGGTGATGGTGGTGACTGACTGCGGGGTCTGCCGTGGCGTCAGGTTCAGGCCGGTGGAGCTGCGTGTGCTCTCGACGGTGTAGCCCAGCTGGCCTGCAGCGTCGGCGGGCAGCAGCGCGCTGTCTTCGATTTGCGTGGCGTCCAGCTCCAGGGGTTGGCTGTCGGCGGCCATGGCACCACCACTGATGGCCACGGCAATGCAGAACGCCAGTGGCTTGAGGCGGTTGCCGTTTGCAAGGGTGGGGGGGAGCGCGTTCGGAATGCTGTAGGGATTCATTTGGGAAGGCTTCGTATTTGCAGATGATTTTTTGTTAGGATTCTAGGGATCGGCCCTCCCGGCGCCAGACCCGACATGTACGGGGATGTAATTGAATGTAATGAGCGCCCCTGGGCCTCACCCGACAGGTGTTTTCCGCATGAGCACGACCCTGCTGGTCGTCGACGATGACGACGAGATCCGCGAACTTCTTTGTGATTACCTGGCCGACGCCGGTTACAACGTGCTGGAGGCGGCCGACGGTGAGCAGATGCGCGCGCAAATGGCCAGGCACACGGTGGATCTGGTGGTACTCGACTTGATGCTGCCCGGCGAAGACGGGCTCAGCCTTTGTCGCCAATTGCAGGCCACGCCCGGGCTGGCGGTGATCATGTTGTCGGCCAAAGGCAGCACGCTGGACCGCATCATCGGCCTGGAAGTGGGTGCCGACGATTACCTGGCCAAGCCTTTCGAACCACGCGAGCTGATTGCCCGGATCAAGGCGGTGCTGCGTCGCCCGCAACGCCTGGAAACCCAGGCGCAGGGCACTGCAGGGGCCGATGCACAACTGTTCGCCGGCTTCCGCCTGGAGCACGTCAAGCGCCTGCTCACGCGCCCCGATGGCCAGACCCTGCCCCTGCCACGCTCCGACTACCGGGTGCTGCGCGAGTTGCTGGAGGCTAACAACCGCGTGGTCTCCCGCGACCAGCTGACGCGCAGCGCATTCGGCCGCGACCACCTGCCTGATGACCGCTCGGTGGACATGTGCGTCAGCCGCCTGCGCCAGCACCTGCGGCGCGCACCGGACGGGGCCGCGCAAATCCTCACCATCCGCAACGAAGGCTACTTGCTGACCATGGGCCAGCACCAGGCCGATGCCTGAGGTGCGCTGGCTTCGCCGGCTGTGGCCGCGCACCCTGTTCGGCCAGCTATTGCTGATCATGGTCAGCGGCACAATGGTGGTGCAACTGATGTCGAGCAGCATCTGGTTCGATGTGCGCTTCGCCCAGGTGTTCGAAGCCCCCGTGCGGCTGATCGCCGCGCGCAGTGCGCCCCTGATCGCCCGGGCCGACTGCCACGATGCCGCGCTGCCAGTGCCGGCTCATTACCAGGTGCGCTGTGCCGAGCACCTGCCCGAGCCAACGCATGACCAGCGCCGTGAGCGCCGGCGGGTCGAATTGCTGCTGCGCCAGGCCCTCAAGTACGAGCTGGGGCATGTTCAGGCGGTACGCCTGATGAATGTGCAACTGACCGACGCGTCGGGCCAACCGATAGTCTGGCGCAGCCTGTTCGGTTTGCGCACGGCCCAGGCCCATATGCAGTTTGCGGTGCCATTGGCCGATGGCCACTGGCTTATCATCGAGGGCCAGGAGCTGCAGGGCTGGAGCGGCGAGTCGGCCTGGGTGCTGATCAGCGATTACCTGTTGCGGGTGTATGCCCTGCGCATTGTCGCGGTGCTGCTGGTCTGCCTGATTGCCGTGCGCCTGTGCCTGCGCCCGTTGCAGCGCCTGGCCGATGCTGCCCGCGGCCTGGGCACCAATCTTGAGCAGCCGCCACTGGTGCTGGATGGCCCGCAGGAGGTACGCCAGGCTGCCCAGGCGTTCAACGCCATGCAGCAGCGCCTGATTGCCATGGTCAACGACAAGGCCTACTTCCTCGCCGCTGTGTCCCATGACCTGCGCACCCCCTTGACCCGCATGCGCCTGCGCCTGGAGCGCTTGCCGGACGATGAACACCACCAGCGCCTGCGGCAGAACATCAGGCAGATGGACGACATGATCGGCCAGGTGCTCGACTACCTGCGCGCCGGGGAACAGCAGAACTTGCAGCAGGTGGACCTGGACCGACTGGTGGCACGCCTGTGCGCTGACCTGGCGACCGAAAAAGAGCCATTGCCGGTGCATGGCCACGCAGGCGGCGTGCGTGTGGATGCGTTGCTGTTGCAGCGTTGCCTGCAGAACCTGCTGGTCAATGCACTGCGTTATGCCAAGGAGGTTTCGGTCACGCTGGAACGGGCGAACAGAGGGGTGCTGATCCATATCGACGACCGTGGCCCGGGGATTGCGCCGGGGCTGCTGGCGACCATTACCGACCCGTTCGTACGCGGCGAAGGGTCGCGCAACCAGTCTTCCGGGGGATACGGGTTGGGGTTGAGCATTGCTCAACGCATCGCTGGCAGCCATGGCGGTGAGCTGCTGCTGATGAACCGCGAAGGGGGTGGATTGCGGGTTAGCGTGGTGCTACCGGGTTGAGCCGAATCCCGAGGGGGCGTGGCAGCTCGTTTTTTGGGGTTGGGGCGCAGATCGCCGGGGCCGCGGTGCGGCGCTTTCGCGACACAAGGCCATTCCCACAAGGGCCCCGGTTCGGGGCATTCCTGTAGGAGCGGCCTTGCGTCGCGATGGGCTGCAAAGCAGCCCCCAGCACCCTCAGCTCACCATCAGAAGATGCTGATCGGGTACTCGACGAATACGCGTACTTCGTTGCCATCGTCGTTGTAGCCGTTCTGCTGTACGGCGTTGTTGGTACGCACGAACGAGCTACGCAGCTTGATGGACAGGTCTTTGGCCGGGCCGTCCTGCACCACGTAACGGACCTGGTTGAAGATCTCGCGTTCCTTACCTTCACCGAAGCCCTGCGGGTTGGCGTTGTTGCGGGTGTTGATGTTGTCACCCACTACGTAGGCCAGCTTGTAGGTCAGGCCAGGGATACCGTAGGCACCGAAGTCCAGACCGTAGCCCAGCTGCCAGGAACGCTCGTCCTCGGCGTTGAAGTCGGACCAGTACGAGTTGGCCAGGTAGATGGTCGAACCACCGTCACCCACGCCGCCCTGGTTCTGATACCAGCCGTAGTTGTAGCCGGTGCTGCCAGTGCTGCGCTGGTGGGCGAGGGTGAACGAGTGCGCACCATACGCGTAGGTGGCCGCCAGGCTCCAGATGGTGTTGGAGTCGCCGTTCAGGCCGGCGGCCTTGACGTACTTGTTGTTGATGTCCGACTTATAGCCGTTGAAGTCCAGGGTCAGGGACTGGTCGCTGGCGATCGGGAAGACGTAGTTCAAGCCCAGGTAGTGCTTGCGCATCACGTCTTCGTTGTCTGCGGTGTACAGCGAGCCGGTGAAATTGTCGCTGAACTTGTAGCTACCACCCAGCACGTTGATCGACTTCAGGCCACCACCATCACGACGCTCGGCGCTTTTGCGCGCTTCCTGGGTGAAGCGGCCGGCGTTCAGCTCCAGGCCCTTGATTTCCTTGGAGGTGATCAGGGTGCCGGTGAAGCTTTCTGGCAGCAGACGTGCGTCGTCGTACTGCAGCACTGGCAGTGCTGGCATCTGGTCACCGTACTTGAGCACGGTATTGGAAATGCGGAACTTCACGGCTGCGCCACCACGCGCCAGGTTGTGCGGCGAGCTGGCGTTGCCGTCGGCGTTGGTGGTTTCGTGCGGCTTGAAGAAGTCGACACCCGCGCCACCGTTATGGCCTTTGCCGCCATCGAGGCGCAGGGCATACAGGCCGAATGCGTCGACGCCGACACCGACAGTGCCTTGGGTGAAACCGGAGGAGAAGTTGCCGATGACTGCCTGGCCCCATTCGATCTGGTCGTCGGTGCCGTGCTTCTTGTCACGGTTGATGTAAGCATTGCGCAGAAGGACGTTGGCGTGGCTGTCCTCGATGAAGCCCTTGCTCTCGGCCTGATCATTGGCCTGTGCCTGGGTCGCGGCGATCATCGCCAGGGCGACCAGGCTGATCCTGGTTTTCAACATGTTATTTTCCTTATCGCTTAATCAAAAACGCGCTGCAATACAACGCCAGGAACCAACCCCCCTTACGTAGGTTCGACGCTATGCGGATCCAGACTTGAAGGCCGGCCGGCAATTGCACGGGCGGCCTCTGGCAGCAGCATGGCCAACCGAAGTGGCCAGCAGGCGTTGGGCCGAATCCTAGCCGTGTGCGATTACAAATGTCAAAAAGTCGTGAAATGTAGGTTGATATAACCAAGATCATCCCGTGATACGAGGCATTTCAATGCATGTCGGCGCTATAGGCGGGGATTTTATCTTTTTGTCAGAAACGGCATCTTGACTGCCCCGACAATTTACCGGGTGCGTGTGGGGAGGGGCGTGTGGTAGGTGCCAGCCTCTTCGCGGCTATCGCCGCCAAGAGGTCGGCACAGCTGTAGTCGATTAGTGCCACACCGCCATCAGCGCCTGCATTTCAGCGTCGCTGAGCAAACCTTGCGGGTAGCGTCCGGCAAGCAGACGTCGTGGGTCGGTCGTCCTGACCCTGATGCTTCCATGGTGTTTCAACCACGCCGCGACCCGCTTGAGCGATGGGTGACCAACTGCCGATGGGCGCAAAGCCGACTCACTTGCTGCGTTCATGTCTACACGTACTCCCTAACCCGTGAGCGGCTAATCTACGTAGGTATTGTTACAGCGCGGATAACCTGGCAGAGCCAAGCTATCTCCTTGAAAAACAGTACAAAACCTATGCCAAACCAGCCGCCGGGCGTCGCCCGAAAAAAAGGCCCGTCTGCTGACGGGCCTCTTTGTCACCGGGCTGGCACTCAGCGCGTGACAGGTGCCGGCTGCTGCTGGGTCAGGCAATGGATGTTGCCACCGCCCAACAGCAGCTCGCGCCCGGGAATCATCACCACTTCGTGGTCGGGGAATATCCGCGCAAGGATCGCTCTGGCTTCGGCATCTGCCGGGTCATCGAAGCTTGGCGCAATGATGCCGCCGTTGACGATCAGGAAGTTCACGTAGGAGCCGGCCAGGCGCACCGATGGGTCACGCTCCTGGCTGCCGGCAACGTGGTCGACACCGGCACATTCTTCAGCCGTGGCGTACAGCGGCCCGGGAATGGGCATTTTGTGCACGATTAGTGCTCGGCCCTTGGCGTCACGGGTGTTCTGCAACACCTCCATGGCGGCATGGCAACGGGCGTAATTGGGGTCGTTGGAATCATCGGTCCAGGCCAGTAACACTTCGCCCGGGCGCACGTAACAGCAGAAGTTGTCGACGTGGCCGTCAGTTTCATCGTTGTACAGGCCATCGGGCAACCACACCACGGTATCCACCGCCAGGTGGTCGCGCAGCACCGCTTCGATTTGCTCGCGGGTCAGGTGCGGGTTGCGGTTGCGGTTGAGCAGGCATTCCTCGGTGGTGATCAGCGTGCCTTCACCGTCCACGTGGATCGAACCGCCCTCGAGCACGAAGCCTTCGGTGTGGTAGCGCTGGCAGCGCTCCATTTCCAGCACCTTGGCCGCCAGCTCCTCGTCGCGGTTCCATGGCGCATACAGGCCACCATCGAAGCCGCCCCAGGCGTTGAAGCCCCAGTCCACACCGCGCACTTCGCCTTGGTCGTTGATGACGAAGGTGGGGCCGGTGTCACGCACCCAGGCGTCGTCGTTGCTGATTTCGACCACCCGAATGTTCGGCTGGTCGAGCTGGCGACGCGCGTTCTCGTACTGGCCAGCGGAAACCGCAACGGTAACCGGCTCAAAACGGGCAATGGCCTTGGCCAGGGCTACATGGGCTGCCTGCGCCGGTTTGCCACCCAGGCGCCAGTTGTCCGAACGCTCCGGCCAAACCATCCATACCTGGGTTTGCGGGGCCCACTCGGCGGGCATGTGGAAACCATCGGCACGTGGCGTGGAGTTGAGGGTTTTCATGGTTGACCTCTGTGATGGCCCTGGGCCGGATTGCGGTGAGACGTTGATCTATTTATAACCGATACATATCGATATTTAAAGCCTGATACGTCATATTTTCAGGCGAGCCGCCGTCCCAATATCGATAGAAATCGAATTTAATACGGATTCACCCTTTAGCACCCGTCGCTTGGCCGCCTACCCTGGCCATATCGTACGCACCCTGTCACTGCTGCATGCGGAAATTTCCAGGAAGGGCGACTAGGGTCAATAGTTAACGAACGGTAAGCGAACCGCCATGAACATCATCCCGACTGCAATCCCCGATGTACTGATCATCGAGCCCACGGTTTACGGTGACAGCCGTGGCTTTTTCTTCGAAGCGTTCAACGCCCGCGAGTTCGCAAGGCAGACCGGGGTGAATGTCGAATTCGTCCAGGATAACCACTCGCGCTCGGTCAAGGGCGTGCTCCGCGGGCTGCATTTTCAGGTGGAGAATACCCAGGGCAAGCTGGTGCGCGTGGTTCAGGGCGAAATCCGCGATGTCGCCGTGGATGTGCGCAAAAGCTCGCCAACCTTCGGCCAGTGGGTCGCGGTGAATCTGTCCGCAGCCAACCATCGGCAGTTGTGGATACCGGCAGGCTTCGCCCACGGCTTTGCGGTGCTGAGCGAGTCGGCCGAGTTCCTCTACAAGACCACCGATTACTACAACCCCGGCGCCGACCGCTGCATCCGCTGGGACGATCCGCACCTGGCCATCGACTGGGGGCTGCAGCAACCACCGCTGCTATCAGACAAGGACAAGCTTGGCCGGGCATGGGCAGAGGCGGAACTGCTGCCGTAACTAGCGCATAATTGCGCCAGACCTTTCTGGCGCATTTACGTGATGATTGCTAAACCCACGCCCCCACGCCGTCCCCGCTGGCGCAGCCTGGCCTTGCTGGCCCTGTGCCTGGCGCCGTTACTGTGGCCCTTGCACCACCTGGCCGAACGTTACTACCAGCAGGAATTGGCCTCGCAGAACCGCCAGACCCTGGACCTGTACGTGGCCAACCTGCTCGGCACCCTGCACCGCTATGAAACCCTGCCGCAGATCCTCGGCGACCTGCCGGCACTGCGCAGCGTACTGGCCGACCCCTTCCGCCTGGAGGCGGTGACCAACGCCAACCGCCTGCTCAAGGGCATCGTGCAGCAGACCGGCGCCGAGGTGATGTACCTGATGGACGTCAGCGGCAACACCCTGGCGGCCTCCAACTGGGACAAGCACGACAGCTTCGTGGGCCGCAACTTCGCTTTCCGCCCGTACTTCAACGAAGCCATGGCGGGCCACCTGGGCCGCTTCTTCGGCCAGGGCACAACGTCGGCCAAACGCGGCTACTTCTTTGCCGCCGCCGTGCGTGATCGCGAGCGCATCGTGGGCGTGCTGGTGGTCAAGGTCGACCTCGACCACACCGAAACCCTGTGGGGCCGCACACCGGAGCAGCTGTTGCTGACCGATCACAATGGCGTGGTCATCCTCACTTCGCGGCCCGATTGGCGCTTCCGTGCCACCCGCGCACTGAGCGATGCCGAGCGCCAGGCCATCATCGCCATCCAGCCCTACCCTACCCAGGCACCGCAACCGCTGGTGCTCGCCCCGGACGCCTGGATCACCCAGACCCGCGACATCAAGGAGACCGGCTGGCAAGTCAGCATCCTTGCCCCGCGCATGCTGGTAGACCGTTCGGTACAAACGGTAATGGCCATTGGCGCCGGCACCCTGCTGGTAGCAATGCTGCTGGCCGGGCTGGTGATGCAACGGCGCCGCCACTACATCGACCGCATCGACTTCGAAGCCCGCGCCCGTCAGGAGCTGGAAAAGCGCGTAGCCGAACGCACCGCCGACCTCGAGGGCCTCAACACCCGCCTCAAGCGCGCCGTACTGGAGCGCGAAAATGCCCAGCAAGAGGCGGTGCGCGCCCAGGACGAGCTAGTGCAGGCCGGCAAGCTGTCGGTGCTTGGCACCATGTCGGCCAGTATCAGCCACGAACTCAACCAGCCGCTGGCGGCGATTCGCAGCTACGCAGAAAATGCCGAGATCCTGCTCGACCACCAACGCACCGAGGACGCCCGCGGCAACCTCAAGCTGATTGGCGAGCTGACCGGGCGCATGGCGTCGATCATCGCCCACTTGCGGGCCTTCGCCCGCCGTGACCGGCACGCGCCGGAAAGCGTGGCCCTGCAGCCAGCCCTGGACGATGCCCTGGCGCTGCTGGCCAAGCGCCGCCGGGCAATGGCCGTGGAGCTGATCCGCGACCTGCCGGAAGCCACCTTGTGGGTACAGGCCGGTGAAACCCGCCTGCGCCAGGTGCTGGGCAACCTGTTGGCCAATGCCCTGGATGCCCTGACCGAAAAAGCCAACCCGCGCCGCCTGTGGCTAAGTGCCGAACAGCGTGATGACTGCGTCTACCTGTACATCCGCGACAATGGCCCCGGCTTCAGCCGCCAGGCCCTGGAGCATGCCAAGGAGCCGTTCTTCACCACCAAGACCCGCACCCAGGGCCTGGGCCTGGGGTTGGCCATCTGCGAAAGCCTGATGCGCGCCCTGGGGGGTGAACTGCTGCTGGCCAACCACCCGGAGGGTGGTGCTCTGCTGACCCTGCAGCTACGCAAGGCTGCGCCTGGCGCAACCTTGCCCAATTCGGAGGACCCCTCGGCATGACCCCCGAGACACAGATCGACAGCCAAGCCCAGGTCATCCTGGTCGACGATGACCCACACCTGCGCCAGGCCCTGAGCCAGACCTTGGACCTGGCCGGGCTGAAAGTGGTCGCGCTGGGCGATGCCCAAGGCCTGGCTGAGCGTATCGAGACCGACTGGCCCGGCGTGGTGGTCAGCGACATTCGCATGCCCGGCATCGATGGCCTGCAGCTGCTGGAGCAACTGCACGGCCGCGACAGCGAACTGCCCGTGCTGCTGATTACCGGCCACGGGGATGTGCCCCTGGCGGTACAGGCAATGCGCGCCGGTGCCTATGACTTTCTGGAAAAGCCTTTCGCCAGCGACGCCCTGCTCGACAGCGTACGCCGTGCCTTGGCCCTGCGCCGCCTGGTGCTGGACAACCGCAGCCTGCGCCTGGCGCTGAGCGACCGCCAGCAACTGGCCACGCGCCTGGTCGGCCATTCGCCGGCCATGCAGCGCCTGCGCGAGCAGATCGGCGCCTTGGCCGGAACCCGCGCCGATGTGCTGATCCTGGGTGAAACCGGTGCCGGCAAGGAGGTGGTCGCCCGTGCGCTGCATGACCTGTCCAGCCGCCGTGATGGGCCGTTCGTGGCGATCAACGCCGGGGCACTGGCCGAATCGGTGGTCGAAAGCGAACTGTTCGGCCATGAGCCCGGGGCGTTCACCGGGGCGCAAAAACGCCGCATCGGCAAATTCGAGTTCGCCAACGGCGGCACGCTGTTCCTCGACGAAATCGAGAGCATGAGCCTGGACGTGCAGGTCAAGCTGCTGCGCATGTTGCAGGAGCGGGTGGTGGAGCGCCTGGGCGGCAACCAGTTGATCCCGCTGGATATCCGCATTATCGCCGCCACCAAGGAAGACCTGCGCCAGACCGCCGACCAAGGCCGCTTCCGTGCCGACCTGTACTACCGGCTGAACGTAGCGCCACTGCGTATCCCGCCGCTGCGGGACCGCGGCGACGACATCCTGGTGCTGTTCCAGCATTTTGCCGACGCCGCCAGCCAGCGCCACAGCCTGGCGCCACACGCCTTGCTACCGGCGCAGCGGGCGATGCTGCTGCGCCACACCTGGCCAGGCAACGTGCGTGAATTGCAGAACGCCGCCGAGCGTTTCGCCCTGGGCCTTGAGCTGGCGCTGGATGGTCAGCTGCCAGCGGCTGCGGCTGCGGCGCCTTCGGTGTTGAGTGGCAACCTGAGCGAACAGGTCGAGCAATTCGAGCGCTCGCTGATCGCCGCCGAGCTGGCCCAGCCCCACAGCTCCATGCGCAGCCTGGCAGAGGCGCTGGGCATCCCCCGCAAAACCTTGCACGACAAGCTGCGCAAGCATGGCTTGAGCTTCGAGGGCGGTAGCGGCGGGCACGACGACCATGAGGACAACCGTTGATGAGCACCGATAGCCAGTACCTGCAGTCCGTACTGCATGGCGACATCCCGCTGACCCGCGAAATGGGCCTGGAGGTCATTGATTGGCAACACCACACCCTGCGCCTGCAATTGCCGCTGGCGGCCAACGTCAACCACAAGAGCACCATGTTCGGCGGCAGCCTGTACTGTGCAGCGGTGCTGGTGGGCTGGGGCTGGTTGCACATGCGGCTGCGCGAACTGGGGATTGATGACGGGCATATCGTCATCCAGGAAGGGCAAATCAGCTACCCGCTGCCGGTTACCGGGGCGGCAATAGCCCGTTGCCCGGCGCCGGAAGAGAAAGCCTGGGAACGCTTCCTTAACATGTACCAGCGCCGTGGCCGGGCGCGCTTGACGCTGCAGACCACGGTAAGCAATACCGGGAGTGATGAGCCGGCCGTCACCTTCAGCGGCCAGTACGTGCTGCACCGCTGAGAACGAAGGCTGTCGCGCCCCCTGTAGGAGCGGCCTTGTGTCGCGATGGGCTGCAAAGCAGCCCCAGGGTTTGGGCATGGTGCACAAATTGCCGGGGCTGCTTTGCAGCCCATCGCGACACAAGGCCGCTCCTACAGGCCAGGCCCGCTAGATCAAGCGAGAGAGCGGCGCATGACACGCTGCCTGCCGCAGGCGCCTAGAGCCCGCTCCCACAATGAATCGCGCAGGCTTTTCAAAATTTGAGAAAGACAGTTGCTCCTGCAAGTACGGCGGCAACTCCAAGCCAGCGCAGACCCCATGTGGGAGCGGGCATGCCCGCGAACACCGGCGCAGCCGGTGCCAG
>NZ_BLJG01000153.1 GCF_009932375.1 Pseudomonas juntendi
GTGGGAGCTGGCTTGCCAGCGATAGGCCGCGCAGCGGCCCCGCTTGAGGCCGAGCGCCAGGGGTGGGTTAGAAGCTGTCGCCAGGCACGCGAACCCAGCCCTCCATCAGCACGCGAGCACTGCGGCTCATGATTGCCTTGGTCACTGTCCACTCGCCTTTTACCTGGCGGGCTTCGGCGCCGACCCGCAGCGTGCCCGAGGGATGGCCGAAACGCACGGCGCTGCGCTCGCCCCCGCCCGCCGCCAGGTTGACCAGCGTACCGGGAATGGCCGCCGCCGTACCGATCGCCACCGCCGCGGTGCCCATCATGGCATGGTGCAGTTTGCCCATCGACAAGGCACGTACCAACAGGTCGATCTCGCTTGCCATTACCGCCTTGCCACTGGACGCCGTGTAGGTGCTGGGTGGTGCGACGAAGGCCACTTTCGGTGTGTGCTGACGCCCGGCAGCCTGGTCGACATGGTCGATCAGGCCCATACGCACGGCGCCATGGGCACGGATGGCCTCGAAGCGCAGCAGCGCTTGCGGGTCACCGTTTATGGCGTCCTGCAGCTCCGTGCCGGTGTAGCCGATATCGGCAGCATTGATGAAAATGGTCGGGATGCCGGCATTGATCAAGGTGGCCTTGAAGGTGCCGACACCCGGCACCTCAAGGTCGTCGACCAGGTTGCCGGTCGGGAACATGGCACCGCCGGCACCGTCCTCGTCCGCAGCCGGGTCAAGGAACTCCAACTGCACTTCCGCTGCCGGGAACGTTACCCCATCCAGCTCGAAGTCTCCGGTTTCCTGCACCTCGCCTTCAGTGACCGGCACGTGGGCAATGATGGTCTTGCCGATGTTCGCCTGCCAGATACGCACGGTGGCCACGCCGTTGCGTGGAATGCGCGCGCTGTCGACCAGGCCGCTACTGATGGCGAACGACCCGACCGCAGCAGAGAGGTTGCCGCAGTTGCCGCTCCAGTCGACAAAGGCCTTGTCGATGCTGACCTGCCCGAACAGGTAATCGACATCATGGCCCGGCTTGATGCTGGGCGACAGGATGACGGTCTTGCTGGTGCTGGAGGTCGCGCCGCCCATGCCGTCGATCTGCTTGCCGTAAGGGTCGGGGCTGCCGATGACCCGCAGCAATAGCGCGTCGCGGGCAGGGCCAGGGACCTGCGCCGGCTCGGGCAGGTCTTGCAGGCGGAAGAACACGCCTTTGCTGGTGCCACCACGGATGTAGGTGGCGGGTATTCTTGTTTGCGGTACGTGAGCCATTGCTTTGCTGTCCTGTCTGATGGGCATGAGACCCTCGGGATTGCTTTGCAGCCCATCGCCGGCAAGCCAGCTCCCACAGGGACCGTGCTGCCATCGAGATTGCGCGACTCCTGTGGGCGCTGGCTCGCCGGCGATGGGCCGCAACGCGGCCCCTGCTCTTGGGGTTAGGCGGTAGCTTCGAGGAAGTCCTGGGCGAAGCGCTGCAGCACCCCGCCCGCTTCGTAGATCGACACTTCCTCGGCCGTATCCAGGCGGCAGGTCACCGGCACATCGATGCGCTCGCCATTGGCCCGGGTGACCACCAGGGTCAGGGTAGCGCGCGGCGTACGCGCACCCAGCACGTCATAGGTTTCGCTACCGTCCAGCCCCAAGGTCTTGCGGTCGGTGCCGGGTTTGAACTCCAGCGGCAGCACGCCCATGCCTACCAGGTTGGTGCGGTGAATGCGCTCGAAACCTTCTGCGACAATGGCCTCGACACCGGCCAGGCGCACGCCCTTGGCCGCCCAGTCACGCGATGAGCCCTGGCCGTAGTCGGCACCGGCCACGATAATCAGCGGCTGCTTGCGCTGCATGTAGGTCTCGATCGCCTCCCACATGCGGGTCACCCTGCCTTCCGGTTCGATTCGCGCCAGCGAGCCTTGCTTCACGCTGCCGTCTGCGTTGCGCACCATCTCGTTGAACAGCTTGGGGTTGGCAAAGGTCGCGCGCTGGGCGGTCAGGTGGTCACCGCGGTGGGTCGCATAAGAGTTGAAGTCTTCTTCTGGTAGGCCCATTTTCGCCAGGTACTCGCCCGCAGCACTGTCGAGCATGATCGCGTTGGATGGCGACAGGTGGTCGGTGGTGATGTTGTCCGGCAGCACCGCCAGTGGGCGCATGCCACGCAGGGTACGCTCACCGGCCAAGGCGCCTTCCCAGTACGGCGGCCGGCGAATATAGGTGCTCATTGGCCGCCATTCATACAACGGTGCCACTTTCGGCCCGCGGTCTTCCTCGATGGCGAACATCGGGATGTACACCTTGCGGAACTGCTCCGGCTTGACCGCCGCACGCACCACGGCGTCGATCTCTTCGTCACTGGGCCAGATGTCCTTGAGGCGGATTTCCTGGCCATCGACCACGCCCAGCACGTCCTTCTCGATGTCGAAGCGAATGGTGCCCGCAATCGCATAGGCGACCACCAAGGGTGGCGAGGCCAGGAAGGCTTGCTTGGCATACGGGTGGATACGCCCGTCGAAGTTGCGGTTGCCCGACAGCACGGCGGTGGCGTACAGGTCACGGTCGATGATTTCCTGCTGGATCACCGGGTCGAGGGCACCAGACATGCCGTTGCAGGTCGTACAGGCGAAGGCGACGATGCCAAAGCCCAGTTGCTCCAGTTCTTTCTCCAGGCCAGCCTCTTCCAGGTACAGCTGCACCGCCTTGGAGCCCGGGGCCAGCGATGACTTGACCCACGGCTTGCGGGTGAGGCCCAGCCTGTTGGCGTTGCGCGCAATCAGGCCAGCGGCGATCACGTTGCGCGGGTTGCTGGTGTTGGTACAGCTGGTGATGGCGGCAATGATCACCGCACCATCAGGCATCTGCCCTGGCACTTGCTGCCAGCTGCCGGCAATGCCTTTGGCCGCCAGCTCGCTGGTGGCCACGCGGGCATGCGGGTTGGACGGGCCCGCCATGTTGCGTACCACGCTCGACAAGTCGAAGCTCAGGGTACGCTCGTATACCGCGCCGGCCAGGCTGTCGGCCCAGAGGCCGGCGACCTTGGCATAGGTTTCCACCCGTTTGACCTGCTGTTCTTCACGGCCGGTCAGGCGCAGGTAATCGATGGTCTGCTGGTCGATGGCGAACATGGCCGCCGTGGCGCCGTACTCCGGGGCCATGTTGGAGATGGTCGCGCGGTCCCCCAGGGTCAGGGCGCGCGCACCTTCACCGTGGAACTCCAGGTAGGCGCCGACCACTTTCTGCTTGCGCAGGAACTCGGTCAGGGCCAGCACCAGGTCGGTGGCGGTGAGGTTCGGCGCCAGCTTGCCGGTCAACTCGACACCGACGATTTCCGGCAGGCGCATCCACGATGCTCGGCCAAGCATCACGTTTTCCGCTTCCAGGCCACCCACGCCAATGGCGATCACGCCCAAGGCATCGACGTGCGGGGTGTGGCTGTCAGTGCCCACGCAGGTATCCGGGTAGGCGATGCCATGGTCGCAGTGCACCACCGGCGACATCTTCTCCAGGTTGATCTGGTGCATGATGCCATTACCCGGCTGGATCACGTCGACATTCTTGAACGCTTTCTTGGTCCAGTTGATGAAGTGGAAGCGGTCCTCGTTACGTCGGTCTTCGATGGCGCGGTTCTTGTCGAACGCTTGCGGGTCATAGCCGCCGCACTCGACAGCCAGCGAGTGGTCGACGATCAGTTGTACCGGCACCACCGGGTTGACCTGGGCCGGGTCGCCGCCCTTGTCGGCGATGGCGTCACGCAGGCCGGCGAGGTCGACCAGCGCGGTCTGGCCGAGGATGTCATGGCACACCACGCGCGCCGGGAACCACGGGAAATCGAGGTCGCGCTTGCGCTCGATCAGTTGGCTCAGCGAGGCGTCGAGGGTGGCCGGGTCGCAGCGACGCACCAGGTTTTCGGCGAGAACGCGCGAGGTGTACGGCAGGCCGTCGTAGGCGCCGGGCTTGATCGCCTCGACGGCCGCGCGCGCATCGAAGTAGTCCAGGTCGGTGCCTGGCAGAGGCTTGCGGTATGCAGTATTCATATCGTTATCAGGCTCGGTCACGGTACTCGGTATACAGATCTGGCCAATGGGGGCGCTGCGCAGTCCCTGTGGGAGCGGCCTTGTGTCGCGATTGGGCTGCGCAGCAGCCTTGGCGATCCATGCCTCAGCGCTGCTCGATCGGCACGAACTGGCGCTGCTCGACGCCGACATACTCGGCGCTCGGGCGGATGATGCGGTTGTTGGCGCGCTGCTCGAACACGTGCGCCGCCCAGCCAGTCAGGCGCGAACAGACGAAGATCGGGGTGAACAGCTTGGTCGGAATACCCATGAAGTGGTAAGCCGAGGCATGGTAGAAGTCGGCATTGGGGAACAGGCGTTTCTGCTCCCACATGGTCTTGTCGATGGCTTCGGAAACCGGGTACAGCACCTTGTCGCCCACCTCATCGGCCAATTGCTTCGACCAACCCTTGATCACCTCGTTGCGCGGGTCGGACTCTTTGTAGATGGCATGCCCGAAGCCCATGATCTTGTCTTTGCGCTCGAGCATGCGCAGCAGCTCGGCAGTGGCTTCCTGCGGGCTCTGGAAGCGCTCTATCAGCTCCATGGCAGCCTCGTTGGCCCCCCCGTGCAGCGGGCCGCGCAGCGTGCCGATGGCTGCGGTAACGCAGGAATACAGGTCGGACAGCGTCGAAGCGCACACCCGGGCCGTGAAGGTCGAGGCGTTGAACTCGTGCTCGGCGTAGAGGATCAGCGACACGTTCATGACCTTGACGTGCAGCTCGCTGGGCTTCTTGCCGTGCAGCAGGTGCAGGAAGTGGCCGCCCAGGGTGTCTTCGTCGCTGCTGCAGTCGATGCGCACGCCATGGTGGGTGAAGCGGTACCAGTAGCACATCACCGCCGGGAACAGGGCCAACAGCCGGTCGGTCTTGTCGCGCTGGGCTTCGAAGGTGAGCTCGGGCTCGAGGGTACCGAGCACCGAACAACCGGTGCGCATCACGTCCATGGGGTGGGCGTCGCGGGGAATGCGCTCGAGCACTTCCTTGAGTGCCGGTGGCAGGTCACGCATGCCCTTGAGCTTGTGCTTGTAGTCGGCCAGTTCAGCCTGGGAGGGCAGCTCGCCGTACAGCAGCAGGCAGGCGACCTCTTCGAATTCGGCACCAGCGGCCAGGTCACGCACATCGTAACCGCGGTAGGTCAGACCGGCACCGGCCTGGCCCACGGTGGAAAGCGCAGTCTGGCCGGCCACCTGGCCGCGCAGGCCTGCGCCACTGAGTACTTTTGCTTCGGCCATGGTGTTTCTCCTTTCTTGAACTTGTTATGGAAATCTGGCTGGCTAATCGGGCTTGCCTGTACCCGCCCTTTCGCGGGCAACCCCGCTGCCATGCGGGGCTGGTGTTGTCACTGGCTCAGCCCTTCTTCTGGGCAAACAACGCATCGAGGCTCTGCTCGAAGGCGTGGTAGCCAATGGCATCGTAAAGCTCCATGCGCGTCTGCATGGTGTCGATCACGTTCTTCTGCGTGCCGTCGCGGCGCAGCGCGGTGTACACATTCTCGGCTGCCTTGTTCATGGCGCGGAACGCCGACAGCGGGTACAGCACCAGCGAAACATCGACCGCAGCCAGCTCTTCGGTGGTGTACAGCGGAGTGGCGCCAAACTCGGTGATGTTGGCCAGAATCGGTGCCTTCACCCGGTCAGCGAAGGTCTTGTACATCTGCAGCTCGGTGATCGCTTCCGGGAAGATCATGTCGGCACCCGCCTCGATGCACGCTGCGGCACGGTCCAGGGCAGCGTTCAAGCCTTCGACGGCCAAGGCGTCGGTACGCGCCATGATCACGAAGCTGTCGTCGCTGCGGGCGTCGACGGCTGCCTTGATACGGTCGACCATTTCCTGCTGGCTGACGATTTCCTTGTTCGGCCGGTGGCCGCAACGCTTGGCCCCGACCTGATCCTCGATATGGATCGCCGCCGCACCGAACTTGCTCATCGAGCGCACGGTGCGCGCCACGTTGAAAGCCGAGGCACCGAAGCCTGTATCGACATCCACCAGCAGCGGCAGGTCGCACACATCGGTGATACGGCGCACGTCGGTGAGCACATCGTCCAGGCCAGTGATGCCCAGGTCCGGCAGGCCCAGGGAACCTGCTGCCACGCCGCCACCGGACAGGTAGATGGCCTTGAAACCGGCGCGCTTGGCCAGCAAGGCATGGTTGGCATTGATGGCGCCAACCACCTGCAGCGGGTGTTCAGCGGCGACGGCATCGCGAAAACGCTGACCGGGTGTGCTGTTCACAGTCATTTCTCACCTCGTGGGTTATTGTTGTGGGCGTCCAGATAGTGACGCTCGATATTGCGCTTGGACGCACCGATGTGACGGCGCATCAGAAGTTCGGCCAGTTCGCCGTCACGTTCGGCGATGGCATCGAGAATGCGATGGTGTTCGGCAAAGGCCTGGCGTGGCCGGTTGGGCGTGGCCGAGAACTGGATACGGTACATGCGCACCAGCTGGTACAGCTCGCCACACAGCATCTTGACCAACGTCTGGTTACCGCTGCCCTGGATGATGCGGTAATGGAAGTCGTAGTCACCCTCCTGCTGGTAGTAACCCAGGCCAGCCTGGAACGCGGCATCCCGCTCATGGGTATCGAGCACCCGGCGCAGCTCGTCGATATCGGCCTGGCTCATGCGTTCAGCGGCCAGGCGGCAGGCCATGCCTTCCAGGGACTCACGAATCTCGTACAGCTCGATCAGTTCGGCATGGTTGAGCGATACCACCCGTGCGCCTACATGGGGCACCCGCACCAGCAGGCGCTGGCCTTCCAGGCGGTGGATGGCCTCGCGCAGCGGCCCGCGGCTGATGCCATAGGTGCGTGCCAGCTCTGGCTCGGAGATCTTGCTGCCAGGGGCAATTTCCCCTTTGACGATGGCCGCCTGAATACGCCGGAAGACGTTTTCCGACAAGGTTTCCGATTCGTCTGCCAGCATCGGGCCAGGGGTGGAAAGGTCTTGCATATTGTCGACACCTTGGGAAATCTCTTCGCCAGAAGTTAACCAGCGAAGCCAATCAAGTCAAAGACAAATTCAATATTGTCGACAATCGTCTAAGAACGAACTTAGGCAAGCCAAGCGCTGTCAGATCGCGCACCGCTGGCGTCAATACGTCGTCGTGATAGAATGCCGCGCCTCCGATGGGGTATGGATAGCCTGTCTGTCATGCAGTCATGCTTGTTGACAGATGAACGAGGAAGCTTGCGCAGTAGTTGCCAGTCACCTTGACCTGAACCTTGCCTAGAACCTTGCACTGCATCGCGCCAGGATTATGAGACTCACACCCGTTTTATTGCTGCTTTGCCTCACCCTGCTGCCGGCCATTGGCCAGGCGGCCGGCAAGACCGTGTACGGTCTCAATGAATACGCACGCCTGGGCGACCTGGACCTGGAAGTGGCGGCCAAACTCGACACCGGCGCCAAAACTGCCTCGCTCAGCGCCCGCGACATCAAGCGCTTCAAGCGCAACGGCGAAAGCTGGGTGCGCTTCTACCTGGCCATCGATGCCGCCCACTCGCACCCGATCGAACGGCCCCTGGCCCGCGTCAGCAAAATCAAGCGCCGAGCGGGCGACTATGATGCTGAATCGGGCAAGGCCTACACCGCCCGCCCGGTCATCGAACTCGAAATCTGCATGGGCCAGGCCTTGCGCACCATCGAAGTCAACCTCACCGACCGCAGCGCCTTCCAGTTCCCGCTGCTGATCGGCTCCGAGGCGCTCAAGCACTTCGACGCGCTGGTCGACCCAAGCCTTAAATACGCGGCCGGCAAACCTGCCTGTGCCACCGACGCTCCCAAAGCAGAGTAATCCCGATGCGCTCTCTTACCCTCCATCTGAAAGTCCTGATCACCGTACTGGTGTTGTTGGGCGTGGCAGTCACGGCTTATCAGATCTTCTTCCTTGGCATCCCGGTGACCGAGGATGAAACCGACGACCTGTGGAACATCGACGCCAAGGTCGAGTTCGTGGCCAGCACCAAGGACCCGGTCAAGGTGCAGATGTTCGTGCCGCCACTGAACCGCGACTACGTCAGCCTCAACGAGAGCTTCATCTCCAACAACTACGGGGTGAGCGTCAACCGTGCCGATGGCAACCGCAAGGTCACCTGGTCGGCCCGTCGCGCCAGCGGCAACCAGACGCTGTACTACCGCCTGGTGCTGACCAAGCGCTACAGCAACGAAAAAACCGCGGTAAAAGGCCCGACCTTCCGTGACAGCCTGGCCATCGACGGCCCCGAAAAAATCGCCGCCGAGGCGCTGATGGCGCCTATCCGCCAGCATTCGGCCGACGTCGAGACGTTCGTCAGCGAAACCATCAAGCGGGTCAACAACCTCAACGATGACAACGTCAAACTGCTGCTGGCCGGCGATACCTCACCGATGAAAAAGGCCCAGGTGATCGACCTGCTGCTGTCGATTGCCCACGTACCGATGGAAAAGGTGCACACCATCCGCCTGGTGGCCGACACCCCGCAAACCCCCGAGCTGTGGCTGCGCAGCTACAACGGCAACGACTGGCTGTACTTTAACCCGGACACGGGCGAACAGGGCCTGCCCAGCGACCGACTGCTGTGGTGGACCGGTGACGACAACCTGATTACCGTCGATGGCGGCAAGAAGGCCAACGTCACGTTCAGCATGAACAACAGTGAAATGAACGCCATTCGCCTGGCCAAGCTGACTGACGAGAACACCGACGCCGACTTCCTCGAATATTCGCTGTACGGCCTGCCCCTGCAAACCCAGCAGACCTTCATGATCATGGTCATGATCCCGATTGGTGTGCTGGTGATCCTGGTGCTGCGCAACCTCATCGGTATCCAGACCCTGGGTACCTTCACCCCGGTGCTGATCGCCCTGGCCTTCCGCGAAACCCAGCTGGGCTTCGGTATCGTGTTGTTCACGGTCATCACGGCACTGGGCCTGTCACTGCGTTCGTACCTGGAACACCTGAAGCTGCAGATGCTGCCGCGCCTGTCCGTGGTGCTGACCTTCGTCGTGGTGCTGATTGCGGCGATCAGCCTGTTCAGCCACAAGCTGGGCCTTGAACGCGGGCTGTCGGTAGCCCTGTTCCCGATGGTGATCCTGACCATGACCATCGAACGCCTGTCGATCACCTGGGAAGAGCGTGGCGGCGGCCATGCCATGAAAGTGGCCATCGGCACCCTGTTTGCCGCATCGCTGGCACACCTGCTGATGATGGTGCCAGAGCTGGTGTACTTCGTGTTCACCTTCCCGGCCGTGCTGCTGATCCTGGTCGGCTTCATGCTGGCGATGGGCCGTTATCGCGGCTACCGTCTGACCGAGCTGATGCGCTTCAAGGCATTCGTGAAAAAGGCAGACGTGTGATGTTTGGCCTGATCAAGACGTGGAAAGCCCTGGAGGCCCGGGGCATCATGGGCATCAACCGGCGTAACGCAGACTATGTGCTGAAGTACAACAAACGCAGCCTGTACCCGATTGTCGACGACAAGATCATCACCAAGGAGCGCGCCCTCGCGGCCGGTATCCACGTGCCGGAAATGTACGGTGTCATCGAGACCGAGAAGCAGATCGACAAGCTTCACGAGATCATTGGCGGCCGCAACGACTTCGTCATCAAGCCGGCCCAAGGTGCCGGCGGTGACGGCATCCTGGTGATCGCCGACCGCTTCGAGGACCGCTACCGCACCGTTTCCGGCAAGATCATGAGCCACGAGGAAATCGAGCACCAGGTCTCGAGCATCCTCACCGGCCTGTACTCGCTGGGCGGGCACCGTGACCGGGCGCTGATCGAATACCGGGTCACACCTGACCAGATCTTCAAGAGCATCAGCTATGAAGGCGTGCCCGACATCCGCATCATCGTGCTGATGGGCTACCCGGTCATGGCCATGCTGCGCCTGCCCACCCGGCAGTCCGGCGGCAAGGCCAACCTGCACCAGGGCGCCATCGGCGTAGGCGTCGACCTGGCTACCGGCGTGACCCTGCGCGGCACCTGGCTGAACAACATCATCAGCAAGCACCCGGACACCACCAACGCGGTGGACGGCGTGCAACTGCCGAACTGGGACGGCTTCATGAAGCTGGCCGCCGGGTGCTACGAGCTGTGCGGGCTGGGCTATATCGGCGTGGACATGGTCCTGGACCAGGACAAAGGCCCGCTGATTCTGGAGCTCAACGCCCGCCCAGGGCTGAACATCCAGATCGCCAACGACTGCGGGCTGACCCAGCGCACCCATGCCATCGAAGCGCACATCGAAGCGCTGGCCAAGGACGGCCTGACGGAGGACGTCGAGCAGCGGGTGAAGGTGTCGCAGGGCTTGTTCGGGCACGTACACCCGGGCTGAGATCGCCGGGGCGGCTGCCACATCTCCTGGGGCAGCCGCCTTGCGTCGCGACCAGCCCCAGGCGCCAAACACAGGGTTGAATGTCGCGCCCAGTGCTAGGCGCTGCTCCCGCACAGGTCTACAATCGCCCTCCTCGCTTTTACATCGCCGTCCATACTGATGCCGACCTGTACGCTCCACCCCCTGCCCTACCAACCCGACCCAGCCGCCTATTTCGCCCGCCTGCGCCAGGCGCCCGGCGCCATCCTGCTCGACAGCGCCCGCCCTGGTGCCGAGCGCGGGCGCTTCGATCTGCTCAGTGCCTGGCCGCTGCAACAACTGCAAGCCGAACCCGCAGAGGATGGCCGCGCCTTTCTCGCCCGCCTGCGCGAGGGCCTGGCGCGCCTGGGCAGCGCCGATTTGCCCAGCGGCGTAGAACTGCCTTTCGCCGGCGGCCTGATCGGCTACCTGAGCTATGACTTCGGCCGCCGCCTTGAACACCTGCCAAGCAACGCCGTGGATGACCTCGGCCTGCCCGACGCGCAACTGGGCCTGTATGCCTGGGCGCTGGTCAGCGACCACCAGTGCGGCACCAGCCAGCTGGTGTTTCACCCAAGCCTGGCGCAACGCGAGCGCGAACGCCTGATCAGCTTCTTCGCCGGCAGCGAGCACACGCCCGATGGCGACTTTCAACTGCTCGCCCCCATGGCCGGCGACTTGCAGCCTGCGCAGTACCAGGCCGCCTTCGACCAGGTGCAGCGCTATATCCAGGCCGGTGACTGCTACCAGATCAACCTCACCCAGCGCTTTCGCGCGCCGTGCAAGGGCGACCCGTGGCAGGCCTACAAGGCACTGCGCCAGGCCTGCCCGACGCCCTTTTCGGGCTATCAGCAGTTGGCCGACGGCAGCGCCCTGCTCAGCTTTTCACCCGAGCGCTTCATTCGCGTCAGCCAACGCCAGGTCGAGACCCGCCCGATCAAGGGCACGCGCCCACGCGCCAGCGACCCGGGCGAAGACCGGCGCAATGCCCAGGCGCTGTTGCACAGCCCCAAGGACCGCTCGGAAAACCTGATGATCGTCGACCTGCTGCGCAACGACCTGGGGCGTACCTGCGAGGTGGGCTCGGTGAAGGTGCCGGAGCTGTTCAGCCTGGAGAGCTACCCCAACGTGCACCACCTGGTCAGTAGCATTACCGGCCGCTTGGCCAGCGGCAAGGACGCCCTGGACCTGATCGCCGACAGTTTCCCTGGCGGCTCGATTACCGGCGCGCCGAAGATCCGCGCCATGCAGATCATCGACGAGCTGGAGCCCACGCGGCGGGCACTGTACTGCGGCTCCCTGCTGTATGTGGACGTGCGCGGCGAAATGGACAGCTCGATCGCCATTCGCAGCCTGCTGGTCAAGGATGGCCAGGTCAGTTGCTGGGGTGGCGGCGCAGTGGTGGCCGACTCCGAATGGCAGGCCGAGTACGAAGAGTCGATTGCCAAGGTGCGGGTATTGCTGCAGACACTGCAAGGCCTGTGAGCGCCAGCCCGTCCAGACCCTGTTTTTTTGTTACCATCACCCCCACTACGAGCGCACAGCGCCACAGCCAAGATGGAAACCGCCTGATGAGCCAACCCTTCGACGTCGCCGCCCTGGCCGCGACCTATGCCAACAAATCCCCGCAAGACATCCTCAAGCTTGCCTTCGAGCACTTCGGCGACGACCTGTGGGTTTCCTTCAGCGGCGCCGAGGACGTGGTGCTGGTCGACATGGCCTGGAAGCTTAACAAGCAGGTCAAGGTATTCAGCCTCGACACAGGCCGCCTGCACCCGGAAACGTACCGGTTCATCGACCAGGTGCGCGAGCAGTATGGCCTGCCGATCGAAATCCTCAGCCCGGACCGCGCCCAGCTTGACCCATTCGTCAAGGAAAAGGGCCTGTTCAGTTTCTACAAGGACGGCCATGGCGAGTGCTGCGGCATTCGCAAGATCGAGCCATTGCGGCGCAAGCTGGCAACCGTCAGCGCCTGGGCCACTGGCCAGCGCCGTGACCAGAGCCCTGGCACTCGCAGCCAGGTGGCAGCGCTGGAAATCGACAGCGCCTTCTCCACGCCCGAGCGCACGCTGTACAAGTTCAACCCGCTGGCGCAGATGAGCAGCGCAGAAGTGTGGGGTTATATCCGCATGCTGGAGCTGCCGTACAACAGCCTGCATGAACGTGGCTTCATCAGCATCGGCTGCGAGCCCTGCACGCGCCCGGTGCTGCCGAACCAGCATGAACGTGAAGGGCGTTGGTGGTGGGAAGAGTCCACCCAGAAGGAGTGCGGGTTGCACGCTGGCAACCTGATCAGCAAGGCTTGAACCCATAACGCCGCTGTAGAACCGGGGGCGCAAAGCCCCCGGTGTTCGCGTTTCAGTGCACGGGCAGCTCGACCCCTTCGAACAGCGCTTCGAGCTCCTGCTTGTTGTGGCACTGGATTGCCTTGGCCATCACTTCGCGGGTCAGGTGCGGCGCGAACTTCTCGATGAAGTCACACATGAAGCCGCGCAGGAAGGTGCCACGGCGGAAACCGATCTTGGTGATGCTGGCCTCGAACAGCTCGCTGGCATCGAGTGCCACCAGGTCGCTGTCGAGCTTGGCGTCCACTGCCATGCCGGCAACGATGCCCACGCCAAGCCCCAGGCGCACATAGGTCTTGATCACGTCGGCGTCGGCGGCAGTGAACACTACCTTCGGCGTAAGGCCGCGGTGGTTGAAGGCCTCATCCAGCTTGGAGCGCCCGGTGAAACCGAACACATAGGTCACGATCGGGTATTCGGCTACGGCCTCCAACGTCAGCTTGGGCAGCTTGGCCAGTGGGTGACCTTGCGGCACGACCACGCAACGGTTCCACTTGTAGCAAGGCATCATGACCAGGTCGCCGAACAGCTCCAGTGCCTCGGTGGCAATGGCAAAGTCGACCGTGCCGTCTGCGGCCATTTCGGCAATCTGCATCGGCGAGCCCTGGTGCATGTGCAGGGACACTTCCGGGTATTGCTTGATGAAGCTGCTGATCACCGGCGGCAACGCGTAGCGCGCCTGGGTATGGGTGGTGGCGATGGACAGCGTGCCCTTTTTCTCGTTGGAGAACTCCTGGGCGATCTGCTTGATGCTCTCGACCTTGCGCAGGATTTCGCCCGCGGTATTGATGATGCGCTCACCGGCCGGGGTAACGCGGGTCAGGTGTTTGCCACTGCGCGCGAATACTTCAACACCCAACTCGTCTTCCAGCAGGCGGATCTGCTTGCTGATACCCGGCTGGGAGGTATACAGGCTCTGCGCCGTCGCGGAGACATTGAGGTCATGATGCGCCACTTCCCAGATGTAGCGCAGTTGTTGAAGCTTCATAGATTTCCCTCGGTTCAGCGATGAGTCAGCGGCAGCAAGCAGCGACGATATATAACTATATTAGTGGTTCCGGAAATAAATCTAGAACAATTTTGTTACATGCTGAGGATATGCCCTACAGCCGCGCTCACGTTTTCCTACGCCCCAAATGCTGCGCCAACGGCACCATGTAGACCGGGACCGGCGACAGTTGCAGCAGCCGCACCGCCGTGCGGCCGATTGGCACATCCACACCGGCACCGGCACTGTGGCTACCAAAAATCAGCAGGTCGACACTGAGCCGTTGCGCCTGATCCAGAATGACCTGCGCCGGATCGCCCTGGCGAACCCGTACGGCCTTGATGACGGCAAGGTCGGCCTCCTCGCCCAGCTCATCGCGAAAGTTCTCCAGCACGCGCTGCTCTATATTGGCCATTACCGTATTCACCCCTTGGCTGTGCAACTGGTCGAGCGTTTGCTCGTCGAGGTAGCTTTGCAGGAGAGATTCAGCGAACTGGCCCATGGGCTCGACCGCATGGATCACGTACAACTCAGCCCCGAATGTCCGCGCCAGCGCCAGCGCATGTTGCATGACAAACGGGGCATAGACACCGAGGTCGGTGGCGTACAGCATGGAGCGGATCATTCGACCTCCTGGACTGCCGCTGCGGCAGATCAAGCTTCAGCTTAGCAGCGCGGCAGAGGCACGCTTCGCCGTCCGGCGCGCTGCACGGGTGAGCTGTATCGGGCTGGGAATACCCCCCTCGAAACGCTCAGACCCGGCCTTGGTGCTGGTCGATGAACAACAGCGCCTGATACAGCATTTCCATGCGCGGCAAGCGGCAGCCAGCCGCCCGCGCCTGCGCCAGCGGCTCGGCATAAATGGCCTGCAACTCCAATGGGCGCTTGTGTGCATGGTCGTGGTACATGCTCGGCCAGTAATCAGGCATGCGCTCGGTGACCTGGAACAGGTGTTGGGCGTAGCCTTCCGGCAGCACATGGCCGCATGCTGCGGCACCCTGCACAACTTCTGCCATCAGCGCCAGGACCAGTTCACGGCTGGCGGCGTTGCCCATCAATGCAGTGGTGCTGGCACCCAGCAATACCGAGAGCCCGTTGTAAGGCACGTTCCACACCAGTTTCTGCCAGCGCGCCAGCGCCAGGTTCGGCATGGCGTGCGAGTCGATGCCCGCCGCCTGGAACAAGCTTGTGCCCTCACTGACAAGCGCCGTACCACCATCGCTGGCAGGCCCGCTGTGGTACCCCAGGTTCACGGTACCCAAGGCCTGATGCCGGATCACCCCTGGCCCCTGCCGGTTGACACAGATGAAGCACAGCCCGCCCAGCAGGTGCATGTCGCTGCGCAGTGCCGGGCGCAGCTGCTCCTCGACCCCCAGGCCGTTCTGCAACAGCACCACCTTGGCACCCGGTGCGGCAGCCTGCACGATCAACGGGGCCAGGTGGTCGTTGCTGGTCGCCTTGGCCCCGATCAACAACCAGTCACAGGGCGGCATATCGGCGGCCCTGGCATAGGCTTGCACCTTCAGTTGCAGGGTGCCGTGCTCGGCACTGTCCAGGCTCAGGCCATGCTCACATACCGCCGGGTACTCGCTACGCAGCAGAAAATGCACATCGAAACCGGCCTTGGCCAGCATCAACCCATAGAAGCCGCCAATGGCGCCACTGCCAATGATGCCAATACGTAGTGCGCGCGAATGCATGCCAATCTCCAGCTAACAGGTAGGCGTTCTTTTTACACCGGTTGGGCAACGCTGGGCAGGCCATTCGCGCTTCAACCCTTGGTACAGGTAAAAACCCCACAATGACTGGGCTCAGCCCATTGTCCCGCCCCTTGTAACGCGCTAAGGTTCGGCTCCCCGTTGCGATTATTCTTGCTGCTGGGCCGCACGGGGATTGTTGGCGGCCGGCACCCGTGACCTGACGAGTAACACGATGGCTGATTTACCGATCGATGACTTGAACGTTGCCTCCAACGAGACCCTGATCACCCCTGATCAGCTCAAGAAGGAAATCCCCCTCAGCGCCAAGGCCCTGCAGACCGTGACTGCCGGCCGTGAAGTGGTGCGCAATATTCTCGACGGCAAGGACCATCGCCTGTTCGTCGTGGTCGGCCCTTGCTCCATCCACGATATCAAGGCCGCTCACGAATATGCCGAGCGCCTGAAAGTACTGGCCGCAGAGGTGTCCGACACCCTGTACCTGGTCATGCGCGTGTACTTTGAAAAGCCGCGCACCACGGTCGGTTGGAAAGGCCTGATCAACGACCCGTACCTGGATGACTCGTTCAAGATCCAGGACGGCCTGCACATCGGCCGCAAGCTGCTGCTGGATTTGGCGGAAATGGGCCTGCCGACCGCGACCGAAGCGCTGGACCCTATCTCCCCGCAATACCTGCAGGACCTGATCAGTTGGTCGGCTATCGGCGCCCGTACCACCGAATCGCAAACCCACCGCGAGATGGCCTCGGGGCTGTCATCGGCGGTAGGTTTCAAGAACGGCACCGATGGCGGCCTGACCGTCGCCATTAACGCCTTGCAGTCGGTGTCCAAGCCACATCGCTTCCTGGGTATCAACCAGGAAGGCGGCGTGTCGATCGTCACCACCAAGGGCAACCCATACGGCCACGTGGTACTGCGCGGCGGTAATGGCAAACCCAACTACGATTCGGTCAGCGTTGCGCTGTGCGAGCAAGACCTTGCCAAGGCCAAGATCAAGGCAAACATCATGGTCGACTGCAGCCACGCCAACTCCAACAAGGACCCGGCCCTGCAACCACTGGTGATGGAGAACGTCGCCAACCAGATTCTCGAAGGCAATCAGTCGATCATCGGCCTGATGGTCGAAAGCCACCTGAACTGGGGCTGCCAGTCGATTCCGAAGAACCTGGAAGACCTGCAATACGGCGTGTCGGTTACCGATGCCTGTATCGACTGGTCGGCAACCGAAAAAACGCTGCGCAGCATGCGTGCCAAGCTGAAAGATGTATTGCCGCAGCGCAAGCGTGGCTGATTGACGCCCTATTGAGCGGGCTCACCATGGCCCGCTCTCATGGCCTGGCTCAGGCCTTGGTGGAGTGCCGCTGCTGGCGCTCCATGTAGCGCTCCACGTATGAGCACGACGGTATCACCGTGTAGCCCATCTGCTCGGCATAAGCCAGGGCCTGCTCGGTCAGCGCGGCAGCAATGCCACGGCCGCGCAGGGCGTTAGGCACGAAGGTGCGATAGATATCCAGCGTTTGCTTGCCCAGGTCCATGTACGTCAGGTAGGCACGATGACCGTCCACGGTGGTCTCGAACTGATGACCGGCCTGGTCATGGTGGATGGTCAACGATTCGCTCATCACTACTCCTCACAGGTCTTTCAGGTAGACCCTTCCCTTAACCGATGGTGGTTTAATCCGGCACAGAATGCTCTACGCCACCTGTTGCCCATACGACCACTGGACGATTGCAATCGTTCGAGTCTTCTGGCGCTCACAAGATAGTAGGCGCGGCATGCGGATTTACTCAAGGTTTCGACAGTTAAAAAGGGCCTGGCGCTACCCTCTTCACTTAATGCCGTTGACCCTGCAGCCGCCGGATGCTCTAGGCTTTAAGACGCCGAAAGACCGTGCAAGTCACCCTTAGTTCAACAAAAAAGTTCCTGTACTACACTTGCTTGCGAGCACGGCAGGTTGTTGATCACGCCCAGCTCGCACAGCGTGCCGGGGCCACGTCAAGCAACATTTTTTTTGCAGTTCTTGCGCTCAGTCAGTTTACTTACTACAAGTAATGAGTACTATGTACGCCGGCCAGTTTCTCTTTTCCGAGAGATGGCTATTTAATAGAAAGTCCTTGAAGGGGAACACGATGAACAACGTTCTGAAATTCTCTGCTCTGGCTCTGGCCGCAGTTCTGGCTACCGGTTGCAGCAGCGTCTCCAAAGAAACTGAAGCTCGTCTGACTGCGACTGAAGACGCAGCTGCTCGCGCTCAAGCCCGTGCCGATGAAGCCTACCGTAAGGCTGACGACGCACTGGCAGCCGCTCAGAAGGCTCAGCAGACCGCTGACGAAGCCAACGAGCGCGCTCTGCGTATGCTGGACAAAGCCAGCCGCAAGTAATAATCCTTACGGATTGTTAAGAAGCCGACCCACTTGTGGGTCGGCTTTTTTTTGCCTGCTCGTTGCCGCGCCTTCCAACTGTTACGAAAAGGCCCGCACAAAGGCGGGCCTCCCTGTATCGCCACTGCCTTACTGCAGTTCTGGGGGAATGCTGGAAACCACCGGTGCGCCTGCCTGGTTTTCGACCGGTACGGCAATTTCTACCGGCATGCCATCTTCTGCAGCCACCACATCACGCACCATGTCCCAGTTCATGCGCAGGTTGTTGGCCAGGTCTTCGCGCTTGAGCAAGGCATTGATGACAGCGGTATGCTTGTCGACTACCGACGGATTACCCTGGTCATCCAGCGGGGTGTGTGCCTCGAGGTACACCTTGCCGCCACTGATACCAAACTTGTAAGGCTCGTTGATGATGCGCACCGGCGTACCCACCGGCACCAGCTTGGACAGTTCCAACACGTTGTTGTTGAGCATGCGGAAGCAACCGTGGCTGGTGCGCATGCCGATACCGAACTTCTTGTTCGAACCGTGGATCAGGTAGCCCGGCACGCCCAAGGTGAACTTGAATGGCCCCAGTGGGTTGTCCGGGCCTGCCGGCACCACCGCAGGCAGGATATCGCCGTCTGCCGCGTGCTCTTTGCGGATGGATGCGGGCGGGGTCCAGGTCGGGTTCGGCGTCTTGGCGATGATCTTGGTGTTGGCGATCGGCGAACCCCAGCCTTCACGACCGATACCGAGCGGGAAGGTGTACACCACGTTTTGACCTTTCGGGTAGTAGTACAACCGGTACTCGGCCAGGTTGATGACCACGCCTTCGCGCGGGCCCGGTGGCAGGATGTAGCGGGTGGGCAGGATGATCTCGGTGCCGGCGCCCGGCAACCACGGGTCCACACCCGGGTTGGCAGCGATCATTTCCAGGTAGCCGAGGTCGTTGGCGGTGCCGATATCGGCGAAGGTGTCCTCGTACTTGGCCTTGATCACATGCACCTGGCCGACGATGTCTTCACCAGGAGGTGGCAGTGGCAGCTCCAGCGCAGCAGCGGGGCCTGCTACCAGCAGGGCGGCCAGGGACAGGCTACGGGTGACGGCAGGAAAGCGCGGCAACATCCGGTAAATCCTTCGAAAGGTGGGTCAAGAGAATCGATTGTACACCTGCACTGGTGCCAGCGGGAGGCATTGCTGAGCGGCAAGCGTTTCAGATGATGAAAGGTGCGAGTCGTTCAGCTGCCGTGCAGCTCAGGCCACACCGGACGCATGCCCCGCCGCTGGGCATCGAGGATGGCCCGGCACAGTTCGCACAGGCGGCCATCGCGATAGATCGAGCGCGGCACCCCCGACCAGCGCGGTTGCGCGGGCAGCAGCCCTCCGCACAAGGTACGGTCTACCGGCACACCCAACTCGAGCTGCCGTGCCACCAGGTGCACGCGGACCTCCTGGCAGGCAAACAGGTCAAGCTGCTCATCGGGCTCGATCAATTGGTAGGCGTACAGGGACCAGGCGGGGCGCGGCATCGGTGGCACTCGAAACGGGGGGCGCAACATTAGCCGAAAGCTGCCCCCGTTTAAAGCATCACAGCAAGGGTTTTATCGCCGGCCAGGCATTTTCCAGCAAGCGCTGCTGGGCACCCTGGGCCGGATGAATGCCATCAGCCTGCATCAACTCTGGCACACCCCCTACCCCTTCAAGGAAAAACGGCACCAGCGGGACCTTTTTGTCCGCCGCCAACTGCTCATACACGTTGGCAAACGCACGGGTGTAGCGCACACCATAATTGGGCGGCAGGCGCATGCCCAGCAGCACCACTTTGGCGCCAGCCTGCCGCGAGCGCTCGATCATCGAAGCAAGATTTTGTTGCAATTGCGCAGGCGGCTGCCCGCGCAGGCCATCGTTGCCGCCCAGCTCCAGTACCACCAGGCTGGGCTTATGCGCTGCAAGCAGCGCAGGCAAGCGCGCCTGGCCACCCGCACTGGTGTCGCCACTGATCGACGCATTGACCACCTTGGCGTCGAAACCTTCCTTCTCCAGCCGGGTCTGCAACAGAGAGACCCACCCCTGGCGGCTATCCAGGCCAAAACCGGCGCTGATACTATCGCCAACCACCAGCAACGTTCCCGCCGCCGCGCTCTGGGCCAGGCAATACAGGGCCAGACCGGCACTCAGCCACCTTATTCGCATCGGATTCTCCATGGGCCCCAGCATTCTCGTTGCGCAGAACCTTAGCAAAGTGGTCCCCAGTGCGGAAGGTGACCTCGCCATCCTGCACGCCCTGTCCCTCGACCTGGCCCAGGGTGACAGCCTGGCCATCGTCGGCGCTTCGGGCTCGGGCAAGTCGACGCTGCTTGGCCTGCTCGCCGGCCTGGACCAACCCAGCGCTGGCAAAGTGATACTTGCCGGGCACGACCTCGGGCCGCTGGATGAAGACCAGCGCGCCCGGGTGCGCGCCGAACACGTCGGCTTCGTGTTCCAGTCATTCCAACTGCTGGACAGCCTCAACGCCCTGGAGAATGTCATGCTGCCGCTGGAGCTTGACGGGCGCAGCGATGCCCGCGAACAAGCGCGCAACTTGCTTGAACGGGTCGGCCTTGGCGCACGCCTCAGCCACACGCCACGCCAGCTGTCCGGGGGCGAGCAACAACGGGTGGCCATCGCCCGCGCCTTCGCCGCGCACCCTGCCGTGTTGTTCGCCGATGAACCCACCGGCAACCTGGACAGCCACACCGGCGAACGTATCAGCGACCTGCTGTTCGAGCTGAACCAGGAGCGTGGCACCACGCTGGTGCTGGTTACCCATGACGAGCGCCTGGCCCGCCGCTGCCGCCGCCAGATCCGGCTGGACGCAGGCCGCCTGGTGGCAGCGGTGGAGGCCTGATGAAACACATGCCGCTGTCCCGCCTGTGCGGCCTGGCCCTGCGCCAGTTGCTCCGCGACCTTCGTGCCAGCGAAGTGCGGGTGTTGTTCTTCGCCCTGCTGGTAGCGGTGGCAGCCAGCACCGCCATCGGCTATTTCGGTGCCCGCCTGAACGGCGCCATGCAACTGCGCGCCAGCGAATTCCTTGGCGCCGACCTGGTGTTGCAAGGCAGCGCCCCGGCCCGAGAACAACAACTCGCGGCCGGCCAGGCACTGGGCTTGCGCCACGCTCAGGTGGTCGAGTTCACCAGTGTGGTCGGCGGCGATAGCGGTATCCAGCTGTCCAGCGTGAAAGCGGCCGACAGCGCCTACCCCCTGCGTGGGCAGCTGCGCAGCGCCGCGGCCCCATATGGTGCTGAACGCCCGGGTGGCGGGCCGGCGCCCGGTGAAGCATGGGTGGAACCGCGCCTGTTGGCAGCCTTGGGGCTGTCGATAGGCGACAGCATCGACGTCGGCATGAAAACCTTGCGCATGAGCCGGGTACTGACCTATGAGCCGGACCGCGCCAACAACTTCTACAGCCTCACGCCGCGGGTGATGATCAACCTGGCCGACCTGCAGGGGACCGGGGTGATCCAGCCCGGCAGCCGGGTTACCTACCGCGACCTGTGGCGTGGCGACAGCGAAGCACTGGCGCAGTACCGCCAGGCAATTGAGAAAGGCCTGGCCGCCAACCAGCGCCTGCGCGATACCCGCGATGGCAACCAGCAGATCGGCGGCGCCCTGGGCAAGGCAGAACGCTACCTGAACATGGCCAGCCTGGTGGCAGTGTTGCTGGCCGGCGTGGCCGTAGCCTTGTCGGCCAGCCGCTACGCTGCACGGCGCCTGGACGCCAGTGCCCTGCTGCGTTGCCTGGGCCTGTCGCGCCGGCAGGCCCTTGGCCTGTACTGCCTGCAACTGGCCATGCTCGGCGTAGTAGCGGCGCTGGCCGGCGCGCTACTGGGCTGGCTTGCCCAGCTGGGCCTGTTCCGCGTACTTCACGGCCTGCTTCCCAGCGTGGTCCCAGCCGGGGGCGTACTACCGGCCCTGGCCGGCATCGCCACAGGGCTGGTAGCACTGGCCGGCTTTGCCCTGCCACCGATCGCGGCGCTGGGCCAGGTGCCGCCATTGCGCGTACTGCGCCGCGACCTGTTGCCGATACCGCCCAGCAGTTGGCTGGTTTACGGTGCAGCCCTGTTCGCGCTAGGCCTGATCATGTGGCGGCTGAGCCTGGACCTGCTGCTGACCTTCGCCCTGCTGGCTGGCGGCCTGGTTGCTGCGCTGTTGCTCGGTGGCCTGCTGCTGCTCGGCTTGCGCAGCCTGCGCCGCTTGCTGGTCGGCGCCCCGCTGACCTGGCGCCTGGGGTTGGGCCAGTTGCTGCGCCACCCCATGGCCGCCGCTGGCCAGGCGTTGGCGTTCGGCCTGATCCTGCTGGCCATGGCCCTGGTCGCCCTGCTGCGGGCAGAATTGCTCGACACCTGGCAGGCCCAGCTACCCAAGGATGCGCCCAACTATTTCGCCCTGAATATCCTGCCAGACGACCGCGAGCCGTTCGCTCAGCACCTGCAGCAGGTCAACGCCGTCGCGGCCCCGCTGTACCCGGTGACACCGGGGCGGCTGGTGCAGATCAACCAACAACCGGTGCAGCAGATCGTCAGCAAGGATTCGGCAGGCGAGCGCGCCGTGCAGCGCGACCTCAGCCTGACCTGGGCCGCCGAACTGCCCGAAGGCAATGCATTGACAGCCGGGAGCTGGTGGCAAGCATTGCCCGGCGAACACGAAATCCCCGGGGTATCGGTGGAGGCAGAGCTGGCCAAGAGCCTGAAGCTTCAGACTGGCGACCTGCTGACGTTCGATATCGGCGGCCAACAGCGCCAAGCCAGGGTCAGCAGCTTGCGCAGTGTGCATTGGGACAGCTTCCAGCCCAACTTCTACATGATCTTCCAACCCGGCACCCTGCAAGGTCTGCCGACCACCTACCTGACCAGCTTCTACCTGGCGCCGGGGCACGACCTGGACGTAGTGACCCTGTCACGTGCGTTCCCGGCAGTGACCATCCTGCAGGTCGATGCCCTGCTCGACCAACTGCGCAGCATCCTCGCCCAGGTGACCCTGGCCGTGGAATATGTGCTGCTGTTCGTGCTGGCGGCAGGGCTGGCGGTACTGTTCGCCGGTTTGCAGGCAACGCTGGATGAGCGCATTCGCCAAGGCGCCCTGCTGCGTGCACTGGGCGCGCCCAGGCCGCTGCTGGTCAGGGCACGGCGGATCGAGTTCGGCCTGCTCGGGGCAGCCAGCGGGTTGTTGGCGGCCGTGGGTTGCGAACTGATCACCCTGGTGCTTTACCGCTATGCCTTCAACCTGCAGTGGGGGCCGCACCCCTGGTTGCTGTTGCTGCCATTGACAGGGGCTTTGCTGGTAGGCGGCGCGGGGGTGATAGGCACGCGGCGGGCGCTCAATGCCAGCCCTTTGGCGGTACTGCGGGACACTTGAGGCTGCATGTGCCGGCCCGGCGTCCGGGCCGGCACATGCAGCCGCAATTCACTGGCCGTAGCTGATGCTGTTCACATACCACGTGGCTTCACCGGTAGGTGTGTGTACCAGCACCTCGTCACCCTCCTGCTTCTTCAGCAAAGCGCGGGCCATGGGTGAGTCGATCGAGATGTAGTCATTGCGGCCGTAGATTTCGTCATAACCCACGATGCGAAACTTCATGGTCTCGCCGTCGTCGTTCTCGATCTCGACCCAGGCGCCGAAAAACACCTTGCCTTCCTGCTCGGGCGAATAGGCCACCACCTTCACATCCTCAAGACGCTTGCGCAAATACCGCACCCGGCGGTCGATCTCGCGCAGCAGCTTCTTGTTGTACTGGTAGTCGGCATTCTCGCTACGGTCCCCCAGCGACGCCGCCCAGGCGACCTTCTGGGTGATCTCGGGGCGATAGACCCGCCACAGGTGGTCCAGCTCTTTCTTCAGCGCCGCGTGGCCTTCGCTGGTGATGATGTTGGTGCTCAACAGGCGCTCCTCAGCGGCGGGTGATCAGGCCCTGGCGCGCGATACGGGTGAGGTGGCCGATGACCTCGGCAGCGTCCTGCGGGCCGGGCGACTGAATGACCGCAAGGTCGAAACGGTCCTGCCCATACTGCGCAAGATTGCAGGCGTCGTCGGCGAACTGGATCAGGAATGCGCGTGCGTGGCCCTTGCGCCGGGACAGGCCTTCGAGGTGACGCAAAAGAGTGGGCTGATGCTGGCCGCCGAGCAGGATGCGCGGCGTGCGGGATGCCTGGTGTGCAGGCAGAGGGCTCAAACAGACACTGGTACGTGGGCAACTCATGGTGCTTCTCTCCGCCTCGCGAATCCCGCTGGGCAGCGGTGGGAGGCGTCACCGAACCAGCGCTTTAGCGGTATTTCGGACGAGCCGCACAAGGGCCTTTCCTGCGCCCCGCAAGTAGCTGTTTAAATCGGCGCAGGCGGTATGCTAGAGCGATGAGCTTCAAGTTGCAAGCGACAAGCCGCAAGCAGAAGCAGGCCGAGGAAAGGCCCGCCCTTGCTTGCGGCTTGTCGCTCACAGCTTGCAACGGGTCAGCGGGCGATCAGGCGGTCCAGCGAGAAGCGCCCGGCACCTTCGATCATCACGGCAACGGTACCGGCGAGCAGCGCCAGGGCAAACTCGTAGCCGTTGTTGGACATGAACAAGCCATTGCCAATGTGCACCGAGAAAATCGCCACGATCAGGGTCACGCTCAGTGCCAGCGCCGCCGGGCGCGCCAGCAGCCCCAGCACCAGGGCCAACCCGCCGAAGAACTCGGCACTACCGGACAACAGGGCCATCAGATAACCCGGCGCCAGGCCGATGCTTTCCATCCACTGGCCGGTGCCTTCCAGGCCATAGCCGCCAAACATGCCGAACAGCTTTTGCGCACCGTGCGCCATGAAGATGATGCCGACCAGTATGCGGATAATGCTCAGGCCAGCGCCGGCACGGGTGGAAAACAGGGCATTGAGCGTGTTTTTGTTCATGGCGAAGCGTCCTTGAGGCGATGCAGTTATGTTGAGATGGACGCCATCTTAATCAGTTTCTAAGATATTAAAATCGCAAAAAACCCAACATAGCCATCTAATAAATCGATACTTCATCGCTTGGCTACACGTTCAAGCGCTGCTCGTTCGCGGTTGAATGCCAGGTAGTACTTGTTGACACTGTTGACGAAGTTCACCGGCCCCATGCCCACCTGCTCCATGGCAATACGCTCGGTCTGGAAGAACCATTGGTTGCCATTGAACCCGCGTCGGCGAGCTTCGGCGCGCATGGCTTGAACGCGTTCGGGGCCAAGGTTGTAGGCAGCAAGCACGAACGCCATGCGCTCGCGCTCGTTGATTTTGGGGCTGGCGAAAAACGTGCGGCGGATCAGCGCCAGGTAGCGCGCGCTGGCCAGCACGTTGCCGTCTACCGTGGCCGTGTTGCTCACCCCCACACGCTGGGCTGCTGCCGGGGTGATCTGCATCAGCCCATGGGCGCCACCGCTGCCGCGTGCGGCCGGGTTCAGTGTCGACTCCTTGAACGCCAGCGCCGCCAGGTTCAGCCAGTCGATCTGTTGCGCCTGCCCATGCTTCTGCAACACGGCCCGCAGCGCTGCCAGACGCCGGCGGTCCTTGCTGGCCAACGGGTTGTGCACCCGATACTGGCGGCGGTAAATCCGCTCGAACGCGGCATCCTGGTTGTCTGGCGCCCGGTAACCCTTGAGGAAGCGATCGACTGCAGCGAGCAGCTGCGGCGCATCACGCCCGACATACCAGCGCATGGCCTGCGGCGGCCCCAGCCGCACACCGCTGTGCAGGCGCAGGCGCGGCATCACCCGCGCCCAACGCCGGGCAATAGGCTGCTCCACCACGGTCAGGTGGTAGATGCCGGCCTGGACCATCTCCAGCACATCTTCCACGGCCAATGTCGAGTCGACCCACTCCACCTTGATCGGCGGTCGCTTGCGCAGGGCCAATTGCTGGTTGGCCTGCTGGATGAATGGGCCCGCCGCGCTGGCACTGGTCAATGCCACGGTTCGCCCCGACAGCTGCTCGAGCTTGCTGAAGCTGCGCTCGCCTTTGCGCCCGACCAGTGTCAGCGGCACCTGATCGAGTAGCGGTGCGCTGCTGCTGACACCGCGCACAGTGCCTGGGTCCAGCAGCTCGCCCGGTGCAGCAAGGTCGCCCTCGCCACGCGCCAGGGCGCCGAGCAATTGCTCCTTGGCCCGCGGTATGAGCTGCAGCTCGATCTGTTGATCGTCGTCGCTGCGCGCGTTGAGGAAGTGTTCCAGGGCCCGCAGGCGGTAATACTCGATGCCGACCGGTTCGCCCTTGACCTCGCCCGAGCTATTGCGGCTTTGGTTGACCAGCACCCGCAGCACCTTGCTGCTGCGGATCTGCTGCAAGTCGCGAACCTTGGCAGGCGCAGGGTTATGTTGCGGCCCTTGGGTTTGCGCAAGGGCCGCCCCGGACAAGACCAGCCCGAGCGCCAACAGGAAGGTGAGCCAGAATCGCATGCGCAAAAAGATCCATTCGGGGGCGGCATACAGGGTCGCACGCCAAGTGATAAATGACGGCAAAAGACCCCGGCCACAGCATGAAGTTCTTGGTTTTGTTCAGAAAAACCCGGTTTTTGCTATGCTGGCCGCTCCGCGGCACGAGATACCACCATGCAACTGATCGATATCGGCGTCAACCTGACCAACAGCAGCTTCCACGACCAGCAGGCGGCCGTCGTCGAGCGCGCCATCGAAGCCGGGGTGACCCAGATGGTGCTGACGGGCACCAGCCTGGCAGTCAGCGAACAGGCACTGGAGTTGTGCCAGCAACTGGACGCCAGTGGCGCGCATCTGTTTGCCACTGCCGGCGTGCACCCCCACGATGCCAAGGCATGGGAGGCCGGTAGCGAAGGCCGGCTGCGCCAACTGCTAAGCGAGGCACGGGTACGTGCTGTGGGCGAATGCGGCCTGGACTTCAACCGTGATTTCTCCCCTCGCCACCTGCAAGAAAAAGCCCTGGAAGCCCAGTTGGCGCTGGCCGTTGAGCTACGCCTGCCGGTGTTCCTGCATGAGCGCGATGCCAGCGAGCGCTTGCTGGCCATTCTCAAGGATTACCGCGACCACCTGAGCGCGGCGGTCGTGCATTGTTTCACTGGGGAGCGTGAGGCGCTGTTCGCCTACCTCGACATGGACCTGCACATCGGTATCACCGGCTGGATCTGCGACGAGCGCCGGGGGACGCACCTGCACGCGCTGGTGGGCAACATTGCCGAAGGCCGGCTGATGCTGGAAAGCGACGCCCCCTATCTGCTGCCCCGCACCCTGCGCCCCAAACCCAAGAACGGCCGCAATGAGCCGGCCTTCTTGCCGCAAGTACTGCATGAAGTGGCCTTGCACCGGGGTGAAACGGTCGAACACACGGCAGCGCACACCACGGCCACGGCACGGGCGTTCTTCCAGATCTGAGCTGACGGGGCCGGTTGAGGCAGGAGAACAACACCGTTGTTTTTTCTTGATACACATCAACAACGGCTCTGGCATGAGCTGGCACAATGATGGCACCTTGCCAATATTGTTTCCGCTCAACTCAGAGAAGACCTGCCCATGGGTGCCTGGCTTAGCAATGTTTCCTTGAAGTACAAATTCTGGGCCGTCAACGCGGTGGCCTTTGTCACGACCTTGCTGCTGGTGTTGTATGCCGTGCACCTGGAGCAACGCGCCCGCGCCGAGGTGGCCCAGGTACAGGCGGTGCAGCAAGCCGAGCTGCTGGCTGCCTGGCCAAGCCAGCAGCCAATACCGCGCCAGGCCAATGTGATCAGCTGGTCAGCCGGGCAAACGCCCACCTTTGCCGGTGAACCGCTCGAGCCCCTGCGCGACGGCCAGGGCTGGGTGGACCTGCCAAGTGCCTGGGTGCTGGGCGACAACCCGCTGCGCGGCGCACAGGTCGTGCACAGCGGCAATCAGTACATGGCGGTAGTGGCCCCGTCGCCCAGCCTGCGCCAGGTGTTCTTCGAACGCTTCAGCAATTACGCGGTGTGTGTCCTGATTCTGATGCTGGCCATGCTCGCTGCCTCGCAACTGCTCATCCGTTTTCTGCTCAGCCAGCTCAATACCCTCAAGGATGTGATGCTGCACGTGGAAAAAACCGGCGACCTGGCAGCCCGTGTGCCACTGGCCTGTGGTGATGAGGTCGGCCAGATGGCCGGTGCCTTCAATGCCATGCAGGCCACTTACCACCGCGTCGTCAGCACCGTCGCCCACACTGCCGCGCAGCTGGACTCGGGCGCTGCGCGCCTGGCCGCCAGCATGAACGATGTGCGCCACGGCATGCTTGGCCAGCAAAGCGAGACCGACCAGGCGGCCACCGCCATCAACCAAATGTCGGCAACCGTGCACCACATCGCCCAGCATGCCGGCGCTACCCGTGACCTGTCCCAAACCGCCGACACCTTGGCCGGCAGCGGCAAAGAGGTGGTAAGCCGGGTCCAGGATTCGATTTCCGGGCTGTCCAGCGGTGTTCAGCAAACCGCCGAGATGATTCGCCAGTTGGCCGATGACAGCCAGAAAATCAACGGGGTCGTCAATGTGATTCACAGCATCGCCGAACAAACCAACCTGCTTGCGCTCAACGCCGCCATCGAAGCCGCACGCGCCGGCGACCTGGGCCGCGGGTTCGCCGTGGTCGCCGATGAGGTGCGCAACCTGGCCAAGCGCGTGCAAACCTCCACTGACGAAATCACCACAATGGTCTCGGCACTGCAGTCGGGTACCCGCGATGCGGTGGAGTTCATGCAGGAAAGCTCGTACAAGGCCGATGATTGCGTGCGCCAGGCTCAGGAAGCCGGTGAAGCCCTGGCCGAGATCACCGGTGCCGTGGCGCAGATGCGCGAGAGCAACACGCAGATTGCCGTGGCAGCCGAGCAACAAAGCCAGGTGGCCGAGGAAATGAACCGCGCGGTGGTGAGCATTCGTGATGTCACCGAGCAGACCGTGCAACAGACGGTGGGCTCGGCCACCACCAGTAGCGAGCTGGCGACCTTGGCTGGGGCGCTCAACAAGGCCATCGGCCAGCTCAAGCTATAGCCACCATAGCCAGCCTCGATTGGCCCCCCTGCGCGGGCAGCACTAAGCTTTGGGCATTGGATGAGGAAATGCCCATGAGTAAACGTCTGCCCAACCTGCCCGCCTGGCAATGGCGCGGCTACCACCATAACCACCGTCACCCGACAAACCTGGTGCTGCACCTGATTGCCGTCCCGTTGTTCATCCTGGGCGCGCTGCTGGTACTGTCGGGCCTGTTCGGGCTCGACCTGAGCCAGATCGCGGTGGGTATCATTGCCTTGGTTGCCGGCTTGGGCCTGCAGCGCCAGGGGCACCGCCTGGAAGCCCAGCAACCTGAGCCGTTCGCTAACCGCCAGGATGCCGTGCAGCGCCTGTTGACGGAGCAGTTCATCACCTTCCCGCGTTTTGTTTTCAGTGGCGCCTGGCTGAAGGCATGGCGGGAGCGCCACAAGCACCGGCGCTGAGCCGATGGCCCTGTGCCGGGCTGTCAGGCGAACACGGTGACAGTCTGCCGGCTCAGCGCCAGCAATTGACCTTGAGCGGTCCACAGTGCTGCTGCCGCATGGCCATAGCCATCCCGGGCGTATTCGGTTTCAACGCAATAGCGGCACCAGTCCTGGGTAGACACCGTGATCACAGGCTGAATGAACTCGATCGTCCAGGTCAGCGTGCTGCCAGCTGCGGGTTGCTTCAGGAACGGCATCAGGCTCGGCGGCCACGCATCGACCAAGGCAAGCAGGTGCGCCTCATTGACGCGTTCGTCGGCGACATCGCGCAAGCGCACCCAACCGCCCATCTTCCTCGACTGATTACCACTGAACGGCAGCCCGCCCAAGGCCCAACGCAAGGCCACATGGCGCATGAATTCCGGCGTGACCCCCTTGATATAGGGCAGCTCCGGAGCCGCCTCTTCGAGCGCCTTCATTTCCGTAGCCGGTAACGCCGGTACCTGCACGACCGAAGGCCGCCCTGCCCCGAAGCTGCCTTGCACCAGCGTCACCACTTGGCCCGCCTGTACCGCACGGCCAAGCAAGGTGCTGACCGCCTTGCCCTCGCGCAGCACCTCCACCTCGAAGCGGATAGGTACGTCTGCCGCTGCAGGGGCCACGAAGGTGATGGCCAGGGAGCGCGCTGGGCGGCTGTCACACAGCTTGAGGCGCATCGCCTCGTAAACAAGGGCCGCCATGAGGCCGCCAAATGCCGCTCGGCCTTGCGCCCAGGTCGGCGGAATGCTGACTGCGTCGGGGTTGGCCCGCACGGCGTCGAGCAGTTGATTGAAATTCATGGACCGGCTCCTGCGTGCAGCGAAAAGGGTGTGCCCATCCTAGCCAGCTAACGCGGGACGAACAGCCCTCATTTCGGTCATTTCCCGGGCTGGCGACGTGCAATGGCCTTGGCCAGCGCGGCCAGGGTCACATCGGCGCTTTGCTCGGCCTCCTGCAACTGCTGCTGCCAAACGGCTTGGCAAGGTGCCAGGTCGGCGTGGTCGCGCGCCTGTAGCAACCACTGCAAGCGATCGTGCCAGTCGCCCAGGTCGGCCTGGGCTTTTTTCAGCAGACGCTGCAGTTTCTGGCTGGCATGCTGGAATTGCGGGTAGGCCTCGTCGCCATAGCGCGCACGCTTGATCAACAAACGTAGCCGGTGACGGTCGTGGTTGGGGTCCTGCAAGGCGTGGTGCAGTTTGTGCCACTGCTTGACCAAGCGCTTGTCGACGCGTTTGCCCAATGCCTTGGCCAAGCCTTCGCGGCCCGCTGCGCGCAGGAACAGTGGAAAGGCATCTGCAATCGCCAGCACCCGGGCCAACTGCTGGCTGCGGGCAACGCTGGCGTATGCACTACCGCGGCCTTGCATGCGGCGTTGCCCAGCTTCGGTGTAACCGCTAGCGATCAGTTGCGCAGCCAATACTTCCTGGTCACGCAAGGGCGTGGTCAGGGCCCCCAGCGCGCTTGCAGCGGCCTCCAGCTGCTCCACCCCTGGCAGCCCCCTCAGTGGCCGCAGCAGGCTGCGTAGCCGCCGTACGGCAATACGCAGGTCATGCAGGGCCTCGCTGTCGGTATCGGCAGCCAGGCGTTCGCGACACGCCAGCAGGCGCACCTGCAAGGCCAGTATCTGGGCAACGACGGAGTCAAGCATGGCAGACATGGAACGCTCCTCGATCAACGCCCGGCGCGGGACTCACGAATGTAGAAGCGCGCCTTCTCGGCTTTGCGCGTGCAGCTTTCATAACCTTCGAACTGCTGCTGGGTTTTAGCACCGGTGAGTAACGACAAAGCCTTGGAATAACTCACGGCGCCGGCAAAGCCTTCGGCCTTGGCCAGGTCAAGCTCCTTCCAGGCGGCATCCAGCTGGGTCGCACAACTTTCTCGGTAGGCCGTCTTGCCTGCGCAGCCGGCAAGGGCCAGAGCAATCAGGGGAAGGCAGATCCAGGCTTTCATCGGTGATACCTCAAGGAAAAAAACGGTGGCATTTCGACGCCCCGGCAGTTCAAAAGTGCCCTGCCCGGCCGGCTTTGCCAAAGCGGTTTTACTACAGTAGCTGCACACAATCTACATTGAAGCAGAGGCAACGATGGGTGCATTGTAGAGGCATGATGGCACTGGCCGGGGAAAGTTGATGAGTAAACGCGTGGCACTGGTACTGGGTTCGGGCGGGGCCCGAGGTTATGCGCACATAGGCGTGATCGAGGAAATCGAGCGCCGGGGTTACGATATCGCCTGCATCGCTGGCTGCTCCATGGGTGCAGTCATCGGTGGCATCTATGCCGCCGGCAAGCTGGACGAGTACCGCAACTGGATCGAGAGCCTTGATTATCTGGATGTGCTGCGCCTGGTGGATGTCAGCTTTCGCCTGGGCGCCATTCGCGGTGACAAGGTATTCGGGCAGATCCGCAAGATCGTCGGCGAGATCAATATCGAGCAACTGCGCATCCCCTACACGGCGGTTGCCGCCGACCTGACCAACCAGCAGGAGATATGGTTTCAGGAGGGCTGCCTGCACCAGGCCATGCGCGCCTCGGCGGCCATCCCCAGCCTGTTTACACCGGTAATGCAGGGCAACCGCATGCTGGTTGATGGCGGTATCCTGAACCCGCTGCCGATCGTGCCGGTGGTGTCCAGCCATTGCGACCTGATCATCGCGGTCAACCTCAACGCCACCAACCAGAAGCAGTACCAGCTGCCCGTGATCGAACGCCCGGCAGCGTTCAAGATGCGCTTCGATGCCTTGCTCAGTTCATTGGGCGCACACCTGCCGTTCCGGCGCAAACCGGCCGAAGAATTGATCCGCATCGAACAGGAAATCGTCGCTGAAGGGCTGGCACAGCCCAACCCATGGCAAAGCGAAGCCGCCAGCCCGGGCACACAGCAGCCGGCGGCTGCGCCAGAGCGCGAAGGCGCGCCGAAGTCGGCTACCGGTTCGTTCATCATCGACAACGTGGGCCCAGCCTCCCTGCTGGACTTGATCAACCAGAGTTTCGAGGTCATGCAGACCTCATTGGCACAGTACAAGATCGCCGGCTATCCGCCGGATGTGCTGATCAACGTGCCGAAACGGGTATGCCGGTTCTTCGAATTCTACAAGGCGCCCGAGCTGATTGCCCTGGGGCGCGAGATCGCGCGGGACACGCTGGATAATCATGAAGGGGTGAAGCGCTAGGCCGGAGCAGGCAGCAGAAACAGAACGGGCCGCTCTTTAGGCGGCCCGTTCGTCATGCAGCGATCACGTCAGTAACGGGTGATGTCGGCATTGGCTTCCAGCTGCTTGCGGTAGGCCGCGAAGTCTTGCTGGCCGGCACGCGAGGCAAGGTAGCGGCGAATCTGCTGCTTCTCTTCGTCGGTGGCGGTAGTGCCTTCGTTGACGCCCTTGAGCTGCAGCACCACCAGGCTACCGTCACGCAGCACGACGCTGCCATACACCGGCTTGTCCTTGGCTTGCGGTTTCGCCAGGCGGAACAGCGCCTGCAGCTCCTCAGGATCGATGCCTTCCTCACCGCGGGTCACGGCTTCGTGGGTTTTCCAGCCCTGGCCCTCATGCACACTGCCAGCAGCAATGGAACCGTCGCGCAGGCCGGCGATCAGCTTGTCCGCCTTGGCCTTGAGTTCGGCCGTGGCCTTCTCCTTGGCCAGGTGCTGGCGGATATTCTGGGCCACTGCCTCCAGCGGCAGTTGCTCAGGCTTGCGGTGCTCCTTGACGCGCAATACCACGGTGGTTTCCGGGTCGAGCTCGATGGCGGTACTGTTGGCCCCCTCGTCGAGTACTTCTTCGGAAAACGCAGCCTGCACCACCGAACGGTTGGCAGTAATGCCTTCGCCGCCTTCGCGACCGAATGGTGCAGAGGTGTGGACCTTGAGGTTCAGGTCCTGGGCCGGCTGGGCCAGGTCGGAAGCCTCATAGGCAGCATCCTGCAGCTGCTTGCTGGCATCCACGTAACGCTGCTCGACCAGCGGGGTCTTCAGGTCACGGGTAAGCTTGTCCTTCAGGCTGGCGAAGCTCGGCACCTCTGGCGCCTGTACGCCCAACAGCTTGATCAGGTGGTAACCGAACTGGGTACGCACCGGCGCCGATACCTGGCCATCCTGCAGCTTGTACAGCGCCTCTTCGAAGGCCGGGTCATACACACCCGGGCCGGCGAAACCAAGGTCACCACCGTTGCCGGCCGAACCCGGGTCCTGGGAGAACTCCTTGGCCAGGGTGGCAAAGTTCTCACCCTTGGCCAGGCGCTGCTCGATCTCTTCAGCACGGGCCTTGGCCTGTGCATCGCTGACCTTGTCGTTCACTTCGATCAGGATGTGCGCCGCGTGGCGTTGCTCGGCGAGGTTGGCGATTTCTTTCTCGTACTGGGCCTTGAGCTCTTCGTCGGTCACCTTGACCTGGTCGAAGTAGGCAGACTTTTTCAGCTCGATGTAGTCGATCACCACCTGGTCAGGCGACATGAACTCCTTGGCGTGCTGGTCGTAGTGCGCCTTGACCTCGGCGTCGCTGACCTTGACCGCGGCCGGGTCGGCCTTGAAGGTCAGGGAGGCGAAGTCGCGGGTCTGCTTCTCGAGGCGGGCGAAGGCATCGACTTGCTGGTCGGTGACGAAGCTGCTGCCGGCCAGGCCGGTGCGCAACTGGCCGATGAGCATTTCCTCGGCCAGCATGTCGCGGAACTGCATGCGGCCATAACCCATCTGGCGAATGACCTGGTCGAAGCGATCGGCGCTGAATTTACCGTCTACCTGGAACTCCGGCGTTTGCAGGATCACCTGATCCAGCGCGGCATCGGAGAAGGCGAACTTGGCGTCTTCAGCCCCCTGCAGCAAGAGCTTGCGGCTGATCAGGCCCTTGAGGGCCTCTTCACGCAGCAGTTTTTCATCCAGCAGCGCTGGGTCGAAGTCCTTGCCCAACTGTTGCATCAGCTGGCGGCGCTGCATGTCGGCCGCCTGGCTCAGCTCGTTCTGGCTGATGGTCTGGCCGTTTACCTTGGCGGCGTCCTGGCTATGTGTGGCGGCCTGAAAAATGGCTTCGAAACCGGTCAACGCCATCAATACGACGATTAGGCCGATGATGGACTTGGCAATCCAACCTTGTGAATTGTCCCTGATATTTTGCAGCATGCGTCCCCCAGAAACGGCTGTACCACTGCGTCGACAACCGCGGAGCGTGGGTAGAATCCTGATAAAAGAAAGGCGCATCCGAGGATGCGCCTTTGCTTAGCAAACGTGTCAGGCGGGAACGTTTGCGCCCCGCCATCAGCGTGCTCGGACCAGGCCTGGCCGGGTCCGGCTGAAGACGACTTAGTTGACGGCGTCTTTCAGGCCTTTGCCTGCCTTGAAACCTGGAACCTTGGCGGCTGCAATCTTGATCGCCTTGCCGGTTTGTGGGTTACGGCCAGTGCGCTCGGCGCGCTCTTTGACCGAGAAGGTTCCGAAGCCAACCAGAACGACGTCGTCGCCTGCTTTCAGGGCACCGGTTACGGAGTCGATCACAGCGTCCAGAGCCTTACCTGCAGCAGCTTTGGAAATGTCAGCCGATACGGCGATAGCGTCAATCAGTTCCGACTTGTTCACTCTAAGTCCCCTTATTTCTCTATTGAGTTTGTTTCTAAGTATGTAATGGAAAGCTTACGAAACGTACGTTGGGAGGCTTGTTGACAATAACGAGCCGCTTTATAGCAAGGCCTCGAAAAAACTGTCAAGGAAAGCCTCCCAGACAAAAACCACTAATGCGTGCTGATTCTTTCCTTGGCATCGCTGTCGCGCTTCTCTTCTTTCGCGACGATCTCAGGAGCCACATCTGGCAAGGGCTCCGGGGCGTATTGCAGCGCAATTTGCAGGACTTCGTCAATCCATTTGACGGGTTTGATCTGCAGATCCTGTTTGATATTTTCCGGAATTTCCTTCAGATCGCGAACGTTCTCCTCCGGAATGATGACCGTCTTGATACCGCCCCGATGTGCTGCCAGCAGTTTTTCCTTCAACCCGCCAATTGCCAGCACCTGGCCGCGCAAGGTGATTTCACCCGTCATGGCGACATCAGCGCGCACCGGAATCTGCGTAAGGGCCGAGACCAACGCGGTGCACATGCCGATACCGGCACTCGGGCCGTCTTTCGGTGTGGCCCCTTCGGGCATGTGGATGTGCACGTCGTGCTTCTCGTGGAAGCCGGCGGCTATACCCAGGCTGTGGGCGCGGCTGCGCACCACGGTTTGCGCGGCAGTGATCGATTCGACCATGACATCGCCCAGCGAGCCCGTCTTGATCAGTTGGCCCTTGCCCGGGATAACCACGGCTTCGATGGTCAGCAACTCGCCGCCCACCTGGGTCCAGGCCAGGCCGGTAACCTGGCCGATCTGGTCTTGCTGCTCGGCCAGGCCGTAGCGGAACTTGCGCACGCCCAGCAGGTGCTCCAGCTGCTCGCTGGCCACCTTGACCTTGACCTGCTTCTGCCCGGTATGTTCCTTGACCACTTTACGGCAAACCTTGGCGATCTGCCGCTCCAGGCCACGCACACCGGCCTCACGGGTGTAGAAGCGGATGATGTCGCGAATCGCCGAGACATCGACCTCCAGCTCGTCTTTCTTCAAGCCGTTGGCCTTGACCTGCTTGGGCACCAGGTACTTGATGGCGATGTTGATCTTCTCGTCCTCGGTGTACCCCGGCAGGCGGATGATTTCCATGCGGTCCAGCAGCGCCGGTGGAATGTTCATCGAGTTCGAGGTGCACAGGAACATGACGTCCGAGAGGTCGTAATCGACCTCCAGGTAGTGGTCATTGAAGTTGTGGTTCTGCTCCGGGTCGAGCACTTCGAGCAACGCCGAGGCAGGGTCGCCACGCATGTCGCTGCCCATCTTGTCGATTTCATCGAGCAGGAACAGCGGGTTGCGTACACCCACCTTGGTCATCTTCTGGATCAGGCGGCCCGGCATCGAACCGATGTAGGTACGACGGTGACCACGGATCTCGGCTTCGTCACGCACCCCGCCCAGTGCCATGCGCACGAACTTGCGGTTGGTGGCGGTGGCGATCGATTCGGCGAGCGAAGTCTTGCCGACGCCGGGTGGACCTACCAGGCACAGCACAGGACCACGGATTTTCTTCACCCGTTTCTGTACGGCGAGGTACTCGAGGATGCGCTCCTTGACCTCTTCCAGACCATAATGGTCGGCATCAAGGATCTCCTCGGCTTTGGCCAGGTCCAGGCGGACTTTGCTCTGGGCCTTCCACGGCACCTGCACCAGCCAGTCGAGGTACGAGCGCACCACGGTGGCTTCGGCTGACATCGGCGACATCTGCTTGAGCTTGTTGAGCTCAGCCTGGGCCTTGGTCAAGGCATCCTTGGGCAGGCCGGCAGCTTCGATACGCTTTTTCAGCTCTTCGACTTCGTTGTGGCCTTCGTCACCATCGCCGAGCTCTTTCTGAATGGCCTTCATCTGCTCATTCAGGTAGTACTCGCGCTGGCTGCGCTCCATCTGCTTCTTGACCCGACCGCGAATGCGCTTTTCCACCTGCAACAGGTCGATTTCGGCATCCAGCAGTGCCAGCACGTGCTCCACGCGGGCGGTGAGGTCGACAATCTCGAGGATTTCCTGCTTCTGCTCGATCTTCAGGGCCATGTGCGCAGCCATGGTATCGACCAGCCGCCCTGGCTCTTCGATGCTGTTGAGCGACGACAGCACTTCGGCAGGGACTTTTTTACCCAGCTGCACATACTGTTCGAACTGCGACAGTAGCGTGCGCACGAAAACTTCCGACTCGCGCTCGGCGGAGTCGGTTTCGTCGATCAGCGAAACTTCGGCACGGATGTGCCCTTCCACTTCGGTGAAGCGCTCGACGGCGCCACGCTGTTCGCCTTCGACCAGCACCTTGACGGTGCCATCAGGCAGCTTCAACAGTTGCAGCACGGTGGCAACAGTACCGACACGGTACAAGGCGTCTTCGCCAGGATCATCATCGGCTGGGTTTTTCTGGGCCAGCAGGAGGATCTGCTTTTCGCCCGTCATCGCAGCCTCAAGGGCTTCTATGGACTTTTCACGCCCCACAAACAGCGGGATAACCATGTGCGGGTATACAACGACATCGCGCAATGGCAAAAGAGGCAAGTCGAGGGTGGTCTTCATGATTTCGCCTCTACAGCGGCCTTGTGGCCGGAAACCGGTGGAAATGATGCTTGGACCTAATGTGGGGGCAGGCTTGGGAAATTACAAGCATTAGCACAGGAAAAGCATGAAGGGGCCCGTAGGCCCCTTCATGCTTGCAACCACAAACTGGCCTTTGCCTGTATCAGGCGTCTGGCGCAGCCTTGGCTTGCGGCTCACTGTTCTCGTAGATCATCAGCGGCTGCGAAGTGCCGTCGATGACGCTCTCGTCGATCACCACCTTGCTGACATCCTTCTGCGAAGGGATCTCGTACATGGTGTCGAGCAGCACACCTTCGAGAATAGAACGCAGGCCACGGGCGCCGGTTTTGCGCTCCAAAGCCCTGCGTGCCACGGCCTTGAGCGCATCGCTGCGGAACTCCAGGTCGACGCTTTCCATCTCGAACAGCTTGGCATACTGCTTGGTGAGGGCGTTCTTCGGCTCGGTGAGGATCTGCACCAATGCAGCCTCGTCCAGCTCGTCCAGGGTAGCCAGAACCGGCAGGCGGCCGACGAACTCCGGAATCAGGCCAAACTTGACCAGATCGTCCGGCTCGACCTCACGCAGGGACTCGCCAACCTTCTTGCCTTCTTCCTTGCTACGCACTTCAGCGCCGAAACCAATGCCACCTTTGGTGGAACGGTTCTGGATGACCTTTTCAAGGCCCGAGAACGCGCCACCGCAGATGAACAGGATGTTGCGGGTGTCAACCTGCAGGAACTCCTGTTGCGGGTGCTTGCGCCCCCCTTGCGGCGGTACCGAGGCCACGGTGCCTTCGATCAGCTTCAACAGCGCCTGCTGCACGCCCTCGCCCGAGACGTCACGGGTGATGGACGGGTTGTCCGACTTGCGCGAGATCTTGTCGATTTCGTCGATGTAGACAATGCCCATCTGGGCCTTTTCCACATCGTAGTCGCACTTCTGCAACAGCTTCTGAATGATGTTCTCGACGTCTTCACCCACATAACCGGCCTCGGTCAGGGTGGTGGCGTCGGCAATGGTGAACGGTACGTTCAACAGGCGTGCCAGGGTTTCGGCGAGCAGGGTCTTGCCCGAGCCAGTAGGCCCGATGAGCAGGATGTTGCTCTTGCCCAGTTCGACTTCGTCACCCTTCTTGTCACGCTGGTTAAGGCGCTTGTAGTGGTTGTACACCGCTACAGCCAGCACCTTTTTCGCGCGCTCCTGACCAATGACGTACTGGTCCAGGATGCCGCTGATTTCTTTCGGCGAAGGCAATTTGTGCGCGCTGCTCTCGGCCTGGGCTTCCTGCACCTCCTCACGGATGATGTCATTGCACAGGTCGACGCACTCGTCGCAGATAAATACCGAGGGCCCGGCAATCAATTTGCGCACTTCGTGCTGGCTTTTGCCGCAGAAGGAGCAATAGAGCAATTTGCCGCTGTCCTCGCCGTTACGGGTGTCAGTCATTCGATCGATCCAATCCGGTAGGCTTGCAACACAAGATGAAGGCAATTGCGGGCTTTTTCAAGTCCGCAGGTGGGCGCTTTGGGCACCCACCTGCTCTGACCCCCCGGTTCAGGAGGCCAGTTGCCGCTTGTCGTAGACCGAGTCGATCAGGCCATACTCGGCTGCGCGCGAGGCGCTCATGAAGTTGTCGCGTTCGGTGTCACGCTTGATGGTCTCCAGATCCTGGCCGGTGTGGTAGGCCAGCAACTCGTTCAGGCGCGCCTTGATATTGAGAATTTCCTGGGCATGGATCTCGATATCGGTCGCCTGGCCCTGGAAGCCGCCCAGCGGCTGGTGAATCATCACGCGCGAGTTCGGCAGGCAGTGACGCTTGCCCTTGGCACCTGCGGCCAGCAGGAAGGCGCCCATGCTGCAGGCCTGGCCGATGCAGATGGTCGAGACGTCCGGCTTGATGAACTGCATGGTGTCGTAGATCGACATGCCCGCGGTGACGGAGCCGCCCGGGGAGTTGATGTAGAGATGGATATCCTTGTCCGGGTTTTCCGCTTCGAGGAACAGCATCTGCGCTACGACCAGGTTGGCCATGTAGTCTTCAACCGGGCCAACCAGGAAAATCACTCGCTCCTTCAACAGGCGCGAATAGATGTCGTACGCACGCTCGCCACGGGCGGACTGCTCGATAACCATCGGGACCAGGCCGCCTGCGGCCTGGATGTCAGAGCTCTGCTGAATATAAGAATTGCGGGACATGTCCTGCGCTCACTCCCAAATAGTCATGGCTTGATAACGCACAAGCCAGCTCGAAGGCTGGCTTGTGGGGTTTTCCTACGAGAGAAAACGTATTACTCAGCTTCGGCAGGTGCCTGGGCTGGTTTTACGGCATCTTCGTACGAGACCGACTTGTCGGTCACAGTCGCTTTCTGCAGAACAGTATCTACAACTTGCTCTTCCAGCACAACCGAACGCACTTCGTTCATTTGCTGGTCGTTCTTGTAGTACCAAGCGATGACCTGCTCAGGCTCCTGGTAAGCCGAAGCCATTTCTTCGATCATCTCGCGAACCTTGGCATCGTCCGGCTTGAGCTCGAACTGCTTGACCACTTCGGCGACGATCAGGCCCAGCACTACACGGCGCTTGGCTTGTTCTTCGAACAGCTCGGCAGGCAGTTGGTCAGGCTTGATGTTGCCACCGAACTGCTGAACAGCCTGGACGCGCAGACGGTTGACTTCGTTTTCCAGCAGGGCCTTCGGCGCTTCGATCGGGTTGGCGGCCAGCAGACCGTCCATGACCTGGTTCTTCACCTTGGTCTTGATTGCCTGGCGCAGCTCACGCTCCATGTTCTTGCGAACTTCGGCGCGGAAGCCTTCCAGGGTCGATTCCTTGATACCGAACTGGGCGAAGAACTCTTCGTTCAGCTCAGGCAGCACAGGGGCCGAAACGCTGTTGACGGTGATGGTGAACTCGGCGGCTTTGCCGGCCAGGTCCAGGTTCTGGTAGTCCTCTGGGAAGGTCACGTTGACAACGCGCTCTTCGCCAGCCTTGGCGCCCACCAGACCGTCTTCGAAGCCCGGGATCATGCGGCCGGAACCCAGTACCAGCTGGGTGCCTTTGGCAGAGCCACCGGCGAACGCTTCACCGTCGACCTTGCCAACGAAATCGATGTTGACCTGATCGTCGTTCTGCGCGGCGCGCTCGACAGCTTCGAAGCGAGTGTTCTGCTTGCGCAGCACTTCCAGCATGTTGTCCAGGTCGGCGTCGGCCACTTCGGCGCTCAGGCGCTCAACGTTGATCGACTCCAGGCCGGAAACGGTGAACTCCGGGAACACTTCGAAGATGGCGACGAACTCCAGGTCCTTGCCTTTTTCGAACGACTTGGGTTCAACGGACGGGGCACCAGCAGGGTTCAGCTTCTGCTCAACGATGGCCTCATAGAAGGAAGCCTGGACCAGATCACCGAACGCCTCCTGGCGTGCATCGGCTTCGAAGCGCTGACGGATCACGCTCATTGGCACCTTGCCTGGGCGGAAGCCGGCAACCTTGGCGCGCTTGGCAGTCTGTTGCAGACGCTTGTTGACTTCGTTCTCGACGCGCTCGGCCGGAACGGCGATGGTCATGCGGCGCTCGAGAGCGGAAGTGTTTTCAACAGAAACTTGCATGGATATTCCTCGTTGCACAGACGTTAGCCGGCGTTAGCCCGACTCCAGAATCAAGGGCAAGCATTCTAGTGAGTCGCGCGGCAGAAGTCACCCCACACGGGACGACGGGAAACCACGCCGGTCGATTAGCTTTCAAGGCCCGCACGGCGTGCCGCCGGGCCTCCTTCATCAAGAGCGGCACCCTGCCCATGGCGCAGTGCAGCCGTAATAACTTGTCAAACAACTGCCAGTGGCGAATTCGCTGCCTTTATTCAGGGTCGACTTCGTTGAACTGACAGTATTCTTCCCACTCCAGGCCCAGCGCCTCGGCGACCTCGCGATGCGTTTCAAGGCGCATGGCCCGCAACTGTTCCGGGCTTTCGGCGATCAGTTGCAGCGCCAGCTCCCAGGGCTGCAGCCCCTGCTCCTGGGCCACATCTTCGAACGCCCACTCGATTTGCTGGGCCTGCTCGCGCGCATCCAGCTCGCGAATTTCCTCGAGCAGCTGCGGGTTGGCGTCGGCAAAGCGCTGCAGCGCCAAGGCCTGACGGGCTTCTTTTGCAATCATCGGGCTGTTCCTCTGCCGGCCAACGGGGCCGGCGCTTCAACCGGCTGAAATCTAACAGCTTTTATTGGGCTGCCACCAGAGCATTGCAAGGGGGGACTCACGAAGATTTTGTGCTGAACCGTGCAGTGCCCGCATGACGGAGCAATGAAAACAAAAAAGGCGCCTGATCTCACGACCAAGGCGCCTCTTTAAAATATGGGGTGGACGATGGGAATCGAACCCACGACAACTGGAATCACAATCCAGCGCTCTACCAACTGAGCTACGCCCACCATATAGCGGTGTTACGGTACAACCTTACAAAAACATGGTGCGGACGAAGAGACTCGAACTCTTACAGCTTGCGCCGCTGGAACCTAAATCCAGTGTGTCTACCAATTTCACCACGTCCGCGTAACGCTTAAAACAAAGGCGCCAGATGCTATCGAGGCGCCTTCGAAAATATGGGGTGGACGATGGGAATCGAACCCACGACAACTGGAATCACAATCCAGCGCTCTACCAACTGAGCTACGCCCACCATATTGCATTACAGCCAACTTGCTTGCCAAAGCTGCCTAATGGCGCACCCGGCAGGACTCGAACCTGCGACCATCCGCTTAGAAGGCGGATGCTCTATCCAGCTGAGCTACGGGCGCTTAAGCTTCAAGCCTAACCGAACAAGTATTTAACAGCTAACTGCCAAACGACCCATTCTGCCCGACTTAGCCAACCAGTGCTAGGCTGTGCCCGACAAGTGCGGCGAATCTTATAGGCGACCCCGAAAGTCGTCAACACCTTTTTCAAAAAAATTTAAATTATTTAAGGGCTTAGGGGATTTGCCCGACCACCCGCCTTTGCCCTTCGCCCATGTCGTGCGAGAATGCGCGCTCTTTATTGTTTCCTTCTCGATGGTTAATCACGCGTCTATGACTGCACACCTAATCGATGGCAAGGCAATCGCCGCCAGCCTGCGCCAGCAGATCGCTCAACGTGTCGTGGAGCGTCGCCAGCAAGGCCTGCGTACGCCGGGCCTGGCGGTGATCCTGGTCGGCACCGACCCCGCCTCCCAAGTCTATGTCTCGCACAAGCGCAAGGACTGCGAAGAGGTCGGCTTCATTTCGCAGGCTTTCGACCTGCCCGCCGAGACCACGCAAGAAGCCCTGACCGAGCTGATCGACCGTCTTAACGACGACCCGGCCGTCGACGGTATTCTGCTGCAGTTGCCGCTACCGGCGCACCTGGAGGCGTCGCTGCTGCTCGAACGCATTCGCCCTGACAAGGACGTGGACGGCTTCCACCCGTACAACATCGGCCGTCTGGCCCAGCGTATTCCGCTGCTGCGCCCGTGCACACCAAAAGGCATCATGACCCTGCTGGAAAGCACCGGCCAGGATCTGTACGGCATGAACGCCGTCATCGTCGGCGCTTCCAACATCGTTGGCCGCCCAATGGCCATGGAGCTGCTGCTGGCCGGCTGCACCGTGACTGTTTGCCACCGCTTTACCAAGGACTTGGCCGGCCATGTAGGCCGCGCCGATCTGGTGGTAGTGGCCGCGGGCAAGCCGGGCCTGGTCAAAGGTGAGTGGATCAAGGAAGGCGCCATCGTCATTGACGTGGGCATCAACCGCCAGGCGGACGGCAAGCTGGTCGGCGATGTGGTCTACGAGACCGCCCTGCCCCGCGCCGGCTGGATCACCCCAGTGCCGGGCGGGGTTGGGCCAATGACCCGGGCGTGCCTGCTGGAGAACACGCTGTACGCGGCGCAAGAGCTGCACAAGTAAAGTTGGCACGTAGCGAAAACGGCACCTCTGGCAGGTGCCGTTTTTTTTGCCCGGTTTCGAGGGCTCGGGCTTGATGCACCACAAGAAATGGCGAACGCGAGGCGGGATTGGCAGGTAGTTTGCACTGGCCGTATGGGGCGGGCCCAGCCCGAATCAGGTTCAAGGGTATCAGCGGCACGGGAGCCTGCTTGCTCGCATGCCCTGCTCAAACCATGAACGTCACGCTGCGCACAGAACTAGAGCGCGGCAGGCCCAATTGCCCCATAACTGGTCAGACCGGTAAGGCCAAAAATCCTTGCAAAGAACGATTTTTCGCGCTTTTATGGCATCGCGCTGAACAAACCGGTAAGACCACAATAATTAAGTCCTGCGCTCTTTCGCCCCGTGCGGCTACCGAAGCAAGGACACCGATCTGAGACTTCTCCCATGCTCAAATGGTGCTCGCGTTCGATATTCCTGCAAGTCGTACTTGGCCTTGCCCTCGGCATTGCCTGCGGCCTCAGCTTCCCCGACCTTTCGCTACAACTCAAACCCCTAGGCGACGGCTTCATCAAGCTGATCAAGATGCTCATCGGCCTGATCGTGTTCTGCGTGGTGGTCAGTGGTATCTCGGGCGCGGGCGACCTGAAAAAGGTCGGGCGCATCGGCTTGAAGTCGGTAATCTACTTTGAAGTGCTGACCACCCTGGCGTTGGTGATCGGCCTGGTATTCGCCTTCAGCAGCGGCATCGGCAGCGGCGCCAATATTCACCTGGACCAACTGTCCAGTGCCGATGCCAGCAGCCTGGCCGAGCGCGGTCAACACATCCATGGCGCCGCAGCGTTCTTCATGGACCTGATCCCTACCTCGGTGATCGGCGCCTTCGCCGACAACAACATCCTTCAGGTGCTGCTGTTTTCGGTGCTGTTCGGCAGCGCATTGAACCTGGTGGGCGACTCGGCCGCCGGCATTTCGCGGCTGATCAACGAACTGAGCCATGTGATCTTCCGTATCATGGGCATGATCGTGCGCCTGGCCCCGATCGGTGTATTCGGTGCCATCGCCTTCACCACCAGCAAGTACGGCCTGGAATCGCTGCAGCACCTGGGCGGCCTGGTAGCGCTGTTCTACCTGACCTGTGCAGGCTTCGTGCTGATCGTGCTGGGTACCGTGATGCGCCTGTCGGGCCTGAAACTGCTGCCACTGATCAAGTACCTGCGTGAAGAGCTGACCATCGTGCTGGGCACCGCCTCTTCCGACGCCGTTCTGCCGCAGATCATGCGCAAGCTGGAACACCTGGGCATCGGCAGTTCCACGGTGGGGCTGGTGATTCCCACCGGCTACTCGTTCAACCTGGACGGTTTCTCCATCTACCTGACGCTGGCCATCGTGTTCATCGCCAACGCCACCGGCACACCGCTGGAGATGACTGACCTGCTGACCATTCTGCTGGTGTCGCTGGTAACTTCGAAAGGCGCGCACGGCATCCCTGGCTCGGCGCTGGTGATCCTGGCGGCCACGTTGACTGCCGTACCGGCGATTCCGGTTGTCGGCCTGGTGCTGGTACTTGCCGTGGACTGGTTCATGGGCATCGGCCGGGCACTGACCAACCTGATCGGCAACTGTGTAGCCACCGTGGCGATTGCCCGCTGGGAAAAGGACATCGACCTGGAGCGTGCCAACAACGTACTGGCAGGCAAACCCGGCTTTGCCCCGTTGCCACGCAAACAGCCCAATGCCCACCAGCAGGAATTCTGAGCGAACGTGGCCGGCACTGATGCCGGCCCTTCAAGGAGCGAACCGTGATCAGCTCATCGACCGTCGTCAATTCAGTGGTGGAAAAACTCCGCCAGGCCCTGGCCCGCGGCCAGTGGCGCAGCGGCGACATGCTGCCAGGCCAGCGCGAGCTGGCTGAACAACTGGGCATCAGCCGGCCCAGCCTGCGCGAAGCGGTAACCGTGTTGGAAACCCTGGGCCTGGTGCGCGCGCTGCCGGGCAAGGGTGTACTGGTGCTGGAGGCCGAAGCTGCCGCCCTGGAACCGGGGCTGGATACCAGCGCCGCCGCCAGCCTGGCTGACGTACTGGAACTGCGCTACACCCTTGAACCGTTCATCGTCGGCCTGGTGGCACAATCGGCCAACAGCCAGGATGTTGGCCAGTTGCGCCTCACCCTGATGGACATGCGCGAAGCGCTGGAGGCCGATGACAGCGAAGCTGGGGTCAGGGCCTATATCGCTTTCCATGAGGCCCTCTTCGCCCTGACCACCAACCCGATCTTCCAGAGTGTCGTGCAGCAGACCGGCAACGCCCTTAAACAGAGCGCCGACATGCTGCGCAACTCACCGGAGCATCTGGCGGCAAGGCTGAAGGAGAACGAGGCAGTGGTACGCGCCATTCGCGAACGCAACAGTGCCCTGGCCAGTGCCCAGATGCGCCAGCACATCCTGGCCGAGGGCGCGCGCATGGGCATCCCGCTGAACATCCCGGATGAACACCTGCATCCATGACCTGAGGAGAGCGACCATGAACGCCGCCCCCCACTTGCCTGCCCTGCTCGCGGCCGGCGAAACCCGCCTGTCGGCCGAGCAAATCTACCCACGGCTGTTCGACGCCATTCTCGAACAGCGCCTGCCCCCCGGCAGCCTGCTGCCCGAGCAGGCGTTGGGCCAGGCGTTTGGGGTCAGCCGTACCGTGATCCGCCGCGTGCTCGGGCGCCTGTGTGACCAGCAAGTGGTGGTGCAGCGCCCAAGCCACACCGCGCACCTGGCAGCCCCTGACCCCGAGCAGGCGCGGCAGGTGCTCAGTGCCCGGCGGCTGGCGGAGACCACCCTGATCACCCTGGCCGCACAGCGCGCCCGCCCTGCGCAGATACGCCAACTGCGCCAGTTGGTTGAACGTGAGCGCCAGCACCATGAAAGTGGCGAGCGTTGCGCGGCGATCCGCCTGGGTGGCGAGTTCCACCTCAAACTGGCGCAAGTGGCGGCCAATGCGCCCCTGGCACGGTTTCTCAACGGCCTGGTGCCGATGACCTCGCTGATCATTGCCCGCTACGAGTCGCCGTGCTGCGAACATTGTGCGTGGGAAGAACACGCGGCGATCATCGATGCCGTGGAGCAAGGCGATGCCGAGGCGGCATTGGGGCTGATGCACACCCACCTCGACCGGCTGGAGGAGAAACTCGACCTGGCGTAGCCCGCGCGCAAGGGCCAAGCCCGCTCCTGACGGCCATGCACCGGTCCAGCAGCGGGTGTACCAGGCGGTGGCCTGTAGCGCCCGAGTCAAGCCTTGGCCATGGCCGAGGTCGGTAAGCCGAAGATCCGGTCAAACACCCAGTTGTAGGCGAAGGTGTAGCAAGGGATCAGCACAATGAACGCCATGTCCACCAGCAGTGCCTCTACCAGTGTCATGTCCAGCCACCAGGCAATCAGCGGGATCAGATACACCACCAGGGTCAGCTGAAAGCCGACCGCATGCGCCACCCGTCGCGCCACGCTGCGGCCGCGCTTGGCCTGGCGGCTTTCCCAGCGCTCGAACAACGTGTTGAAAATCAGGTTCCAGAGCATGGCAATGGTTGTGATCATCACCGCCAATGGCCCGGTATGCGACGCCTGGGTCTCTGACAGATAAGCCAGCCCGAGGGTCGACATGCTCAGCCCTATCAGCTCATAGCACGTCACATACACCAGTTTGCGCTTCAAACCCTGCACCTGCATTGCCCTCCAATCCCAATAACGAAGGGTGCGATAATGCTTCACCTCGCTTGACAGCAAAAGTCAGCAGCTGTCAGATCTGCTGACAGGAGGCTGCCATGAACTTTTCCAGCGACAACATCCAGCTGTTTCTTGCCGTGCTCGACCGCGGCTCGTTCTCCGCCGCCGCTCGCGCCCTCAAACGGGTCCCGTCGGCGGTCAGCATGGCCATTGGCAATCTGGAAGCGGAGCTGGGATACAGCTTGTTCGAACGCGGGCCCCGCGAAGTTCGGCCCACCGCCCGGGCCTTGGCCCTGGAACCGCACGCCAGGCTGATTGCCGAGCAACTCGGGCTGTTGCAAGTCCATGCCTTGGAGCTCTCGCAGGGGCTTGAAAGCAGCCTGACGCTGGCGGTGGTGCCGGACATCGATCACCGCCCGTTGCTGGCGGCTATCGCCGACCTCGGTGTGCGCCACCCATTGCTCGATATCGCTTTGCTCAGCGCCCCGCAGGAAGAGGCCCTGCACTTGCTGGACAGCGGCCGCGCCGATCTTTGCGTGGCCTTCGCTGGCCTGCAGGTGGATGCGCGCCGGGGCTTTCAACATATCGGTATGGAAGCCTTGGTAGCCACCCTCGCCCCTAGCCACCCGGCGCTGCGTGAAGCACGCATCCACTACCTCGAAGACCTGACCCGGGTGCGCCAGATCCTCGTGCGCAGCCGGGACCTGCCGCTGGCCGATCCACGCCCGCTGATCGGCGCCACGCACTGGTCGACCGACAGCTTCGACCTGGCCCTGCAGATGGTCGAAGCCGGCCTGGGCTGGGGCGACCTGCCGTTGTCTCGGGTAGCCCCACTGCTGGCAACCGGGCGCTTGGTGCGCCTGGCCTTTCGTAATACGCGCAACGAGTTGCAACTGCCGGTGCATATCCTGTGGCGCAAACAACAGCCACTGCAGCAAGCGGCGAGGTTGCTGATAGAGCAACTGACCAAGGGCTGAGTGCCGTCTGTCGAAAGGTCTGTAAGAAATTACTGTAAGTACTTCAATGTTTTACCCCCCGAGCCGATATCCCGGTCGATAGGCCCCGCAGAACGTCATAAGCGCGCTGCGTCCTCCCCACATTGGCTCAAGGTCTCGAAACATGAACCTGAAATTTCGCCACAAGATCCTGCTCAGTGCCTGCGGCGTCGTGGTCCTGGCATTCGCCCTGTTCACGCTTTATAACGACTACCTGCAACGCAACACTATCCGCCAGAACATAGAAGCCTCGGTGCAGCAGGCCGGGGCCTTGACCGCCAGCAGCGTGCAAAACTGGATGAGCGGCCGCATCCTGGTGCTGGAAAACCTGGCCCAGGATATCGGCCAGCAGGGTGCCGGCGAGACCCTGGCCGGGTTGATCGAGCAACCCTCCTACACGCGCAACTTCCTGTTCACCTACCTCGGTCAGGCCAACGGCGTGTTCACCCAGCGCCCGGACGCCCAGATGCCTGCCGGCTACGACCCACGGCAACGGCCCTGGTATGCAGCGGCGGCCAATGCCGGGCAAACGGTGCTGACGCCACCGTACCAGGGTGCGGTCGGCGGCCTGATGGTCACTATCGCCACCCCGGTGAAAAGCAAGGCCACGGGGGAAATGATTGGTGTGGTTGGCGGTGACCTGACCCTCGATACCTTGGTGGAGATCATCAACTCGGTGGATTTCGGTGGCCTCGGCCACGCCTTCCTCGCCGATGCCAATGGCCAGGTGATCGTCAGCCCGAACAAAGACCAGGTCATGAAAAACCTGAAGGACATCTACCCCGGCAGCGACCTGCGCGTTGCCGCCAGCATGCAGGATGTCACCCTGAACGGCCAGGACCGGATCATTTCGTTCGCGCCGGTCGCCGGGCTGCCTTCGGCCCAGTGGTACATCGGCTTGTCGATCGACAAGGACAAGGCCTACGCCGCACTCAGCCAGTTCCGCACATCGGCCATCATCGCCATGCTGATTGCCGTGGCGGCCATTGCCGGCCTGCTGGGCCTGCTGATTCCACTACTGATGCGCCCGCTGACCACCATGGGCCGCGCCATGCGCGACATCGCCGAGGGTGAAGGCGACCTGACCCGCCGTCTGGTGGTGCAGAACCAGGACGAATTCGGCGAACTGGCAACGTCGTTCAACCGCTTTGTCGAACGCATTCACGCCTCGATCAGCGAAGTGTCGTCGGCCACCCGCCTGGTGCATGACCTGTCGGAGAAAGTGGTCAGCGCGTCGAATGCGTCGATCAGTGGCTCCGAAGAGCAGAGCATGCGCACCAACAGCGTGGCCGCAGCCATCAACGAGCTTGGCGCCGCGACCCAGGAAATCGCGCGCAACGCCGCAGATGCCTCGCAGCATGCCAGTGGTGCCAGCGAGCAGGCCCACGGTGGCCGGGAAGTGGTGGAAGAAGCGATCAACGCCATGACTGCGCTGTCGCAGCGCATCAGCGAATCGTGCGCACAGATTGAAACGCTCAATGCCAGCACTGATGAAATCGGCAAGATCCTGGACGTGATCAAAGGCATCTCGCAGCAGACCAACTTGCTGGCACTGAACGCTGCGATCGAGGCAGCACGCGCGGGCGAAGCGGGTAGAGGCTTTGCCGTGGTGGCCGACGAGGTGCGCAACCTGGCCCACCGGACCCAGGAATCGGCAGAAGAAATCCACCGCATGATCACCAGCCTGCAAGTCGGTTCACGCGAAGCGGTGCACACCATGAACACCAGCCAGGTGTCCAGCGAGCAAACCGTGCAAGTGGCCAACCAGGCCGGTGAGCGGCTGGCCAGCGTCACCCAGCGTATTGGCGAAATCGACGGCATGAACCAGTCGGTGGCCACCGCGACCGAAGAGCAGACCGCCGTGGTCGAAAGCCTCAACCTGGACATTACCCAGATCAATGCGCTGAACCAGCAAGGGGTGGAGAACCTTAACGAAACCCTGCGCCACTGCGATCAACTGGCGCAGCAGGCCGGCCGCTTGAAGCAGCTGGTGGGGAGTTTCCGGATCTGAGAAGCCGGGGGGCGCCCAGCGCTCCCATCTTTACGCGGTTATAACCTAATAACGAACAAGTCTATTTGGCTATAAAAAAATCTATATGCTGGCTGCATCCGATAACGGGCAATGTTGGGCGGTCGAGTAGCGTATGGATGTAGGTTCTTTTGGTTTCACCATTGCGGGACTGGTCGTGGGTTTCATCGTCGGTATGACCGGCGTCGGTGGCGGTTCGCTGATGACCCCGATCCTGTTGTGGTTCGGTATCAACCCGGCGACGGCCGTCGGCACCGATCTGCTCTATGCCGCCATCACCAAGGCCAGTGGCGTCTGGGTGCATGCACGCAACAAGAACATCGACTGGAAGATCACCGGCCTGCTCAGCCTCGGCAGCGTGCCTGCGGCCGCATTGACCCTGTGGTTCCTGAGCACCCTGCATACCGACACATCGGCGCTCAATGCCATCATCAAGCAAGGCCTGGCGGTGGTGTTGATCCTCACCGCGCTGGCCATTCTGTTCAAATCGCGGCTGCAGGCTTTCGCCAGCCACCATGCCGGCGATCACTACCACCTCAGCGCAGGTACCCTGAACACCCTCACCGTGCTGACCGGCGTGGTGCTGGGGGTGATGGTGACCCTGACCTCCATCGGCGCCGGCGCCCTGGGTACCGTGGCGTTATTCCTGCTCTACCCGTTTCTGGTCACCCGTCGCCTGGTCGGTACGGAAATCGCCCATGCCGTGCCGCTAACGCTGGTGGCAGGCCTTGGCCATGCCGGCATGGGCAATATGGACTGGTCGCTACTGGGCTACCTGCTGCTGGGTTCTCTGCCGGGCATCTACCTGGGCAGCCATCTGACCGGGCGGATCTCCGACCGCGTGCTGCGTCCGTGCCTGGCCGCCATGCTGTTGTTGATCGGCTACAAGCTGGCGTTCTGAACCTCACCCAGGCGCAACCGCCACTGCCCGGTATGGCTCAGTTCCAGGCGTGATAGCGGCAACACATCGATACGCTGCCCGGCACTCATAGGGCAGCCCAGTACCTGCACCAGCACGGCACGCATGACCTGCGGATGGGTTACCGCCAGCCATTCACCCGGCCTGTCGAAAGCCGCCAGCCAGGTGGCCATCCGCTGGCACAGCCCAGCGAACGACTCCCCGCCATGCACGTTACTGGCTGGCTCCTGCAACCAATCGGCCAACGCTTCTGGCTGCTCGGCCTGCAACTGCTTCAGCGCCATGCCCTGCCAATGCCCGAGGTCGCAATCGGCCAAGGCGGGCTCGACATGCACCGTGCTCGACAACCACGCCGCTGTTTCGCAGGCGCGCCGCTCTGGCGCCGTCAGCAGTTGCACCGCTGGCAGGAGAGGCGCCGGCGGTTGCGAAAGCGGCAGGATGCCGTCGTCGGCGCAGTGCAGGCGGCCGGTCTTCTGGGCCTGAGTCAGGGCATGGCAAATAAGGGTCAAACGGGTAGCTTTCATCAAGTCCCTCGGGTGGCGGGCTGGTGCGTAGTGCTTGGCATGCTGCGAGGCAGGCATGCTGAACACTAGGCCAGCGCAGGCGCCTGCGCCACCAATGACCAACCGCCACGCCCATCCACCTCCAGCCGGTGAGTATGAAAACCTGCCAGGGTGCTGCGGTGCCCGACACTGAGCAACAGTGCCCCAGGCATTTCCGAGCGCAGCAGCGCATACAGGGCATGCTCGAGCCCCTCATCCATCGCTGAGGTGGACTCATCAAGAAACACCACATGCGGCCGGTTGAACAGAACCCGGGCAAAAGCCAGGCGCTGCTGCTCGCCCACCGACAGAATATGCGCCCAATCGCAGCTGACCTCCAGGCGCTCGGCCAGGTGCCCAAGATTGACCTGGTGCAGTACCTGCTGCATACGCGCCTGATCCTCGGGCTGCCCCACCGCCGGGTAGGCAATGACCGTGCGCAGGTCCCCCAAAGGCAAATAGGGACGCTGCGACAAGAACAGCGCCTGATGGCCCAGTGGGCGCCGCACCTCCCCTTCGGCATAGGGCCACAGGCCAGCCAGGGCGCGTAGCAGGGTGGTCTTGCCGCTGCCTGAAGGCCCCTTGATCAACAGCGCCTGGCCAGCTTGCAGGCTCAGGTTCAGGTCAGTGATCAGGGCGTGTCCATCCGGGCGCAGCACTTTCAGGTCGGCAATCTGCAGCGCATGGGCCTGCTCCGCGGTGAGTACCCGCGGCAATGCCCTTGCCTGCGCGTTGGCATCGAGAAAACCGGTCAGACGGTCCAGCGTAGCCCGGTACTGCGCGAATGCATCGTACGATTCACGAAAGAACGAGAGTGCATCCTGCACCTGCCCAAATGCCTGAGACGTTTGCATGACGTCACCCAGCTTGATTGCCCCGCTGAAGAAGCGCGGTGCCTGCAGAATGAACGGGAACACGACTGCCACCTGGCTGACCCCCAGGTTGAAACCACTGAACTTGAGGTTTCGGAATACCAGCGCCCAGGCATTCACGATCAGTGCCGCGAAGCGCCCCAGCAAGGTGCCCCGCTCAACCTCGGCACCTTGGTAGAAAGCGACATTCTCGGCATTCTCACGCAGGCGCATCAGCGCATAGCGGAAGTTGGCGGTGAGCTTTTCGTTGAGGAAGTTCAGGCGAATCAAAGGCTGGCCCAGGCGGAAGGCGATCCAGGTGGCGACGACCACATACAGGTACACGGCAAACACCATCGCCCTGGGAATTTCAACACCGGCCACGGCCAACGGCGCTGACAACCCCCAGAGGATCCCGGTGAACGCCACCAGGGACACCAGCGCACTGACTGCCCCCAAGGCCAAGGACAGGGAGTTGCTGACGAAGGCGTTTACGTCCAGCTCGATACGCTGGTCGGGGTTGTCGACCGGTTCGGCAAGAAATTGTCCACGGTAGTAAGCATCACCGTGCATCCAGTCATGGGTCAGGCGCTCGGTCAACCATACCCGCCAGGTGATGCTGAAGGCCTGGTTCACATAGAAAGAGCACAGCGAGCGCAGCACATGGATGCTGGCCAGCACGGCGAAGACCCCGAGCAGGTACCAGAATGCCCCTTGATTCGTAACCGCTCCATAAAC
>NZ_BLJG01000154.1 GCF_009932375.1 Pseudomonas juntendi
AATGATTGGCCCGAAACAAACGTAGGAGCGAGCGCAGCTCGCGATGCGCCGCGCGGGCGGCGCTCGATCTCACAGGCGCTGAAGATGCTCCGGCTACCCTTGCCAGGAACCATAGAATCTCCCACAGGTACAGCGAAGGCGTTGAATGCTGCACCAACCTGTGGGAACCCGGCTTACCGGCGATGAAGCCTGGGCAGGCTAACGCTTGGCGATGATGTACACCGCATGCACGATCCCTGGAATGTACCCCAGCAGGGTCAGCAGAATGTTCAGCCAGAACGCCCCGCCAAACCCAACCTGCAGAAACACCCCGAGCGGCGGCAAGATTATGGCGATGATAATGCGGATAAAGTCCATGCGAGTCTCTCCTGAAAGGGTTACAACACAGACTAGCCGCTGGTCCTGGAGGTTCCACAGGCAAAAAAAACGCCCCGGGCCGAATGGAACAGGCCAGGGGCGATGCGCAGGAACGCCAGACGGTTCGTAGAATTGATTAACGTGCCACTTACCCCGACACTTAGGCCGACACTTCGCGGCGCGCATGCTGCTGCGCATGCAGGCGGGCAAAGGCGCGGGCCAGGCGCAGCAGCATTTCGTCGATATTGCCCTTGCTCAAGGTCAGCGCCGGAGAGAAACGCACCACATCCGCTTGTGGGGCGTTGAGCAGCAAGCCTTCGTGCAGGGCGGCAGCCACCAGTTCGCGCGCCTGGTTTTCCTTCAGCTGCAGCGCCCACAGCAGCCCTTGCCCGCGTACTTCGCCCTGGCCATAACGCCCCGCCAGGCGGCTCAGGCCGTCGCGCAGGTGGCGGCCGTGGTCCTGCACCTGGCCGAAGAAGCCGGGCTCCAGTACGGTATCCAGCACAGCCAGGCCCGCAGCGCACATCAGCGCATTGCCATGGTGGCTGCCCTCCAGCTCGCCCGGTTCGGCGCAGCACGCCGTACCGCGGGCCAGCAACGCGGCCAGTGGCACACCACCGCCCAGGCCTTTACCCAGGGTGATGATGTCGGCACGCACGCCATAGGTCTCCTCGGCCAACAATGCGCCACAGCGCCCGATGCCGGTCTGTACCTCATCGAGGATCAGCAGGATGCCCAGCTCACGACAGAGGGTTTCCACGCCCTTGAGGTACTCGCGGCTCGCCGGAATTACCCCGGCCTCGCCCTGCACCGGCTCCAGCATGATGGCCACAGTGCGCGAATCCACTTCGGCGTGCAGTGCCGCCAGGTCATTGAACGGCACCTTGCTGAACCCGGGCAGGCCCGGTTCACAGCGGTTGCAGGGCAATGGGTCGGACGCCGACAGCGCGCCCAGGCTGCGGCCATGGCAGGCCTGGCTGGCGGTGATGATGTGATAGGCGCCATTGCGGTGCAGTTGGCCCCACTTGCGCGCCAGCTTGATCGCCCCTTCACAGGCTTCGGCACCGCTGTTGAGCAGGTAGGCCTGGTCGCTGCCGGTGCTCTGGCACAGGCGGTTGGCCAGCGCCAGCAGGCCACGGCTATGAAACCCCGCGCCTGGGTTGATCAGCGCCTGGGCCTGGCTGCCCAACGCCTTGACCAGCACGCTGGGGCTATGGCCCAGGCTGTTCACTGCGCCGCCCTGGGTGAAGTCCAGGTAGGCATGCCCGGCATCGTCCCACAACCAGGAGCCCTGCCCGCGCACGAACACCTGCGCAGGCCGTTCGGTCCCGGGCATCAGGCAGTCACGCGACAACTCGGCAGCAGGTGGCACACGCACCGGCACAGGCTTGGGCTCGGCCGCGGCGGTCGGGGCCGAGCGGCGCAGGTTGAACAGGTTCATCGGGGCTCCAGCCAATGCACGGTAAGGGGCGAGCACAGGGCGGTCTTGGCGCCGCCGCTCATTATTTTGTCTTGCCTATCAAAAGTGTTTCTCATCCACGGTAACAATCGACTTATTCAGCGCTGTAACCCTTTGGAATACGGCGATAGACTAGGCGCCACGAGGGGTCACGGCCATTTCGATTTTCCAGCATTTTTGATAAGCATCACTTATGGATTTTCGCCAACTGCGTTATTTCGTCGCGGTGTACGAAGAGGGCCACGTCGGCCGCGCCGCCGAGCGCCTGTCGCTGTCACAGCCAGCGCTTTCACAACAGATCCGCCAACTGGAACACAGCCTGGACCTGAGCCTGTTCGAGCGCAGCAACAAGCGCCTGCTGCCGACCCTGGCGGCCCATACCCTGTACAACCATGCCCTGCCGCTGCTCGATGGCCTGCAGCGCGCCCACGAGGCCATGCGCAACTTCAAGGGCCAGTCTTTGCGCACCTTGGCCATCGGTGTGCTGCAAACGGTACGCCCCAGCCTGGTGCCGCAATTGCTCGAACGGCTGCGCAAGGCCCAACCCCACCTGGTGGTGCAGATCTACGAGTTATCGGGGCTGGAGATCGAGCGGCGCCTGCTCAGCGGTAACCTGGACATCGGCATCAGCTACCTGCCGCCACGCCAGCCCGGCCTGCATGGCCTGTTGCTGTACGAGGACGAGCTGCAATTGGTGATACCCGCCACCCACCCACTGAAGGATTTCAAGAAGGTGTCCATCCGCCAGGCGGCCGAGTTGCCCATGCTGATGCTGGGCGAGGAGTTTCAGATCCGCCAGATCTGGCAGGCCCAGTTAGCCAGCCAGGGCCGGCGGCCGCAGGTGCAGGCCGAGATGAACAACATGGCGGGTATTCTCGACAGCCTGGCGCACACCGCGCTGGCAACCATTCTGCCAGGCCGGGCCAAAGACGCCGCCGAGGACGACCCAGGGCTGTTGTGGAAGCCGCTGAGCGAGCCGCGTGTACCGTTGAAGGTGGGGCTGGTGTTCCGCGATGCCCAGCGCCAGCAGGCATCGGTCGAACTGCTGCGTACGCTGCTGGAAGAAGAGACGGACGCGCGACAGCTGGGCGCATCACCGCTGGATGTGCTGGCCTGATAAAACACGCGCGCAAAGAAAACCCCGCCGAAGCGGGGTTTTCCAGACTGTTTCCCTGTGACATCCGTATCGCCCCGCCATCCTGGCAGGTGGTCCTTCGTCGCCATCCTTGATCTGTCCTTTGCGCTTCCTGCGCAACGTCCATGTGGTAAAGATTAGCCGTGGATCCAATCTGAGAACAGTGGTGAAAAGTCACCACGTTGTGTAGGAAAAGGCTTACATAAGTGAGGCATTCGCAGATACGCGAAGCACAGGGGCCGCTGGGCGGCCCCTGAATCAGCTAGAACTGCTCGGCATCCAGCAGGTAAAGCGACTCACTGCCCGCCTTCACCGAGGCCACCAGCGAATCCACCCGTGGCAGCAAGCGCGCGAAGTAGAACCGCGCCGTGCCCAGCTTGCCCGAATAGAACGCCTCGTCGCCCTCACCCGCCTTCGCCGCCCGCGCCATCAATGCCCACATGTAGCCATAGGCGACATAACCAAAGGCATGCAGGTACTCGACCGATGCTGCGCCAATTTCATTCGGGTTGCCCTTGGCCTGCTGCAGTACCCATTCAGTCAGCCCATCCAGCTGGCCGAGCGCAGCACCCAGTGGGCGGGTGAACTCATCCAGCTCGCTACCCGCACTGGCCATGAACTGGCGAATTTCGTCGGAGAACAGCGTGTAGTAGGCGCCGCCGCTGGCCACCACCTTGCGGCCCATCAGGTCGAGGGCCTGAATGCCGTTGGTGCCCTCGTAGATCTGGGTGATGCGCACATCACGCACCAGTTGCTCCTGGCCCCATTCACGGATGTAGCCATGCCCGCCGAAGACTTGTTGGCCGTGCACCGCGCACTCCAGGCCCAGGTCGGTCAGGAAGGCCTTGGCCACCGGCGTAAGCAATGCCACCAGTTCTTCGCTGCGTTTGCGCACGCCAGGGTCTTCGCTGTACTTGGCACTGTCCAGTTGCATGGCCACATAGGTGGAAAACGCGCGGCCACCCTCGATGAGTGCCTTCATGGTCAACAGCATGCGCCGCACATCCGGGTGGACGATGATCGGGTCGGCGGCTTTGTCCTTGGCTTGCGGGCCGGTGGGGGCACGGCTTTGCAAACGGTCGCGCGCGTACTCCACGGCATTCTGGTAGGAACGCTCGGCCGTCGCCAGCCCCTGTATACCCACCCCCAGGCGCTCGTAGTTCATCATGGTGAACATGGCTGCCAGGCCTTTGTTCGGCTCACCGACGATATAGCCCACAGCCTCGTCGAAGTTCATGACGCAGGTAGCCGACGCCTGAATGCCCATCTTGTGCTCGATGGAGCCACAGGTGGCCGGGTTGCGCGCGCCGAGGCTGCCATCCTCGTTCACCATGAACTTGGGCACCAGGAACAGCGAGATGCCCTTCGGCCCCGCTGGCGCATCCGGCAACTTGGCCAGCACCAGGTGGATGATGTTCTCGGTCAGGTCGTGCTCGCCGCCGGTGATGAAGATCTTGGTGCCGCTGACCTTGTAGCTGCCGTCCGCCTGTGGCTCGGCCTTGGTGCGGATGATGCCGAGGTCGGTACCCGCATGCGGTTCGGTCAGGCACATGGAGCCAGCCCATACACCGGCGTACATGTTGGGCAGGTACTTTTCCTTCAGCGCCTCGCTGGCGTGGGCGTTGATCGACAGGCAGGCGCCGGCGGTCAGCATCGGGTACAGGCCAAAGGCCAGGCTCGAGGCATTGACCATTTCCTCGACCTGCGCCGAAATGGCCTTGGGCATGCCCATGCCGCCAAACAGCGGGTCGCCACCCACGCCTACCCAGCCACCTTCGGCGTAGGTGTTGTAGGCCTCGATGAAACCGGCCGGCGTGCGCACCGCGCCGTTGTCCCAGTGGCAGCCCTCTTCATCGGCCGCGCGGCTGAGCGGTGCGATGCTCTTGGCGGTCACCTTGCCAGCCTCCTCCAGTACGGCCATGGCCGTATCGGCATCGACGAGTTCGGCCAGCCCGGGCAACTGGGCCCACTGCTCAGCCACGTTGAACACTTCATTCAGTACGAAGCGCATGTCGCGCACGGGCGCTTTATAGTCAGCCATGACAACCTCTCGCAAGTGGGGGCTGGGCGGTCTCGGGGTACCGCGACACTGGGGTTGATGCCAGTGTAACCGAACAACATTTACGAGACATAGGGTCATCAATCGACCATATAGTCTATTTTGGTCACGCAGTACGTATAGCCCCACGCCGCGATTGCTGGCCATGCACCACCACACAGTTGCGCCCTGCGCCTTTGGCGTTGTAGAGCGCCTGGTCGGCCGACTTGAGCACCGCTTCGGGGTTGCGGTGATCGGCCTGGCGCTCGGCAACGCCAATGCTGATGGTGACCGAAACCGTGCCGCCGCTGCTGCCGGCGCGGCGTTGGCGCCCGGTGCTATCGTCTTGCGGGCGGCTGTGCTTGTCGCGCAGGTGCATCACATAATTGGCGATCACTTCGCGCACCGCTTCCACATGGGGCACGCATTCCTCGGCGGTCTTGCCGGCGAACACCAAGGCGAACTCCTCCCCCCCATAGCGGTAGGCACGCCCACCGCCGGTGACCTTGGCCAAACGGCTGGCCACCAGGCGCAGCACCTGATCGCCGACATCGTGACCGTGGGTGTCGTTGAATTTCTTGAAGTGGTCAACGTCGGTCATGGCGATGACATAGTTGCGACCCAGCCGCTGCATGCGCTCGTTCAACGCACGCCGGCCGGGCAAACCGGTCAGCTCGTCGCGGAAGGCCATCTGGTAGGCCTCGTGCGCAACCGCTGCGGCGATCATCAACATCACCTGGCTGCACATGATGTTCAGCGTGAACGGCAGGATGAACGTTTGCGGCAGCATCCAGAAAATGCCCAGCAGGCCGATGATCTGGGCCGCGTGCAACGGCCTCGGCGCGCGCAGGTACTGCACCACCAGCAGGATGAACACCCCCGCGAACAGCGGGTAGGCCAACTGGATCAGGCTCATCCACTGGCCATGCAAGGTCGGCCAGCGAATCTCCGCCAACCAGGTCAGCAGCGCCTCGGGGTAGCTTTGCTCCAGGGCCACTGCCACACTGCCCACGGCAAACAGCACCGCGCCACGGGCCACCAGGTCCTGCAGCAGGTGGGTGCGCTCCTGCCAGGCACCATACAGGCCGAACAATGCCGGCAACAGCAGGCATACCAGGTGGAAGACCACCGCTGCATCCTCGCGCACACGGCCGTGGTCGCGGTAGAAGTCGGTCTGGGTGTCGAGCAGAAAGTAGGCGATATATACCGTAAGCATCAGAAACAGCTCACGTTGCCGACGATACACCGCGCAGTAAGCGCCACCCAGCAGCAGCACCAAGGTCGGCAGAACATTGAACAGCGATGTGAAAAACACACTGAGGTCTCTCACATAAGCTGCGGCGAGCCCTGCCAACAGCAGCAGCAGCGAGGGCAGGAAGTGGCTGGCACGTACAGCGTTAAAACGAAACAAGGGTAATCTCCGACCCGGCAGATCAATAGTGGCATTGTGCCCTTATTTCATCGGCAGCGTACCCGAACAGTTGAATTTCAAATCGGCCAGGGTGTTGTCGAGTGGCCTGGGCCTGAACAAAAAAAAACCGCCTGCCGGTGAGGGCAGGCGGGTTCTGGCAACAGCGGCTGAATCAGTACGCCAGGCCGAAGCTCTCTTCGTCCATGTCCATCAGGTTGTTGGCACCCGACAGCATGGCCGCTACATGCGTGCGGGTACGCGGCAGGATGCGCTGGAAGTAGAAGCGCGCGGTCTGCAGCTTGGCGGTGTAGAACGCCGCTTCGCTAGTGCCGGCGGCCAGCTTTTCAGCGGCCAGGCGGGCGATGTCGGCCCAGAAGTAGGCCAGGCAGGCGTAGCCGGAATACATCACGTAATCGACCGAGGCCGCACCCACTTCTTCGCGGTCTTTCATGGCAGCCATGCCCACTTTCATGGTCAGCTCGCCCCATTCCTTGTTGATGGCTGCCAGCGGCTCGACGAACTCCTTGACCGCCTCGACACCTTCCTGCGCCTGGCAGAACTTGTGCACGATCTTGGTGAAGCCCTTCAGCGCTTCGCCCTGGGTCATCAGCACTTTGCGGCCGAGCAGGTCGAGGGCCTGGATGCCCGTGGTGCCCTCGTACAGCATCGAGATACGGCTATCACGCACGTTCTGCTCCATGCCCCACTCGGCGATGAAGCCGTGGCCGCCATAGATCTGCACGCCGTGGTTGGCCGCTTCGAAACCGACTTCGGTCATGAACGCCTTGGCGATCGGGGTGAGGAAGGCCAGCAGGGCATCGGCCTTCTTGCGCTCTTCTTCATCCTGGCTGTACTTGACGATGTCCACCTGCTTGGCGGTGAAGTAGACCATCGCGCGGTTGCCCTCGGCGAACGCTTTCATGGTCAGCAGCATGCGGCGCACGTCCGGGTGGACGATGATCGGGTCGGCGGCCTTGTCCGGTGCCTTGGGGCCGGTCAGGGAGCGCATCTGCAAACGCTCGCGGGCGTACTTCAGGCCACCCTGGAACGCGACTTCGGCGTGGGCCAGGCCCTGCAGCGCGGTACCCAGGCGCGCGGTGTTCATGAAGGTGAACATGCAGTTCAGGCCTTTGTTGGCCGGGCCGATCAGGTAGCCGGTGGCGCCATCGAAGTTCATCACGCAGGTGGCGTTGCCGTGGATGCCCATCTTGTGTTCGATCGAGCCGCAGCTCACGCCATTGCGCTCACCCACACCGCCCTCGGCATTGGGCAGGAACTTCGGCACGATGAACAGCGAAATGCCCTTGGTACCGGCCGGTGCATCCGGCAGGCGCGCGAGAACGATATGCACGATGTTCTCGGCCATGTCGTGCTCACCCGCGGAAATGAAGATCTTGGTGCCCGACACCTTGTAGCTGCCGTCAGCCTGCGGTTCGGCCTTGGTACGCAGCATGCCCAGGTCGGTACCGCAGTGTGGCTCGGTCAGGCACATGGTGCCGGTCCATTCGCCCGACACCAGCTTGGTCAGGTAGGTGTGCTGCTGCTCGGCGGTGCCGTGCGCAGAAATGGTGTTCATGGCGCCGTGGGACAAGCCCGGGTACATGCCCCACGACCAGTTCGCACCACCGACCATCTCGCTCAGGGCCAGGCCCAGCGACTCTGGCAGGCCCTGGCCGCCGTGTTCCACATCATGTGCCAGGCTGGGCCAGCCGCCTTCGACGAATTGTTCGTAAGCCGCCTTGAAGCCGGTAGGGGTTTTCACGCCCGACTCGCTCCAGGTGCAGCCTTCCTGGTCACCCACACGGTTCAGCGGCGCCAGCACCTGCTCACAGAACTTCGCACCTTCTTCAAGAATCGCGTCGACCATGTCGGGCGTTGCGTCCTGGCAACCCGGCAGGCTCTGATAGTGCGCCTCGTAGCCGAGCAGCTCGTCGCGAACGAAGCGGATATCACGCAAGGGGGCTTTGTAGTCAGGCATTGCGATGAACCTCTAGGTGAGTTCTGTGGGGTGACCCGCGTGCGCCGCGGCGTCTGTCAAACAGTTGTTTGAAACTTACGTTTAGCTCCGGCTTCTGTCAAGGAGGGACGATAGTGCCATTTACGCCACGAAAAATGGCGTTTATGCCAAGCTCAATAAAAACAATACCCTGTGGGAGCGGGCATGCCCGCGAAAGAGCTCGGCCAGACAATGGGGTTGCCTGAGCTGACGCTTTCGCGGGCACGCCCGCTCCCACAGGGGCTATGTGTTATTCGAAATCGGCGCTCTGTCAGGCGTAGGTATCGATGATCCGGCCGAGCATTTCGTCGGATGCCTTGACGACCTTTGCGCCAAGCTCGACTTCAGTCTTGCCGACCGCCTGTTGCACCAGGCTGGTGGCCAGGTCCATCTGCTGGCTGCGGTCGACCGCACGCAGGCGTTCGGCCTGGAAGTCGCTGGACTGGCTGGTGGCAGTACGTTCGGCGGTGGTGTTGGCGATCTGGCTGGCGGCCTGATCGACGCGGTTCTGGCCGGCTTGTATAGCGCTCAGGCCCGCGTAATAGGCGGAGCTACCGGTGATTTCCATGTCAGGACTCCATTGACGCTGGATAGGAACACAGCTCATTAAAACAGGCCGTCGGTAAAAAGGCCCGTTTAAATCGCTAATGGCCCGGTGCCAGTTGATAGGCCCTGAGTATTCCAGCACCTAATCCAGCAAATCCAGCTGCAAATGCTCAGCCACCTTGTTTGCACTGGCCTGCTTGAGCTTGGGCACCCGCCCCAGGCACGGCGCTGGCAAGCGCTCGGCCAGGCTGGCCAGGTTCTCTTCCAGCCGTGAAGTGCGCGGCTCGATGATGTTCGCCACCCAGCCTGCCAACTGCAGCCCGTCGCGCTCGATCGCCTCGGCGCTGAGCAAGGCATGGCTGATACACCCCAGCCGCACCCCCACCACCAGAATCACCGGCAACTGCAGGGCCACCGCCAGATCTGAAAGGTTCTCCAGCCCCGACAGCGGCACACGCCAGCCCCCAGCCCCCTCGACCAAGGTGAAATCGGCATTTTGTTGCAGCACATTGCGCATAGCCGCCAGCAGCGCTGGCACGTCCAATGTCACCCCCGCCTCGCGTGCTGCCACATGCGGCGCGATCGCAGGCTCGAACGCATACGGGTTGACCTGCTCATACGGCAACTTGATGGTGCTTTCATCAATCAGCGCCTGGGCGTCGCTGTTGCGTAAACCCTTGGGGGTCATCGTGCACCCCGAGGCCACCGGCTTGGCGCCCAGGGTGCTCAAGCCTTGCAACCGCACCGCATGCAGCAACCCGGCCGCGACAGTGGTCTTGCCGACATCGGTATCGGTACCGGCGATGAAATAGGCCTTGCTCATCTCGCTCCCCTTACGCCTGTAGCTTGCGCAACACACCATAGACCACCTGATAGGTGGCTGGCAGCCCGGCAGGCTGGCGAAATGCCTCGTACGCCTGCAGCAGGCCCTGCATGCGTGCCCGGCCAGTCAACCCGGACGGTCGCCCAGGATTGAGATTGTGCGCCCCCAACGCTTTCAGTTCGTGGGTCAGGCTGCGTACGTCCGGGTAATGCAGCACATGCGCACAGCGATGCAGCTCAAGCTGCTCAAAACCGCTGGCGGCACACAGGCGCTGGTAGTCCTCGAAACGGCGGAAGCGGTTTACATGCACCAGGCCGTCCACCGCCTGCCAGCTGGCACGCAGTTCGTCGAGGGTACCTACGCACAAGCTGCTGAAGGCCAGCACGCCGCCCGGGCGCAGTACCCGCAGCGCCTCGGCCAGCACACTGGCGAACTGGTCGCACCATTGCACGGCCAGGCTGGTGAACACCAGGTCGACGCTGGCATCGCGCAATGGCAAACGCTCGGCGTCGCCGGCCACGTGGTAGTGCGCCCCGCGTTGTTCATTGCGGGCATGGCGCAGCATGCCTTCGGCGATATCCACCGCCACACCGCTGGACTGGGCGAACCGCTCGGCCAGGATACGGCTGAAATGGCCGGTACCGCTGCCCAGGTCCAGCCAGCGCAATGGCTGCCAGCCTGCCGGCACTTGCCCCAACAGGCTCAAGCCCACGGCGCGCTGCAACGCGGCTACGCTGTCGTAGCTGGCTGCAGCGCGGGAGAACGAAGCCGCTACCTGGCGCTTGTCGGGCAGCGCGCCGGGCAGGGTCGGACAGGAAAGGTCAGTCATCGCCACTCTCATGCAGGAAACTCTTGATGCCCGCCGCCAGCTCTTGCGGGTACTCCAGCAAGAAGGCGTGGGAACTGTCTTCTACCAGGCCCACCTCCACATCGGGCAGCAGCTCGCTCAAGGCCTTGGCTGCCTCGCCAGGCACCAGCGCATCGCTGCCGGCGAACAGGTGCAGTTGCGGGCCGCCGTAGGCCTGCAGGGCGTCGCGGGTATCCAGCTTGGCCAGCACTTCAAGGCCGGTGGCGAGGTACAGAGGGTCGGTGTCTGGTACGCCGACACCCAGCTGGCGCAGCAGGGTACGCGGCTGCTGGGCGCCATCACTGCACAAGCTGCGAAAGCGCTTCAGGGTGACTCCGGTATGGCTGCGGCAGCCGTCGAGGAAGGTGCCGAAGGTGTCTTCGGCCATGCCATGCGGCCAGTCGCCACGGGCAACGAAACTGGGGTTGCTGGCCAAGGTGAGCAAGCCGCAGCAGTGGTCGCCACGCTTGTGTGCCAGGGCGCTGGCGAGCATGCCGCCCAACGACCAGCCACCTAGCCAGACATCGCCCGGCAATTTACGGTCGAGGTGCTCAAGCCAGCCCTCAACATCGCTGTGGGGCAATTCCGGCAGGGGCATCAGCTCTACCTGCAGACGGGGGTCCTGGGCGCGCAGGCTGGCGGCCAGCGGTTCCAGTGCGGCAGTGCCCAGGCCCCAGCCGGGCAGCAGTACAAGACGATTACGCATCGGCGTTCTCCAATTGTGGATAACACTCGGCCAATGCATTCAACAATAGCTGCACCTGCGCCTGGCTGTGGGCGGCGCTCAATGTTACGCGCAGACGGGCACTGCCCGCCGGTACGGTCGGTGGGCGGATGGCGGTGACCAGCAAGCCGCGTTCGCGCAACATGCGCGACAGGCGCAAGGCCTGCGCGCTGTCGCCAATCACGATCGGCTGGATCGGTGTGGGGCTGTCCATCAGTTCCAGGCCGATCTGCTGCGCGCCTTCACGGAACTGGCGAATCAACGCGGCCAGATGCTCGCGGCGCCAGCTCTCGCGGCGTAGCAGCTCCAGGCTCTTCAGCGTGGCGCAGGCCAGTGCCGGTGGCTGGCTGGTGGTGTAGATGTAGGGGCGGGCGAATTGCACCAGCGCCTCGATCAGTTCCTCGCTCCCGGCAACAAAGGCACCGGAAGTACCGCAGGCCTTGCCCAGCGTACCGATCAGCACCGGTACATCGTCCACGCCCAGGCCGAAGTGCTCGACGATACCACCGCCCCGAGCGCCAAGGGTGCCCAGGCCATGGGCATCGTCCACCATCAGCCAGGCACCCCGGGCCCGGGCGACCTCGGCCAGGGCCGGCAGGTCGGCCAGGTCGCCGTCCATGCTGAACACACCGTCAGTGACCACCAGGGTATTGCCAACGGCCTTGTCCAGGCGGCTGGCCAGGCTGGCCGGGTCGTTGTGCAGGTAGCGGTTGAACCGCGCACCGCTGAGCAGCCCGCCATCGAGCAGCGAGGCATGGTTCAGGCGGTCCTGCAGCACCGTGTCGCCCTGCCCCACCAGGGCGGTGATGGCGCCCAGGTTGGCCATGTAGCCGGTGGAAAACAGCAGCGCACGGGGCCGCCCCGTCAGCTCGGCCAGCGCCTCTTCGACCTGGTGGTGTGGGGTGCTATGGCCGATCACCAGGTGCGACGCACCGCCACCGACACCCCAGCGCTCGGCACCGGCCTGCCAGGCGCCAACCACCTCGGGGTGGTTGGCCAGGCCCAGGTAATCGTTGCTGCAGAAGGCCAGCAAGCGCTGGCCGTCGACCACCACCTCCGGGCCTTGCGGGCTTTCCAGCAGTGGCCGTTGCCGGTACAGGTCCGCAGCGCGCCGTTCGGCCAGGCGCGCCGCCAGGTCGAAAGCCATCTCAGGCGGTCGCGGCGTTGTAGAACATCTCGCTGCTGCGCTGCTCGACCAGCGCCTGCTCGATGGCGGCCTGGTGCACTTCGTCGGCGTGCTCCTCGCGTGCTTCAGGCTTGATGCCCAGGCGCGCGAACAGCTGCATGTCCTTGTCAGCCTGCGGGTTGGCAGTAGTCAGCAGTTTTTCACCGTAGAAAATCGAGTTGGCACCGGCCATGAAGGCCAGGGCCTGCATCTGTTCGTTCATCTGCTCACGGCCGGCAGACAGGCGCACATGCGACTTGGGCATCAACAGGCGGGCTACGGCCAGCATGCGAATGAAGTCGAACGGGTCGACATCTTCCTCCTCGGCCAGCGGCGTACCGGCCACCTTGACCAGCATGTTGATCGGCACCGACTCGGGGTGTTCGGGCAGGTTGGCCAGCTGGATCAGCAGCCCGGCGCGGTCGTCCAGCGACTCGCCCATGCCCAGGATGCCGCCCGAGCAGATCTTCATGCCCGCATCGCGCACGTAGGCCAGGGTCTGCAGGCGCTCGCTGTAGGTGCGCGTAGTGATGATGCTGCCGTAGAACTCCGGCGAGGTGTCGAGGTTGTGGTTGTAGTAGTCGAGGCCGGCTTGGGCCAGGGCCTGGGTCTGCTCCTGGTCGAGCTTGCCCAGGGTCATGCAGGTTTCCAGGCCCAAGGCCTTCACCCCTTTGACCATCTCCAGTACATAAGGCATGTCTTTGGCCGACGGGTGCTTCCACGCCGCGCCCATGCAGAAGCGGGTCGAGCCAATGGCTTTGGCGCGTGCTGCTTCTTCCAGCACCTTCTGCACTTCCATCAACTTCTGTTTTTCCAGCCCAGTGTTGTAGTGGCCGGACTGTGGACAATATTTGCAATCTTCCGGGCAGGCTCCGGTCTTGATCGACAGCAACGTCGAAACCTGCACGCGGTTGGGGTCGAAATGCGCGCGGTGCACCGTCTGCGCCTGGAACAGCAAGTCATTGAAAGGCTGCTGGAACAGGGCCTTGACCTCGGCCAGGGACCAGTCGTGACGTGTTGTTGCAGTTGTGCTGGCGCTCATCGGCGTTTCCTTGTTTAGGCTTAAGCTGGCGCGGGGACAGGAAAGCCCGCCAGCGCATCACGGATAACTCGCATAGTCACGGATGGCCTATGAACTGTCAACTCAACTGGAAACGACTGGTTTACAAGTGCTCACTTATTAACCAGATTTGTTTATTGTGCGACGCGCCTGCCGGGCAACACTACCCGCTGTGCGTCGGTTGTGAGCAAGAGCTGCCCTGGCTGGGCGACCATTGCCGCTACTGCGCCCTGCCACTGCCCATGGCCGGCCTCGCCTGCGCCCAGTGCAGCCGCCGCTTGCCGGTGTTCGAAAAGGTCTTTGCCCTGTGGCATTTCGGCTTTCCGGTCGACACGTTGATCAGCCGCTTCAAGCACAACCGGCAGTGGCCGTTGGGGCGTTTGATGGCCGAGTTGCTTGGGCAAGGGCTACGCTACCGCTATGCCGAGGGGTTGCCACGCCCTGAACTGCTGTTGCCTGTGCCCATGGCCAGGCGTCGACTGCGCGAGCGTGGGTTCAACCAGGCCGGGCTGCTGGCCCGCTGGCTGGCGGCGCACGTGGGCATACCGTGCGATGAGCGGGTACTGCTGCGCACTCGGGAAACCCCCGCGCAGCAGCGGTTGAGTGCCAAAGGCAGGCGGCGCAATCTGCGCCAGGCCTTTGCGGTCGCCGGTGACCTGCCTGGCAAGCACGTCGCCATCGTCGATGACGTGTTGACCACTGGCGCTACCGCCCAGTCCATTGCCCAGGTGTTGCGCAAAGCCGGGGCACAGCGGGTGGATGTGTATTGCCTGGCGCGTACGCCGAAGCCGGGGTATGTATAACCCTGCCGCTAGGCCACACTATTCGCCCCAGGCCCCTACAGCGACCGGATGCCCATGCCCTTGCCCACTCTACTCACCCAGCACATAACCCGGCGCCCGCAGCGCATCGCACTGCTGCAGCACATTGCCGAGCAAGGCTCGATCACCCGTGCGGCCAAGGCGGCGGGCATCAGCTACAAGGCAGCCTGGGACGCCATCGATGAGCTCAACAACCTGGCCAGTCAGCCGTTGGTCGAGCGCAGCACTGGCGGGCGTGGGGGTGGGGGCGCCCGGCTGTCGGTGGAGGGTCAGCGCGTATTGCGCCTGTACCAAAGGCTGCAGGCCCTGCAGGCGCAAATTCTCGAGGCCGCGGAAGAGTCCAGCGACCTCGACTTGCTTGGGCGCCTGATGCTACGCACCAGCGCGCGCAACCAGCTGCAGGGCCAGGTCAGCGGCCTGCGCCATGAGGGCCGCTATGACCGGGTCAGCCTGGCGCTGGGTGGCGGGCTGGAGATCGACGCGCTGATCACCCACGACAGCACCGCGCGGTTGGAGCTGACCTTGGGCAGCAGGGTGGTGGCGCTGCTCAAGGCAGGCTGGGTGCAGTTGCTGGCCGAGGGGGACAAGCCTGAAGCGGGGAGCAATTGCCTGCGGGCCACGATCGAAGACGTGCTGGTGGAGGCCGACGGGCCCAATGAAGTCCGGTTGGCGCTGGGCAACGGGCAAACGCTGTGTGCCATGGCAGAGGCGGGTTGGTTGGCCGGCCAGCAGGTACGGGTTCAGTTCCATCCTGCCTATGTGTTGCTCGGGGTGCCTGCCTAGGCCGGCCGTGGCACAGGCGGTTCGCGGGTAAACCCTACGGGTACGCTACAGGGATAACCCTGTACCATGGAGCCCATGCCGTATACCCCCGGAGCTCCCATGTCCCATCCGTTCGATACCCTCACCCCTGACCTGGTCCTGGACGCCGTGGAAAGCCTCGGCTTTCTCAGCGATGCCCGGGTGCTGGCACTGAACAGCTACGAGAACCGCGTCTACCAGGTGGGCATCGAGGGGGCGCAGCCGCTGATCGCCAAGTTCTACCGGCCTGGCCGCTGGAGCGATGCGGCCATCCTCGAAGAACACAGCTTTACCGCTGAACTGGCCGATTGCGAAGTGCCGGTCGTAGCGCCCATGCAGCACGCCGGCCGCACCTTGTTCGAGCACCAGGGCTTTCGCTTCACGTTGTTCCCGCGCCGTGGCGGCCATGCCCCGGAGCCTGGCAACCTCGACCAGCTCTACCGCCTGGGGCAACTGCTTGGCCGCCTGCATGCCGTCGGCGCCTGCAAACCGTTCGCTCACCGTGAAGCGCTGACTGTGGACAGTTTCGGCCATGCCTCGCTGAACACTGTGCTCGATGGGGGTTTTGTACCCCGCGAGCTGCTGCCGGCGTACGCGTCAGTGGCCCGCGACCTGCTCAAGCGGGTCGAAGACATCTACGCCCGCACCCCGCACCAGCTCATCCGCCTGCATGGCGACCTGCACCCCGGCAACCTGATGCACCGCGAAGACGTGTACCACGTGGTCGACCTCGACGACTGCCGCATGGGCCCCGCCGTACAAGACCTGTGGATGATGCTGGCCGGCGACCGCCAGGAGCGCCTGGGGCAGTTGGCCGAACTGATCGACGGCTACAACGAGTTCCACGACTTCGACCCGCGCGAGCTGGCCCTGATCGAACCGCTGCGGGCGCTGCGCCAGTTGCATTACAGCGCGTGGCTGGCGCGGCGCTGGGATGACCCGGCATTCCCGCCCAGCTTCCCCTGGTTCGGCCAGCCGCGCTATTGGGGCGATCAGATCCTCGCCCTGCGCGAACAAATGGCGGCGCTGGATGAAGCGCCACTGAAATTGTTCTAAAAGGGTGCACGCCTCTGTCTACAATAGGGGTCGCTTTATTTAGCTACCTAAGCAAGGATTCTGCATGCACGCCGCAAACCCGCGTCGCGGGTATCTCCTGGGCCTGAGCGCCTACATCATCTGGGGCCTGTTCCCGATTTACTTCAAGGCAATCCAGAGCGTCCCGGCGGTGGAGATCATCGTCCACCGGGTGCTTTGGTCGGCACTGTTCGGCTCGCTGCTGCTACTGCTGTGGAAACACCCCGGCTGGTGGCGCGAGCTGCGCGACAACCCGCGCCGGCTGGGGGTCCTGGCCCTGAGCGGGGCGCTGATCGCCTTCAACTGGCTGACCTATGTGTGGTCGGTCAACAACGGGCGCATGCTCGAGGCCAGCCTGGGTTACTACATCAACCCGCTGATCAACGTGCTGCTGGGCATGCTGCTGCTGGGCGAGCGGCTGCGCCGCCTGCAATGGCTGGCAGTGGGCATGGCTGCAGTTGGCGTGGCCCAGCAGGTGTGGCAGGTGGGCAGCCTGCCCTGGGTGTCGCTGGCGCTGGCGCTGAGCTTTGGCTTCTACGGGCTGATCCGCAAACAGGCCCCGGTCGCAGCGCTGCCGGGGTTGGTCGTGGAAACCTGGATGCTGGTACCGCTGGCCCTGGGCTGGTTGCTGCTGCACCCAACGGCCATGAGTGCACAAGGCGCATTCTACACCAGCAGCGAAGCACTCTGGCTGATGGCGGCGGGGCCGGTGACCCTGGTACCGCTGGTGTGCTTCAACGCCGCAGCACGGCACCTGCCCTACACCACCCTCGGCTTCCTGCAATACCTGGCGCCAACCCTGGTACTGCTGCAGGCGGTGCTGCTGTTCGATGAGCATTTGTCCTCCAGCACCCTGGTAGCCTTCATGTTCATCTGGGCTGGCCTGGCCATTTACAGCGTGGATGCCTGGCTAAGTTTGCGCAAGCGCGCCTGATCAAAAAACGATCAAAACTCTGCAGGCCATGGAGTACCTGGCCTGCAGAGACATCTCCAAAGGTTATCCACACCCTCGTCCCCGTGCTTTGTGCACAAGCTGCTGAATTTTGGGTGTTTTTTGAGCAAACCTCTGCAGCGGGCGCATTGCCTGGGCTGGAGAGGTGAACCCCCAGGTTATCCACAGGGCCTTCCCCGTGATACTGGGATAACCGCAAGGGATGTCTTTACCAAATCCCCTGTGGGAGCGGCCTTGCGTCGCGATGGGCCGCAAAGCGGCCCCCGGCCAATCCACTCAATCCTCCGCCCGCAACTGCAATTCCACCATCAAGTCATCCGCCAGACTCTCCAGCCGCTGCTGCAACTCGTCCAGCGGCAAGGCCAGGGGCAAGGCCAACAAGGCATCGGCATGGAACAACGACTCGCTGCTCATCGGTGCCGGCCGCACTTCTGTCGTGAACCGTTCCACGTTCACCTGCAACTCCGCCAGCAAACGAGTGATGTCCCGCACGATCCCCGGCCGGTCATTGCCGACCAGTTCCATGGCAATCGGCTTCCAGGTACACGAGGGTTCCACCCCGCTTTCTGCAACCAGCACGCGAATGTCGTACTGGGCCAGCCCCTGCAACGCCGCCACCAGCCCATCGTGATGTTCAGCCGGCACCGCCACCCGCAGGATCCCGGCAAACTGCCCGGCCATGCGCGACATGCGGCTTTCCAGCCAGTTGCCGCTGTGGTCGGCGATGCACTGCGCAACACGTTCCACCTGGCCGGCCTTGTCAGGGGCGATAACAGTCAGTACAAGATGATCCACAAGCCGTTCCTCGTGTCGAACCGCGCCAAGCGCAGAAAATCGGGGGGTCGGCTCAGTATAGGCAAGGCGCGGCAACCTGCCGCAGGGCAATCCGCACAGCCAATCGTGTACTGTTTCAAGATTTATCTGGAACAATCCACCCTTTTTTTGCGAACATACCTGCTCCCAGCGTGACCATACGCGACCAATGGGTCGCACAACGGCGCTTTTAGTCTGATTTTGCCCCGTCTACTGCATCATGTAGTATCCCGTGGCGCGGACTACAAAACGTCGTTTGGATGTCTGCCAAGGCGCCTGTGAAAATACGCACACTGTCTGCCAGCCAGTCTGGCGGGCTGCACCCAGCCGCGCTCGGGGTCTTCCCCGGGGGCAAGTACTGGTACGTGTTTAGAGAAGCGCTACAGGCTTAATACAGAAGAGCGAAATAGCTGAGCAGAGTGAGGCAAGCAATGACTGGATACGTTCAAGTCGGTGGCCTTCAGGTCGCCAAGGTCCTGTACGACTTCGTGAACAACGAAGCCATCCCCGGGACCGGCATCGTCGCCGAGCAGTTCTGGGCGGGTGCAGAGAAGATCATCAATGACCTCGCTCCAAAGAACAAAGCCCTGCTCGCCAAGCGCGACGAGCTGCAAGCCAAGATCGACGCCTACCACCAGGCACGCAAAGGCCAGGCCCATGACGCCGCAGCCTACAAAGCATTCCTTCAGGAAATCGGCTACCTGCTGCCACAAGCCGACGATTTCCAGGCCACCACCCAGAACGTGGACGAAGAAATCGCCCATATGGCCGGCCCGCAGCTGGTCGTGCCGGTGATGAACGCCCGTTTTGCCCTCAACGCCGCCAACGCCCGTTGGGGTTCGCTGTACGACGCGCTGTATGGCACCGATGCCATCAGCGATGAAGGCGGCGCCGAAAAAGGCCAGGGTTACAACAAAGTGCGTGGCGACAAGGTGATTGCCTTCGCCCGCGCCTTCCTTGACGAAGCCGCGCCGCTGGCGGCTGGGTCGCACGTCGACTCCACCGCCTACCGCATCGAAGCCGGCAAGCTGGTGGTCACCCTGAAGGGCGGCACCAACACCGGCCTGCGTGACGACGCCCAACTGATCGGCTTCCAGGGTGATGCCGCGGCACCGACTGCCGTGCTGCTGAAACACAACGGCCTGCATTTCGAAATCCAGGTCGATGCCAGCACCCCGGTCGGCAGCACCGACGCCGCTGGCGTCAAAGACATCCTGATGGAGTCGGCACTGACCACCATCATGGACTGCGAAGACTCGGTCGCCGCCGTCGATGCCGACGACAAGGTCATCGTCTACCGCAACTGGCTGGGCCTGATGAAGGGCGACCTGGCCGAAAGCGTGAGCAAAGGTGGCAAGACCTTCACCCGCACCATGAACCCCGACCGCGAGTACGCTGCGCCCAACGGTGGCAGCGTGACCCTGCACGGCCGTTCGCTGCTGTTCGTGCGTAACGTTGGCCACTTGATGACCAACCCGGCAATTCTCGACGCCCAGGGCAACGAAATTCCGGAAGGCATCCAGGATGGCCTGTTCACCAACCTGATCGCCCTGCACAACCTCAATGGCAACACCAGCCGCAAGAATACCCGCAGTGGCAGCGTGTACATCGTCAAGCCGAAGATGCATGGCCCTGAGGAAGTGGCGTTTGCCGCCGAGATTTTCAGCCAGGTCGAAGACCTGCTGGGCATGCCGCGCAACACCGTGAAGGTCGGCATCATGGACGAGGAGCGCCGGACCACGGTCAACCTCAAGTCCTGCATCAAGGCCGCTGCCGAGCGCGTCGCGTTCATCAACACCGGCTTCCTCGACCGCACGGGCGATGAAATTCACACCTCGATGGAGGCCGGCGCCGTGGTGCGCAAAGGTGCCATGAAGAACGAGAAGTGGATCGGTGCCTACGAAAACAACAACGTCGATGTCGGCCTGGCGACCGGCCTGCAAGGCCGTGCGCAGATCGGCAAAGGCATGTGGGCCATGCCCGACCTGATGGCCGCCATGCTCGAGCAGAAGATCGCCCACCCGCTGGCCGGTGCCAACACCGCCTGGGTGCCATCGCCCACTGCCGCCACCCTGCATGCCCTGCACTACCACAAGGTGGACGTACAGGCACGCCAGCGTGAACTGGCCTCACGCACCCCGGCGTCGGTGGACGATATCCTGGCCATCCCGCTGGCCGCCGACACCAACTGGTCAGCCGAAGAGATCCGCAACGAGCTGGACAACAATGCCCAGGGCATCCTCGGCTATGTCGTGCGCTGGATCGACCAGGGTGTCGGTTGCTCGAAGGTGCCAGACATCAACAACGTCGGCCTGATGGAAGACCGCGCCACCCTGCGCATCTCCGCGCAACTGCTGGCCAACTGGCTGCGCCACGGCGTGGTCAGCCAGGCGCAGGTGCTGGAAAGCCTCAAGCGTATGGCGGTGGTGGTCGACCAGCAGAACGCCGCTGACCCTCTGTACCGCCCGATGGCGCCGAACTTCGACGACAACATTGCGTTCCAGGCGGCAGTGGAGCTGGTGGTCGAAGGTGGCAAGCAGCCCAATGGCTATACCGAGCCAGTGCTGCACCGCCGTCGCCGCGAGTACAAGGCGCGTAACGGGTTGTAAGTTACACCTGCGTACGGGGGCCGCTTTGCGGCC
>NZ_BLJG01000155.1 GCF_009932375.1 Pseudomonas juntendi
TGGCTGAAGCGCGCCAGGCACAGCTGGAGCTGCAGAACAACGTGGTGCGCGCCTATATCCAGCTGAGCCTGCACTTTGCCCAGCGCGATATCGTCAAGGCCGAGCTGGCACAGCAAGAACAGATCCTGGCCTTGGCCAAGCGCCGCCTGGCGGCCGGTATCGGCACCCATTTCGAAGTCAGCCAGGCCGAAGCGCCGCTGCCGGAAACCCATCGCCAGCTCGATAGCCTCGACGAAGAAATCGCCCTGGCCCGCAACCAGCTGGCCGCCCTGGCCGGCAAAGGCCCGGGGGAGGGCGCGCAGTTGCAGCGCCCGGCCCTGGCCCTGGCCGCACCACTGAAGCTGCCGTCCAACCTGCCTGCGGCACTGGTCGGCCAGCGCCCGGATGTGGTCGCCAGCCGCTGGCAGGTGGCTGCGCAGGCACGCGGCATCGACGTCGCGCACGCCGGCTTCTTCCCCAACGTCGACCTGGTCGGCAGCCTGGGCTTCATGGCCACGGGCGGCGGGCCGCTGGAATTCCTGACCGGGCGCAAGTTCAACTACAACGTTGGCCCGGCCATCAGCCTGCCGATCTTCGACGGCGGGCGCCTGCGCTCGCAGCTGGGCGTGGCCTCGGCTGGCTATGACGTGGCCGTGGCGCGCTACAACCAGACCGTGGTCGGTGCGCTGAAGAACATTTCCGACCAGTTGATCCGCCGCGAGTCGATGCAGCAGCAGTCGCACTTCGCTGCCGAATCGGTGGCCGCCGCGCAGAAAACCTACGACATCGCCATGGTCGCCTTCCAGCGTGGCCTTACCGACTACCTCAACGTGCTCAATGCGCAGACCTTGCTGTTCCGCCAGCAGCAGGTGCAGCAGCAGGTGCAGGCGGCACGCTTGATCGCCCATGCCGAGCTGGTCACCGCCCTGGGCGGTGGCCTGCAGGCTGGCCAGGACGTACCCCAGGAAGAACGCCAGGCTGCGCCGAAGACCCCGGCGGCCCTGGCCATTTTCGATACCCGGCCGGACAACGCTGAATGATCACTTCCAGTTTGCCTGTGCGCTGGCTGCGAAGCCTGGAATGGCGTCGCGGCTTCTTCGCCTGGGCGCGTACCGATGGCGTGACCTGGGTCTACATCTTCAAGGTACTGGCAGCCGCGTTCATTACCCTGTGGCTGGCCATGCGCCTGGAGCTGCCGCAACCGCGCACGGCGATGATCACCGTGTTCATCGTCATGCAGCCGCAAAGCGGCCACGTGTTCGCCAAGAGCTTCTACCGGGTGCTCGGCACCCTGGCCGGCTCGGCGATGATGGTGGCGTTGATTGCCATTTTCCCGCAGAACACCGAGCTGTTCCTGCCCAGCCTGGCGCTGTGGGTTGGGCTGTGCTCGGCCGGTGCCATGCGCTACCGCACCTTCCGCGCCTATGGCTTCGTGCTGGCCGGCTACACCGCGGCCATGATCGGCCTGCCGGTGCTGCAGCACCCCGACCAGGCGTTCATGGCGGCGGTGTGGCGGGTACTGGAAATTGCCCTGGGCATCCTGGTGTCGACCTTCGTCAGTGCCGCGATCCTGCCGCAGTCGGCCAGCGCCGCCATGCGTAACGCCCTGTACCAGCGCTTTGGCGTGTTCGCCGGGGTGGTGGTCGAGGCCTTGCGCGGTGACAGCCAGCGTGACCGCTTCGAGAGCAGCAATGTGCGCTTCGTGGCCGAGGCGGTGGGCCTGGAAAGCCTGCGTAACGTCACCGCCTTCGAAGACCCGCACATGCGCCGGCGCAGTGGCCGGCTGGTGCGGATGAACAGCGAGTTCATGGCCATCACCACACGCTTCAACGCCCTGCACCGCCTGCTGGAGCGGCTGCGTGCACGTGGCCCGCGGCAGATCGTCACCGCCATCGAGCCGGGCCTGAACACCTTGGTGGAGCTGTTGCAGCCTTACGTGGGCCGGGCGCTGACCGACGCCGATGCACTGCGCCTGACCCTGGAGCTGGGCGCCTACAAGGAAGGCCTGCAAACCCAGGTGCGTAGCCTGCGGGCCGACTACCTGGCAACCGGGCCGAGCGCGGCCGACCAGCTCGACTTCCACACGGTGTTCGAGCTGTTGTACCGCTTCATCGACGAAATGTTCAGCTACGCCGAAACCCACGCCTCGCTGGCCGCGCACAAGCACGAGCGCGAGCAATGGGACGAGCCCTATGTGGCGCAGACCAGCTGGCTGGTGTCGTTGGCAGCGGGCGTGCGCGCCTCGACAGTGCTGTTGCTGCTGGGCAGCTACTGGCTGCTCAGCGACTGGCCCAGTGGCGCCATGATGACCCTGATCGCCACGGTGACCGTGGGCTTGTCGGCGGCCTCGCCCAACCCCAAGCGCATGTCGTTCCAGATGGCCTGCGGCACTGCGCTGGGGGCCTTGGTCGGCTTCTTCGAGACCTTCTTCGTGTTCCCCTGGATCGATGGGTTCCCATTGCTGTGCATGGTGCTGGCGCCTGTGTTCGTGCTCGGCGCGTTTCTCTCGTCACGGCCGGCCTACGCGGGCTACGGCATCGGCCTGCTGGTGTTTTTCGCCATCGGCTCGGTACCCAACAACCTGACCGTGTACGACCCCTACAGCTTCATCAATGACTACATCGGCATGATTCTGGGCATGTGCGTGTGTGCCGCCGCCGGGGCGATCATCCTGCCACCCAACAGCCGCTGGTTGTGGAGCCGCCTGGAGCAGGAGCTACGCGAGCAGGTGTTGTTTGCCATCAGCGGCCGCCTGCGTGGCATCGGCACGGCGTTCGAAAGCCGCACCCGCGACCTGCTGCACCAGGCCTACGGCCTGGCAGCCGGCAAGCCGAAGGTTCAGAGCGAGCTGATGGGCTGGATGTTCACCGTGCTGGAGGTCGGCCACGCGGTTATCGAGCTGCGCAAGGAGCAGGCCCGCGCCCCGGTGCACCCGGCCTATGCCGAGTCGCAACCGTGGCGCCAGGCCATCCGCGTGATGGGCCGGGCCCTGGCACGGCTGTTTCTGCAGCCCAGTGCCAGCAACCACGAACGCGCGCTGGTAGCAGTGGACCATGCCATTGCCCGGGTGCAGGCCACTGACGAGCCCTTCGCCCGGCACTTCGATACCTCGGTGCTGCGCCGTGCGCAAAGCTACCTGCACTTTATCCGTTCTTCCCTGCTCGACCCACAGTCGCCGCTGGTGCCGGCGAAAGGACTGCCAGATGCTGCGTGAAAGCATGCCCCGCGAAATCGCCTTCCATGGTGTGTACATGCCCACCATGACCTTGATGTTCCTGTTTGCGCTGGGCCTGGCCTGGGGCCTGGACCGGTTCATCGCCAGCCATGATGGCTACCGCTTCTTCTGGCACCCGGCGTTGCTGCGCCTGAGCCTGTTCGTCTGCCTGTTCGGCGCCATGGCGCTTACTGTCTACTGGTGAGAAACCTTCGATGAAAAAGTTCTTCAGCCTGATCGCCACCCTGCTGGTGCTGGTCGCTGCCGTGGCCATCGGTCGCCAGTTGTGGGTGCACTACATGACCACGCCGTGGACCCGTGACGGCCGCGTTCGTGCCGATATCATCAACGTGGCCGCCGACGTGCCTGGCTATGTGGTGGACGTGCCGGTCAAGGACAACCAGCGGGTGAAGAAGGGCGACCTGTTGATCCAGATCGACCCCGAGCACTATCAGCTCGCTGTCGACCAGGCCAAGGCGCTGGTCGCGTCGCGCAAGGCCACCTGGGAGATGCGCAAGGTCAACGCCAAGCGCCGTGCCGACATGGACAACCTGGTGATCTCCAAGGAAAACCGTGACGATGCCAGCAATATTGCCAACGCCGCCCAGGCCGATTATCAGCAGGCGCTTGCCGAGCTGGCGGCTGCCGAACTCAACCTGAAACGGACCCACATCGTGGCCACGGTGGACGGTTATGTGACCAACCTGAATATCCACCGTGGCGATTACGCGCGTACCGGTGAAGCGGTGATGGCAGTGGTCGACGAGAACTCGTTCTGGGTGTACGGCTTCTTCGAGGAGACCAAGCTGCCGCATGTGAAGGTAGGTGACCAGGCCGAGCTGCAGATGATGAGCGGCGAGCGCATCAAGGGCCATGTGGAGAGCATCGCCCGCGGTATCTACGACCGCGACAACCCGCAAAGCCGCGAGCTGATCGCCGACGTGAACCCTACTTTCAACTGGGTACGCCTGGCGCAGCGGGTGCCGGTGCGCATTCACATCGATGAAGTGCCGGAAGGGTTCTTGCTGGCGGCGGGGACGACTTGTACGGTGGTGGTGAAGCCGAGCGAGGGGTGACCTGCGGCGCCATTCTGGCCCACAGTCACTGCACTGCCTTTGAATACAGCGCTGGACCTGTGGTGGCGGGCATGCCCGGCAAGAATCCAACGCGGTGGCTGGCACCGGCTGCGCCGGTGTTCGCGGGCGCGCCCGCTCCCACAGGGTACGCTGTGCGCCTGCCAGCATCGACAACCTGGCGTTCAGGCGGGCCCCACCAATACCGGCACCTTCACCCGGTCGATCACCTTCGCGCTGATCGATGGGTCCAGCAACCGGCCCAGCCGTGACAGGTGGCGGTGGCCCATGATGATCAGTTCGCAGTTCAGTTCCTGCGCCTTGGCTACGATCGCCTCGACCGGTTGCCCCGCGATCATGCAGCCCTGGCTGGCGAAGCCGGCCTGTTGCAACTCGCCTACCGCCTTGGCCACCGCGTCGTCGGCCTGGTGCTGTTCCTTGCAGGCGGCGGGGTATTGCTCCAGCTCTTCGGTGGTGTAGGGCGCGGGTTGCTCGTGCACGGCGAAGGTAGAGTCGATGGCCAGCAGCACGTGCAATTCGTGTTCGCCGGGGCGGCAGTAACGGCGGGCGAGGGTGAGCAGGGCGGCGGCGGCGGGGGAGGCGTCGATGGCGATCAGGACTGGGCTGGGCATGCAGGATCCTTGCTTCTGGCTGGCTAGTCATTTGCCTGCACCGCCCCTATCGCCGGCAAGCCTGCTCCCACAGGTTCAACACAGGCCTTGGGCATTGTGGGATCCCTGTGGGAGC
>NZ_BLJG01000156.1 GCF_009932375.1 Pseudomonas juntendi
GTTTCAAGTTTCAAGCTGCAAGTGGAAGCCGGTGAGCGCCATGCGGGCTTCTTCTTGCAGCTTGTAGCTTGCAACTTTCAGCTTTCAGCTAGAACCGCCTGCAGCTCATTGGGAGCCACCATGCAACACAACGTCATCCTGGTCTTGCTCGACGGCCTCAACTACCAGGTCGCCCACCATGCCATGGGCCACCTGCACGCCTATGTCGAGGCCGACCGCGCCGCGCTGTACCGCGTGGAATGCGAATTGCCATCGCTGTCACGGCCGTTGTACGAGTGCATCCTCACCGGCGTAGCGCCCATCGACAGCGGTATCGTGCACAACGGCGTCAACCGCCTGTCCAACCAACGCAGCGTGTTCCACTACGCGCGCGAGGCCAACCTGGGCACGGCGGCAGCGGCCTATCACTGGATGAGCGAGCTGTATAACCGCTCGCCTTTCGATCCGCAGCGCGACCGCCATACCCACGCCCCGAAGCTGCCGATCCAGCACGGGCTGTTCTATTGGGACGACCGTTACCCCGACTCCCACCTGCTGGCCGACGGCGAGTACCTGCGCCGGCGGCACGCCCCGAACTTTCTGCTGTTGCACCCCATGAGCATCGATGATGTCGGCCACCACCATGGCCTGGACAGCAGCCAGTACCGCAATGCCGCGCGCAGCGTGGACATCCTGCTGGCCGACTACCTGCCAGGCTGGCTCGAAGAGGGCTACCAGGTACTGGTCACTGCCGACCACGGCATGAACAACGACCGCTCGCACAATGGCTTGCTCACCGAGGAACGCGAAGTGCCGCTGTTCGTCTTTGGCGAAGCCTTCAGTCTTGACCCGGCCGCCAAGCCACAGCAGACCGAGCTATGCGGCACCATCTGCGAGCTGCTGGGCGTGGCGCATGACAAAACGGTATGCAAGGAGTTGCTCAAGTGAACCGCAGCCGCTACCTGGCCTTGCTGTGCCTACTGCCGTTCGCGGTGTTCTTCGTCATCTTCCAGATCGCCCCGCTGGCCTGGGTGGCGATCAACAGCCTGCAATCGGAGGCTGGCTGGGGCCTGGCCAACTTCAGCAAGGTGTTCACCTCGAAGTTCTACCTGCAGGCGTTGCAACGCAGCCTGGAGATCAGCTTCTGGTCGAGCCTGTTCGGTATCGTCATCGCTACCCTCGGTGCCTATTCGCTGCGCCAGGTAGACTCGAGGCTGCGCGACTTCGTCAGCGCTTTCGCCAACATGACCAGCAACTTCGCCGGGGTGCCGCTGGCCTTTGCCTTCATCATCCTGCTCGGTTTCAACGGCGCACTGACCCTGCTGCTGAAGCAGATCGGCCTGCTGGAAGACTTCAGCATCTATTCCAGAAACGGCCTGATCCTGGTGTACACCTACTTCCAGATCCCGCTGGGGGTGCTGCTGCTGTACCCGGCATTCGACGCGCTGCGCGAAGACTGGCGTGAATCGGCAGCACTGCTGGGCGCCAGCCACTGGCAGTTCTGGCGGCACATCGGCCTGCCGGTGCTGACCCCGGCCCTGCTGGGCACCTTCGTCATCCTGCTGGCCAATGCCCTTGGCGCGTACGCCACCGTGTACGCGCTGACCACTGGCAACTTCAACGTACTGCCGATCCGCATCGCTGGCCTGGTGGCCGGTGACATCAGCCTCGACCCCAACCTGGCCAGCGCGCTGGCAATGGTTCTGGTAGGGCTGATGACGCTGGTCACGGTGGTGCACCAATGGCTACTGAAACGGAGCTACCATGCGCGCTGAAACCCGTGCCGGCGGCTGGTACCACCGCGCCGTGGTGTACCTGCTGTTCCTGATTCTGCTGTTGCCCCTGGCCGGCACCCTGCTCTACTCGCTGGCCACCAGTTGGTCGGCCAGCCTGCTGCCCAGCGGCCTGACGTTCAAGTGGTACATCGCGTTGTGGAGCGAACCCCGCTTCCTGGCGGCGTTCGGCCAGTCGCTGCTGGTCTGCGTAGGGGCGCTGCTGCTGTCGGTGGTGCTGATCCTGCCCTTGTTGTTCGTGGTCCACTACCACTTCCCCAGGCTGGACGGGCTGATGAACATCCTGATCCTGCTGCCCTTCGCGGTACCGCCGGTGGTGTCGTCGGTAGGGCTGCTGCAGCTGTACGGCAGCGGGCCGATGGCCATGGTCGGCACGCCGTGGATCCTGATCGGCTGCTACTTCACCATCGCCCTGCCGTTCATGTACCGGGCGATCACCAACAACCTGCAGGCCATTCACCTGCACGACCTGATGGACGCAGCCCAGCTGCTGGGCGCCAGCACCTGGCAAGCCGCACTGCTGGTGGTGCTGCCAAACCTGCGCAAGGGCCTGATGGTGGCGCTGCTGCTGTCGTTCTCGTTCCTGTTCGGGGAGTTCGTGTTCGCCAACCTGCTGGTCGGCACCCGCTACGAGACCCTGCAGGTGTACCTGAACAACATGCGCAACAGCAGCGGCCACTTCAACAGCGCGCTGGTGATTTCCTACTTCGCCTTCGTGCTGGTACTGACCTGGGTTGCCAACCGCCTGAACAAGGACAAGACCTGACATGAGCTTCGTCAGCGTACAGCAATTGCACAAGAGCTATGCCGGCAACCCGGTTTTCGAGAACATCGACTGCCACATCGAGCGCGGCGAATTCGTCACCCTGCTCGGCCCCTCCGGGTGCGGCAAGTCCACGCTGCTGCGTTGCATCGCCGGGCTCACCCCGGTGGACCGCGGGCAGATCCTGCTGGACGGCCACGACATCGTGCCGCTGAGCCCGCAACAACGCGGCATCGGCATGGTGTTCCAGAGTTACGCGCTGTTCCCCAACATGACCGTGGAGCAGAACGTTGCCTTTGGCCTGCGCATGCAGAAGGTCAAGGCCGAGGAATGCCAGCGGCGCGTGCGCGAGGCACTGGACCTGGTCGAGCTGGGCACCTTTGCCGGGCGCTACCCGCACCAGTTGTCGGGCGGCCAGTGCCAGCGCGTGGCCTTGGCCCGCTCGCTGGTCACCCGGCCACGCCTGCTGCTGCTCGACGAGCCGCTGTCGGCACTGGATGCACGTATCCGCAAGCACCTGCGCGAGCAAATTCGCGCGATCCAGCGCGAACTGGGGCTGACGACCATCTTCGTCACCCACGACCAGGAAGAGGCGCTGACCATGTCCGACCGTATCTTCCTGATGAACCAAGGGCGCATTGTGCAAAGCGGCGATGCCGAAACCCTTTACACTGCGCCGGTGGACCTGTTTGCCGCAGGCTTTATCGGCAACTACAACCTGCTTGACGCCGACAGCGCCAGCCGCCTGCTGCAACGCCCGATAGCCTGCCGCCTGGCGATCCGCCCGGAATCCATCACCTTGGGCCTGGCGGGTGAGCGCGACGCCGAGGTACGCAGCCATAGCCTGCTGGGCAACGTGATCCGCTACCGCGTTCAAGTGCGTGGCGTGGAACTGGTGGTCGACGTACTCAACCGCTCGCCGGCCGACCTGCATGCAGACGGGCAACGGGTGAGCCTGTCGATCGACCCCACGGCGCTACGCGAAGTGGCCTAAGGAGATGCAACACGATGGCATTGGCAATTTTCGATCTGGACGAAACCCTGATCCACGGCGACTGCGCGTCGCTGTGGAGTGAACAGATGGCCCGGTTAGGCTGGGTCGACGGCAAGGAATTCCTGCGCCGCGACCATGAGCTGATGGAAGCGTACGGCAAAGGCCACCTGCAGATGGAGGACTACATGGCCTTCAGCCTGGAGCCGATAGCCGGGCGCACCCTGGAGGAAGTCGAGCATTTGGTGGAGCCGTGGGTTGAAGAGGTGATCGAACCGATCATCTACGGCGACGCCTGCCGCTGCATTGCCGAGCACCGCAAGCGCGGCGATCGCATTCTGATCATTTCCGCTTCGGGCACGCACCTGGTGGGGCCGATTGCGGCGCGCCTGGGCGTGGACGAATACCTGGCGATCGAGCTGGAGGCGGTGAACGGGGTGTATACCGGCAAGACCCATGGGGTACTGACCTACCGCGAGGGCAAGATTACCCGGCTGCTGGAGTGGCTGGACCAGGAGCAGGAGAACCTGGAGGGGGCGAGCTTCTATTCCGATTCGAGGAATGACCTGCCGTTGTTGTTGAAGGTGGATCACCCGTATGCGGTGAACCCGGATGGGGTGTTGCGCGAGCACGCCGAGAAGAACGGCTGGCCTGTTTTGAGTTGGACTTGAGGGCCATGGGGGCGCTTCGCGACACAAGGCCGCGCCTACAGGCAAATGCAAGCTCCTGTAGGAGCGGCCTTGTGTCGCGATGGGCTGCTCAGCAGCCCCGGCAACCTCAAGCCAGGCTCGGGTCGATCACCATCACCAACTTGCCCGACACCTGGTTGGTCTCCAGCTCGGCATACGCCGCCTGGGCAAACTCCACAGGGTAGGTATCGACCAGTTGCGGCGACAGGCGCCCTTCGCTGAACAGCGGCCACACCTGCTGCTGCAACTCGCGCAGCAACTCGGCCTTGAAGCTGTCATCACGGTTGCGCAGGGTAGAACCGGTGATCCCCAGGCGCTTGCCCAGTACCTGAGCCAGGTCCAGCTCGAACGTGCGGCCGCCCATCAGGCCGATGATCACCCAGCGCCCGTCACGGGCCAGCAGTTTGAGGTTGAGCTCACCATAGCTGGCCCCCACCGGGTCGAGAATCACGTCGAACGGGCCCAGCCCTTCCAGCGCGTCGAGGTTCTGGTTACGCACCACGCCACCTGCTGCGCCCAAGGCCTGGCAATAGGCCAGGCGGTCCGCCGAGCCGACGCTGACCCAGACCGGGCTGCCAAACGCCTTGCACAGCTGAATGGCTGCCGAGCCGACGCCGCTGGCACCGGCGTGCACCAAAACCTTCTCGCCCGCCTTCAGCGCACCAAGCTGGAAGATGTTCAGCCAGGCAGTGGCGTACACCTCTGGCAGTGCAGCGGCTTCATGCAGGCTAAGGCCTTCGGGCACCGGCAGTACGTGGCGGGCGTCGACCACCACTTCCTCGGCCATGGCACCGCTGGCCAGCAGCGCGCAGACCCGATCACCCACGCGCCAGGCTGCGCCAGCGCCCACTTCTTCGACTACCCCGGAGCACTCCAGCCCCATGTACGGGCTGGCACCTGGCGGCGGTGGGTACAAACCTTTCATCTGCAGCAAATCGGCGCGGTTCAACCCCGCCGCAGCCACGCGGATGCGCACTTGGCCCGCGTCACAGGTCGGGCGTTCGGCCTCGACCCAGGTCACATGTCCGTCAACGCCTTGCAATGCCTTCACAGTGCCTCCATAGTTGAATCATATGACCGAGCCTGGGATCGTTGTGCCCAGGCTTTTTGCAGTATGCGCCCGGCTCTTCTGGAACCGGCGAACGGAAAAGACGGCCTACTATGCGTGATCAATTGCCCCCACGTCGAATCAGCATGAAGCATTTCCTCCCAAGCACCGCCCTGGCCATGATGATCGGCCTGGGCAGCCTCGCGCTCGGCGGCAATGCAGCGGCCGCCAATAAATGGGACAGCCTGCAACCCGACCGCGACGAGATCGTCGCCAGCCTCAATGTGGTGGAGTTGCTCAAGCGCCACCATTACAGCAAGCCGCCACTGGATGACGCCCGTTCGGTCATCATCTATGACAGCTACATCAAGCTGCTGGACCCGGCGCGCAGCTACTTCACCGCGGCCGATATCGCCGAATTCGACAAGTGGAAAACGCAATTCGACGATTTCCTCAAAAGCGGCAACCTCGACCCGGGCTTCACCATCTACAAGCGCTACCTCGACCGCGTCAAGCAACGCCTGGACTTCGCCCTGGCCGAGCTGAACAAGGGCGTGGACAAAATGGACTTCACCACCAAGGAAACCTTGCTGATCGACCGCAAGGACGCGCCATGGCTGAAGGACCAGGCCGCGCTTGACGACCTGTGGCGCAAACGCGTGAAAGACGAAGTGCTGCGCCAGAAGATCGCCGGCAAGGAGCCCAAGCAGATCCAGGAAACCCTGACCAAGCGCTACAAGAACCAGCTGGCGCGCCTGGACCAGACCCGTGCCGAAGATATCTTCCAGGCCTACATCAACACCTTCGCCCAGTCCTACGATCCGCACACCAACTACCTGTCGCCAGACAACGCGGAAAACTTCGACATCAACATGAGCCTGTCGCTGGAAGGTATCGGCGCAGTGCTGCAAAGCGACAACGACCAGGTCAAGATCGTGCGCCTGGTGCCGGCCGGCCCGGCAGCCAAGACCAAGCAGGTGGCACCGGCAGACAAGATCATCGGTGTCGCCCAGGGCAACAAGGAAATGGTCGACGTGGTCGGCTGGCGCCTGGATGAAGTGGTCAAGCTGATCCGCGGCCCGAAAGGCTCGGTGGTGCGCCTGGAAGTCATCCCGGCCAGCAACGCACCGAGCGACCAGACCAGCAAGATCGTGTCGATCACCCGCGAAGCGGTGAAGCTGGAAGAGCAGGCGGCGAAGAAGTCGGTGCTCAAGCTCAAGCAGGACGGGCGTGACTACAAGCTGGGCATCATCGAGATCCCGGCCTTCTACCTGGACTTCAAGGCCTACCGCGCCGGCGACCCGGAGTACAAGAGCACCACGCGTGACGTGAAGAAACTGCTCACCGAGCTGCAGAAAGAGAAAGTCGACGGCGTGGTCATCGACCTGCGCAACAACGGCGGCGGCTCGTTGCAGGAAGCCACCGAACTGACCAGCCTGTTCATCGAGAAAGGCCCGACGGTGCTGGTGCGCAACAGCGATGGCCGGGTCGACGTGCTGGAAGACGAAAACCCGGGTGCCTTCTACAAAGGGCCGCTGGTGCTGCTGGTCAACCGCCTGTCGGCATCGGCCTCGGAGATTTTCGCCGGTGCCATGCAGGACTACCACCGCGCGTTGATCATTGGCGGCCAGACATTCGGCAAGGGCACCGTGCAGACCATCCAGCCGCTCAACCATGGCGAGCTGAAGCTGACACTGGCGAAGTTCTACCGGGTATCCGGGCAGAGCACCCAGCATCAGGGCGTACTGCCGGACATCGACTACCCATCGATCATCGACACCAAGGAAATTGGCGAAAGCGCCCTGCCCGAGGCCATGCCTTGGGACACCATTCGCCCGGTGGTCAAGCCCGCTGCCGACCCGTTCAAACCGTTCCTGGCGCAGCTCAAGGCTCAGCATGAGGCACGTAGCGACAAGGATGCCGAGTTCACCTACATCCGCGACCGCCTGGCCCTGACCCAGAAGCTGATGAACGAGAAAACCGTCAGCCTCAACGAGCAGGACCGCCGTGCCCGCCACGACGAGATCGAGGCGAAACAACTGGCGCTGGAAAACACCCGCCGCAAGGCCAAGGGTGAAGAACCGCTCAAAGAGCTGAAGAAAGAGGACGAAGACGCGCTGCCGGCCGAGGATGAAAACACCAAGCCGGAAGACGACGCCTACCTGGCGGAAACCGGTCGCATCCTGATCGACTACCTCAGCGCCAGCAGCAAAGTGGCCAAGAAGTAAGGCCGCTGGCTGTCGCGACATAACAAGGGCCGGGCATGCAAATGCCCGGCCCTTTCATTTCGTGCCTGCTTGGCTAAAACCCGGTGCAGCTGGCGATCAGGCGCTTTCGGGGTAGCTGTATTCGAACACCCGCACCACTTCGGAAGCATGCCACGACGCGGCCTCCATACCGTCGATCGGGCCGGAGAAGCGCCCCAGGCGCTCTACGCATTCGAAAAAGCCGGTACGCGGCAAGCGGCTGGCGCCCTGGCTGATGACCAACGAACTGCGTAGCGGTTGCTCGGCACGCGCGTCCAGCACCGCCAGGTATTCCAGCGCAGCGGTGAGTGTCTGCATGGCCGGGCTGGGCAATTGCAAGCGCTCGATCAGCGCTCTGTAAGTCAGCAAGTGACGTTGACGGCGGGCCAGGTCAAGCTCGCCCAGCAGGTTGTCCCAATGCTGACGGCTGATCCTGACCTGGCTCATGATGGCTCGCTCCAGCCCGCGACCCCCAGGTGCCAGGCCAGGGCACGGCGGATGGCGGCATCCGGGTGGCGTTCGCCTGATTCGATCATGGCCAGGTAGGCCGGGCTGACCCCAACATTACGCGCCAGTTGTTCAGGCGCGATGCCCTTGGCCTGGCGGATCTGTGCAACTTCACTGAACGCCGGCAGCGCTGCAACGGCTGCGGCGGGAGCCGGCTCGCTGGCAGCGGCCTCGGCAGGTGCCTGCCCTGCCGCCTGCAGCAGCGCCTGGTACTGCTCCCAGGGAACCACGGCGTACTCGGGCTGACCGTCGCGGCTGATGACCTGAATACCCATTACAAACCCCTTCAACAAGGATTACAGCATGCAATCCATACGGCCTATCTGGGGGAGCCGGCATAGGCGTTGCAACACAGCGCGGCGACCCTGCCCTCTCATCCAACCGGATGATAGCCAATAGCGAACGGCAATCGGGCTGCTCCCCTTCTGTTATATCTCATTGTAAGAGATTTCCAGCAGGCGTGCTTGAGAGCGGGTATCGACACACGAGGTCGGCCCCCAATGAATGTCAACGCCAGCTTGCAATCGCTGAAGCACCCACAGAATCAGAAAACAAGTATCAAGATGGATCGTTGGCTTCCCTGATCGGAGCGCCGATACATTGATTGAAGACGAGCTCCAAAGCCTGGTCATTGCCTTGAAAAGACTCGATATTCGCCGCTACCCACTGCTCCTGGCCAACCCGTCCCCAGGTAATCTCGAAACCAGCGTTCACGACTAGCCATTCAAACAGAACACGTTGGGCCCGACCATTACCTTCACGGAAGGGATGAGCGACATTCAATGTTCCATACGATTGAGCAACGGAAACCACGAGCGAATCACGAGAGTAGCCTTCAAACCAGCCCGCCCGCGCCATTCTGGAAAATTCTTTCGCTACCTCTGGCTCGATACGGTCCGGTACACAGAAGTGGCTATGGCCCTTGCTGATCTTTACGGATCGAGTTTCTCCAGCCCAACTGTAGATACTGGAAAACAGACAGCAGTGAATTCGTTTTAATGTACCTAGATCGTATGGAGGCTCTTCGAACTCCAGCTGCGATGCCGCTACCTGGGTGAGGTAACGCTCAGCATCAGCCAGATCCTCTGCATTGCGCAGATTGAGAAGGTTCTTCAGGACGTCCGTGTCAGGATAGCAATCAGGGTCTTGATAAACCCCATACTTGTCGACACTCAAGCCTTGAGTTGCCGCACGGCTTCGCGTGCAGCAGCACGGGCAGGCAACTTCGCTTTGCCGTCGTCTGGCGGCACGATAAAGCCTTCAAGGCGCAGGCTGTTTTCGAAATTCGCAGTGCGATGCTTGGCGAACCACGCTTTTTTGGCGTGCAGGCTTAGCTTGTCCATGGACGAGTCTCTAATGTCTGTAGGTGTCATTGTAGCCGACAGACTCCAAGCCAGGCCAGCTACCCAAAAGTTCGGTTTTACCGGGTATTGCGCTCCAGGCGCAGTGCTTCCGGTGTCGCGGGCAGCCGCTCGACCACGCGTAGCCGCTCGGGTGCCTGGCTGTCGCGCCAGGCCCTGAAGCGGGCCAGTTCGTCGGCCACGGTTTTCAGTACCCAGCCCAGCACTGCGATGTCGTCGAGGAACCCGACGCCCAGTAACCAGTCGGGGATAGCGTCGATGGGGCTGACGAAATACAGCAGGCCAGCGACGATGGTCACCAGCGCCTTGGGGCTGATGGCGCGGTATTCGCCGCGCCACCAAGCCAGGCACAGCGACTGCAGCAATTTAACGTCGTCACGCAACTGGCCAAGGCGTGGGCCTTTGCGCGCCACGGCGAACAGCAAGGCCGGCAACCGGCCGCGGCTGAGCAGGCGCTCGGCCAAGGGCAGGAAACGGGCGAAATTCCAGGGTGCGCTCATGGAACCTCCGAGAGGGAAAAGGTTATCCACATTTATTGTGGATAACCTTGTGAACAGGCCACAGTTTCTGACCCTGGGTGCCTGCCAGGCAAGGGCCCCGGTCAGATCGGGCGTTTTTTACACAGTCGTTACAGGCTGTTGCTACCAGCGCCGCGAGCGACTTGCGTCAGAAGCGTCCTACTTCTTCACGCTGCATTTCCTCGGACATTATCAGCAGTGGCAGGTTCGTCCAAGCAGCTAAAACGAAAACGCCCCGTAAAGACGGGGCGTTTTCGGCAAACAGCCAGTATTACTTGGCAGGGGCTTCGGCAGGCGCTTCAGCGTCCGGCTCAGCGCCTTGCAGCTGGGCCGGGTCCTTGATGGCGATCAGTTCAAGATCGAACACCAGTACCGAGTTGGCCGGGATCAGCGGGCTTGGGCTTTGTGCACCGTAGGCCAGTTCAGCCGGGATGAACAGCTTGTATTTCTCGCCAACGTGCATCAGCTGCAGGCCTTCGACCCAACCCGGGATGACGCCGCTCACCGGCAGGTCGATGGGGCTGCCGCGCTCGACGGAGCTGTCGAAGACCTTGCCGTCGATCAGCTTGCCTTCGTAGTGGACAGTCACCACGTCGGTCGGCTTGGGCTGCGGGCCGTCGGCCTTCTTGATCACTTCGTACTGCAGGCCCGAAGCGGTGGTTACGACACCCGGCTTCTTGGCGTTTTCCTCAAGGAACTTCTTGCCAGCAGAGGCGGCTTCTTCGCTGGCCTTGGCCAGGCGCTCTTCGGCACGTTTCTGCAGCGAGGTGAAGGCCTCTACCAGCTCTTCGTCCTTGATACGCTGTTCTTTCTTGCCAACGGCGTCTTCGATACCGAGGGCGACTGCTTTGGAATCAAGGTCTTCCATGCCTTCCTGAGCCAGGCTCTTGCCCATGTTCAGGCCGATTCCGTAGGAGGCTTTCTGCGCCGGGGTCTTCAGCTCGGGGCTGCTGGCCTGTTGATCACAGCCAGCCAGTACCAGGCCAACCAGGGCAACCGCAGCCGCCAAACGATGCTGTTTCATGTCATTTCCTTGTTCATGCGCCATAAGGGCAATCAGGGTAGAAGCCGCGAGCTTATCAGGCGTCCCCAACCCATGGCTACCGGCATAAGAGCCAACAAAGAGGGAATAGTTCCACAGCCTCGCGCACGGCAGAAAGGCCTGGATCAATGCAAAAAATCATTCGTCACGCTTTGTGTCGACCAAGATATACCAGAACGCTATCATCTGCCGCTTTCGGGGTACTGGCCCAAGTGCGGCCCAGCTATCCAGACCAGGCTTCAGGGATGCACGATGAGATGGGACGGCGCAGTAACTTTCGGTGAGTACTGGCTGGGCTACACCGGCAAGTCCGACCAGACTGCCGCCCACGCCCATGTCGCTATCCAGTTATGCATCGGCCTGCGCCATGACATCACCGTGGAGTTTGGCACGCAGACCCTCAGCGCCCCTGGGGTACTGATCGGGCCTTCGGTAGACCACAGGTCACTGCCCAACCCTGACCGCGTCGCTTTTCTGTACTTCTACCCAGATGCACCACTGGGCCGTGCGCTCAAAGCCTTGCTTGATGAAAGCGGTAAGACCGCGGTCAGCCAGGACATCGTCGATTGCGTGCGCCAAGCCGCCTGCTTTCATGAGGTGGTGGCTGCCTTGGAACTCAAGCTGGTGCCACCAGAAAGCTTCGACCCGCGCCTGACCAATGCACTGCACCTGCTACGCCAGGACTGGGCGGGCATTGGCGCGGTATCCCGCGCGGCCAGCGCGGTGGGCCTGTCCAGCCCACGTCTGCGCTTTTTTGCCACCCGGCAGATGGGTGTGCCGCTGTCGCAGTGGATCATCTGGCGCAAACTGGAGCGTGCCTGCCACGCCCTTGCACATGGTGCCAGCCTCAGCGACGCAGCGATCGCCGGTGGTTTCGCTGACCAGGCCCACCTTACACGCATGATGCGACGCATGGTCGGCATGTCACCAAGCCGCGTTGCCATGGTGCTGCGCAATACAAGCGATTCGTTCAAGAAACCGCAGTTGTAAATCGCCATCATCCCCTCCAGCCCGCGCCAACCGGGGTCTCCACCACCAGGCGCCGGGTCGCTTGCCGGCCGCCTGTAACCATGGGCACTCAGGTCGGCTTTTTTATCGTTCCGGATCCATAACGACAAGGACGAGAGCGTGTGACATGACGAAAGGCAAGTCCGCCAAGTTGGCAGTATCGATACTGGTCATTGCAGGTCTGGCCGTGCTGGGGCTGCAACGCTGGCAGTACGCGAGGCAGTACGTCAGTACAGATAACGCCGAAGTGGACGGTGTGATCATACCCATCCGGGCCCGGCTGAGTGGCGTCGTAGTGCAGGTACCGGTGCATGAGAACACGCGGGTGAACGAAGGTGACCTGCTCTTCCAAATACGTGACGACGAATACCAGCAGCGTGTTGAACAGGCTCAAGCCAATTACCTGGGCGCGCTTATGGCGACTGGTCAAGGTGGCATGCCTGGCCTGGTGGACAGCCAGGTCCGCGGCGCGGCAGCCCGTAGCCAGGCAGCACAGGCGACCATCGGTCAGTTGGCGGCCAGCGCTGGCCAAGCCCGCAGCGACTACCAGCGGGCACAGCGTCTGGCCGACCAAGGCGTGGTCAGTACCCAGGAGTTGGAAGCGGCACAGACTCGCTTCGCTGCGCTGAGCCATCAGTTGCAGGCGGCCCGCGACAACGCCAAGGCGGCCCGTGAGGGCACCTTGGCCAATCAGGCTGCACTGAAAGTTGAAGCGTACCGAATCAAGACCGCCGAAGCGGCGTTGGCCCTGGCCCGCATCGAACTGCAGGACACCCGGCATGCCTCACCCCAAGGGGGAGTGATCGTTCACAAGGATGTGCAACCCGGGCAGTTCGTGGTGGCCGGCCAGAAGCTGCTGAGTCTGGTCAGTACCGAGCACCTGTGGGTAGTGGCCAACTTCAAGGAAACCCAGATCGGCAGGGTACGTGTCGGCCAGCCGGCGCGCATCAGCATCGATGCCTTCCCAGGGCAGCAGTTCGCCGGCGTGGTGCACAGCCTGGTACCGGCAACGGGCGCGCGCTTCTCGCTGCTGCCACAGGAAAACGCCTCCGGTAACTTTACCAAGGTGGTGCAGCGGGTTCAGGCGCGTATCGAGTTCCGCGAGTTGCCCGCCACCCTGCAGCAGGCGCTTGGCCAAGGCATGAGCGTGTTCGTCGAGGTCGATACCCGCAACAGCGGGCAAGCCCTATGAGGTCCCCGTGGCTGGTGGCCGTGACGGTCACCCTGATCTCGATGATGGAGTTGCTCGACGTGACGATCGTCAACGTCGCTATTCCCAGCCTGATGGGCAGCTTTGGGGCGTCGGTCGACGAGATTTCCTGGGTCTCGACCGGTTACATCGTCGCCAACGTGGTCATCCTGCCGGCCAGTGGCTGGCTGTCCGCCTGGTTTGGCCGGCGCCGCTACTACCTGGTTTCGTCGGCGCTTTTCGTAGTGGCTTCACTGGGTTGTGCGCTATCCCAGGAGCTGTGGCAGATGGTTTTCTGGCGGGTGATCCAGGGCTTGGCCGGGGGCGGCCTGCTGGGCATTTCGCAGGCGATCATCTACGACGTGTTCCCAAAGGAAAAAGTCAGCTCCGGCATGGCCTTGTACGGTGTCGGGGTAATGATGGGGCCCACGCTGGGCCCGTCGGTTGGGGGATACTTGATCGATGAATTTTCCTGGCACTGGATTTTTCTGATCAACCTGCCGATCGGGGCGTTGGCTTTACTGCTGGCGTGGCTGTGCGTGGGCGACTCGGCCAACGAGAAACGCCCGCACAGCATCGATTACCTGGGGTTCGTGCTGCTTGCCGTGGGTGTGGGCAGCTTGCAGATCCTGCTAGAGCGCGGCGAGCACTGGGACTGGCTGGAGTCGAACCTGAGCCTGCTGTGCATGGCCCTGGCGTTGCTGGGCTTGCTGGGCTTCTGCTATTGGGAGCGACGCGTGGCCAATCCCATCGTCAACCTGGCACTGTTCAACAACCGTGAATTCCTGCTGGGGTCGGTCTGCGCCTTTTGCGTTGGCTTCGGCCTGTACAGCACCTTGTTCATGGTGCCCCTGCTGCTGCAGACGCTACTCGAACAGAGCGCCTACCAAAGCGGCCTTGTCATCTTCCCCGGGGCCCTGGCCAGCGCGGTCAGCACTCTGGTAATCGGCAAGCTATCGCAGGAAAACCGTATTGATGAGCGCTACTTCATATGCTTGGGCATCCTGGTGTACGGCTACGCCATGTACCTGCATACGCAATTCACCCTGCAAAGCAATCCCGACACCCTCTACTGGCCGCTGATCATTCGCGGCTTCGGCCTGGGCATGATCTTCGTCCCATTGACCAACCTGGCCATGCGCCAGTTGCCGGGGCAGCTCATTTCCGTGGGCTCCGGCGTACTGAACCTGATGCGTCAGCTGGGTGGCAGCGTCGGCATCGCTATTGCCGCAACCTTGCTAACGCGTTTCTCCTGGGCCCGCTACCGCCAGTTGTCCGAACACGTCGACGAAAACCGACTGGTCGCCAGCGGCTGGGACCTGGCCAGCCTTGACCCACGGCGGCTATCCACCGACCTGACCAGCCCCGATCAGGCCAATGCCCTACTGGCCTTCATCCAAGCCCGGGAGCAGGCGCAGATGCTCGGCTTCAGCATGCTTTTCGGACTGCTCGGCGCCGTGATGCTGATCGGCGTGCCGATGGTGCTACTGATGCGCAATTCCCGCCAACCCAAGCCCTCACTTGCAAAGGAGTCCGCGACGTGTTCGGACAATGCACCCCCATCCGTCTAGCCTTGCTTGTGCTGACGCTGGTTTGCGCCAGCCCGGCCCAGGCGCGTGATCTATACCAAGCCTACCAGCAGGCCCTGGGGCATGACATGGCCTATGCCGCAGCCGAACAGCGCCAGCTGGCCGCAGCGCAGAAGGCTGAGCAAGGGTTGGCAACGTTATTGCCGCATCTGTCGTTTGAAAGCGGCGCAGCCTGGGTCGACCGCGAACACAGCGGTGCGCTCAGGCGCAACCGCGACAACACCAATGCCTATGCGCTGGTGTTGATCCAGCCGCTGCTGCGCTGGCAGAACGTGATCGGCCATGAGCAGGGCAAGGCCCAGGCCACGGCTGGCGAAATCGACCTGCTCGCAGCGCGCCAGGACTTGATGCTGCGCGTCGCCGACGCCTACTTCGAACTGTTGCTGTCCGAGGACCAATTGGCTACCACCCGCCAGCAGGTTCGAACCCTCGGCCGGCAACTGGACAAGGCGCAGCGCTTTCGCCGTGAGGGCTCAGGAACCCCGAGCGAGGTACAGCGCGTCCAGGCCCGCTACGACATGGCACAGGCCGAGCAGATTGCCGCCGACAATACCTTGCGCCTCAGTCAGCAGGCTCTTGGCCGGCTGACCGGGAGCACCCCGGGTGCCCTGGCCAGGCTCGATGAACAAGTCGCGTTCAGCGGCCCGCAACCGGCACGGCTGGCTGCCTGGGCGGACCAGGCCCGCCAGCATAATCTGAAGGTGCAGGCCGCCGAGGTCCGCCAACTGATTGCCGAACAGGAAGTGGAAAAGCAAAAGGCCGGCCACCTGCCCACCCTCGACCTGGTGGCCGCGCATGGCCGCTTTGCCTCGGTCGGTGGCAGCCTGTACGACGTGACAGTGCCCGAGGAGAAATACACACAAACCGTGGTTGGCGTGCAGCTCAGCGTACCGTTGTATTCCGGGGGCGCCACCCAGAGCCGCACCCGCGAAGCCCATGCCTTGCAAGGTGCCGCTCGGAACGAGCTGGAAGATGCACGCCGCGAGGCCGAGTTCATGGCCCGCCAGGCCTACTTGAACCTGACCGGCGGCATCAGCCAGTACCAAGCCCTGCAACAGGCTCTGCGCTCCAGCCAGAGTGACCTGCGCATGACCGCACATGCCTTCGAGGCGGGCGCCCGGATAAGCAACGATGTGCTCGAGGCCGAACAGCAGCTGACCCGCACCCGCCTGCAATTGGCACGGCAACGCTATGCCATCCTGCAGGCGCAGCTACGCCTGATGGCAGCCAGTGGCAGCCTCAATGACGACAACCTCAAGGCGCTGAGCGCCCTGCTGACAGCGCAGGCTCAGGGGTAAACGCCCTCGCGGTACTGCCCGGCCACTTCGCGCAGCACTTCACACACCCACTGCCCCGGCAGGCTTTGCGGCAGGGCCGCATTACGACAAATGCCCACCGAGCCACCGGGTTCACGCACACCCAGGTCAAGCTCGACCAGCTCGCCACGGCGCAGGTCGAGCAGCACGGCATCGCGCGGCGCCACCCACACGCCGTCACTGCTCAGCAGATAGCGCCGGCTCAACGCCAGGGACAGCGTTTCCAGGCGCTGCGCCGGCATCTGGATGCCGCATTGCACGAACAGGCTGTCGGCATGCTGGCGGATGGTGGTACCCGCAGGCGGCAAAACCAAGGGGTAACGCCCTACCTGGCCGCGCTCAACGGGTGTGCCGGTCAGCAGTGGGTGACCTGGGCGTACCACCAGGCTCATCGACTCGCTGTACAGGTGCTCGAACGACAAACCCTGGATTTGCGGGCTGTCGGTCATGCGCCCGACCACCAGCTCCAGTTCCCCCAGGTGCAGTTGGCCAAGCAGCTGTGCGCTGACCCCGGTCACCACCCTGATCACCAGCGCCTCATGACGCTGATGCAGGCGGCACAGCACTTCGGGCATGAGCAGGCCCTCGACCGTGGACAGCACGCCGATGCGGACCTGCGACGGCGCCCGTGCCTCGCCGCGCAGGCTGCTGACGCCATCGCGCAGGGCTTGCACGCTGGGCCCGGCATAGCGCATGAAGCGCGTACCGGCCGGCGTCAGCTCGACCCCTTGGCGGCTGCGCGCGAACAGCCGCGTTTCCAGCAGGTCTTCGAGCTCCTTGAGGGTCTTGGAGATCGCCGGCTGACTGATGGCGAGCACGTTGGCAGCCCTGGCCAGGCTGCCCTGCCGGGCAATCTCCAGAAAGCACAGCAGGTGGCGGTACTTGATGCGGGTGTCGAGGTTCATGCCGGCAAGCTTACCGCATCGCCGCCTGTGGCGTATCCGGGTCGCGCTGCTGGCGGCGGAACTGCCCGGGTGGCAGGCCGTGGATCTGGCGGAAACGTCGGGAAAAGTAGGCTTCGTCGGCAAAGCCGCACAGCCGTGCCACCTCGCCCACCGGGCGGCTGCCGTTGAGCAGGTAGTTGCGTGCGGCGTGCATGCGCCGCTCCAGCACCAGCTCACTGAAGGTCTTGCCGATTTCCTTGCGCAGCCAGTGGGTCAAGTAGGTGGGCGACAGGTAGGTGGCGGCGGCGACCTTCTGCAGGTTGAGGTCGGGGTCGTCGATATGCCTGCGCAGGTATTCGCTCATGCGGCCCAGCGCAGCGCGGCGGCTGAGCTGTGCGGCATTGCTCTCGGCCAGTTCGCGCAGCGGCTCGGCATACAGGCCACAGACCTGGCCGATCAGTTGCAGCAACAGGCCCTTGAGGATTTCGCGGGTGCCGAAGCGGCGGTTGGCATCCAGTACACGCATGCGGTCGAGGACTTGGCGTAACTCGGCAAAGTCGGCCTCGCCCAGGCAAAAGTCGAGGTGCTCCTGAAAGCGGAAGGGGGACAGCTCTGGCGCCTGCAGGATCGACACCTCTTCCAGGTCCATCGGGTCACAGGCCAAGTGGGGCAGCAGGAAGGTCTGGGAGAAGTTGATCACCACGAAGTCACTGTTGGCCGGGTGCGGGATCACATGCACCCGGTGCGGCAGGATGAAAGCCAGGGTGTTGCGCCTGAAGGGGCGCTGCACGCTACCGATGTGTTGCACCGTGTCGCCGCCCAGGTTGACCTGGATCTGGAAGTACTCGTGGCGATGCGGCGCTGTCTCGGCGGGGCGGCCGCGCTGGTCGCGGATGTAGAAGTCCATCAGCTCGCTGCGCTGCTGCATGACGTAGGTCGGGACCTCGCGCTTTGGGGGCATTGGGCTTACTCCAGGTTCCAGAATGGCGCTGCCTGTTCCGGCCGCTTCGCGGGCACGCCCGCTCCCACAGCATCATCACAGGGCTTGAAGGCTGCGCTGCACCTGTGGGAGCGGGCGTGCCCGCGAAGCGGCCGGAACAGGCAACGCAAGTTGTACGATGTCCAAACTCATCAAATTAAACCTGTCTGCAAAAACCTGCGCAACCCTGAACGTCCACAGCCCGCTAGAAATGCGACACCCAGCAGAAAAACCGGTCAAAACCCTACCTCTCGATTTTTTGGACAGTGCAGTCTTCCCTCGCCTCCCGTGAAAAAAACGATCTAAAACCGCCGTTGCATTCAAGACGTTGTACGACCACCTTAGTAAAGGGACTGCAGCCCAACCTCTACCAACAACAACAAACGAGGTCGACTCATGTCGAGCACGCCTACCCCCCGCGCCGCGTCGTCGTACGCGCTGGACGCGGCCCCTGCCCAGCGCCTGCCCACCCGCCGCCGCTGGTTCATGCTGTCGCTGCTGCTGGTGGCGACCATCATCAACTACGTCGACCGGGTGAACATTTCCATCGCCGCGCCGTTCATGGCCAAGGACCTTGGCCTGGACAAGGTCGAGATGGGCCTGATTTTCTCCGCCTTCGCCTGGACCTACGCCCTGGCCTTGGTGCCGGCAGGCTTTATCGCCGACCGCTTCGGCTCGCGCCTGACCTACGGCGTGTCGCTGATCAGCTGGTCGGCAGTGACCGTGGCCCAGGGCCTGGCCAGTGGCTTTGCCTCACTGTTCGGCCTGCGCCTGGCGGTCGGTGCCATGGAGGCCCCGGCCTTCCCGGCCAACAGCCGCGCCGTCACCGTGTGGTTCCCCGCCCGCGAGCGCGGCATGGCCAGCAGCATCTACGTGTGCGGCCAGTACCTGGGCACGGCGCTGTTCACTGGCGCCCTGCTGTGGCTGGCGACCACCTACGACTGGCGCCATGTGTTCTACAGCACGGGCCTGGTCGGCATCGTGTTTGGCGTGCTGTGGCTGTTCCTGTACCGCGACCCGTTGAACTGCAAGAAGGTCAGCAAGGAAGAACTGGCCTACATAGAGAACGGCGGCGGCTTGGTCAAAAGCAGCCAGCAACGCACCCGTTTCGACTGGCGCCAGGTCGCCGAGCTGTTCCGCTACCGCCAGGTGTGGGCGATCTGCCTGGGCAAGTTCGCCAGCACCTCGGCGCTGTATTTCTTCCTGACCTGGTTCCCGACCTACCTGATCGAAGAGCGCCAGCTGACCTTGATCAAGGTCGGCATTTTCGCGGTCATGCCGTTCATTGGCGCCACGGTCGGCATCCTGTTGGCGGGCATCGTCTCCGACCTGCTGATCCGCAAGGGCTACTCGCTGTCGTTTGCCCGCAAGCTGCCGCTGGTGGTGGGCTCGATGCTGGGCATGTCGATCGTGCTGGTGAACTTCACCGACTCCAACGTGCTGTGCATCGCCGTCCTGACCCTGGCGTTCTTTGCCCAGGGTATCGCTTCGTCGTCATGGGCGGCGGTGTCGGAAGTGGCGCCCAAGGAGTTGATCGGCCTGACCGGCGGGATTACCAGCCTGGCCGCTAACATTGGCGGCATCGTTACGCCCATCGTGATTGGCGCGATCGTGCAGGCCAGCGGTTCATTCGCCATGGCGTTCTGGTTCATTGGCGCGGTGGCGTTGATGGGGACGCTTTCGTATTCGCTGCTGCTGGGGAAGCTGTACCGCATCGAGCTCAAGACTGCAGCTTGAGATTCCCACGGCCTGTGCTGGCCTCATCGCTGGCAAGCCAGCGCCCACAAGGCCTGCGCAGTTGCCTGGACCTGTGGGCGCCGGCTTGCCGGCGATAGGG
>NZ_BLJG01000157.1 GCF_009932375.1 Pseudomonas juntendi
ACATAGCTCAGTTGGTTAGAGCATAGCATTCATAATGCTGGGGTCCGGGGTTCAAGTCCCTGTGTAGCCACCAAACAAGACGAAGGGCTTACCGCAAGGTAAGCCCTTTTTCTTTGCCTGCGAGAACTGCCGCATCGAAAGCGGCCCCCGGGGCTGCCACCCCCTCTTGCCCCTTGGGCGTCAGCGGATGCCGCTCACTGCCACGGTCAACCCGAGCCCGATCAGCGCCAGGCCGATCACCCGGTCCACCAGCACTTGGCGGTCGATCATGGCCTTGCGCAAGGCAGTGCTGGAAAAAAACACCGCGACCAGGCTGAACCACAGCCAGTGCGCGAACGACATGAACGCACCATAGGCAAATGCCAGCTGCAACGAGCTGCCCGGTTGCACGACCTGGGTGTAGGCACTGACCACGAACAACATGGTCTTGGGGTTCAGTGCGTTGGTCAAAAACCCCGTGCGCAGGGCTTGCAGCACCGAGGCACTGTTAGGCGCCCCACCCTCAAGGCTGATGCGCCGGGTATTGGTGACCGACTTGTACCCCAGGTAGATCAGATACCCGGCGCCCACCACCTTCATGGCCAGGAACAGCATCGGGCTCTGGCTGATGATCACGGCAATGCCTAGTACCGTGTATAGCACGTGCACCTGGACCCCCAAGGCGATCCCCACTGCGGCAGCCAGCCCGGCCTTGCGGCCTTGTGCATAACTGCTGCGGGTCACCATGGCGAAGTCGGCACCGGGGCTGATGACGGCAAGCAGGGTGAATACGGCGACGGCGACGAGTTCGGTCATGGGGATAGCTCTCGATAGGCGATGAAAATGCACAGACCGAGGATTATCGGGAGCTTACGGCGCAGGAAAAATCGATTTATCGTGGTGCAAATCTGATAGTTTCAGTCACAGATAGCTAGCGCCTGCTCCAGCCAGCGTGTGATTGTGCAGGCTGGCCAACGCTGCAGTGCCGGCTTGGAGAGCTGCCATGAAACTGCCCCCACTCAACGCCTTCCGCTACTTCGACATCGCCGCCCAAAGCGAAAGCTTCGTGCGCGCCGCCGAACACCTGCACGTCACCCACGGCGCCGTCAGCCGGCAAGTGCGCTTGCTCGAAGAAAGCCTTGGCGTAGAACTGTTCGAGCGCCGCAACCGGGCCATTTTTCTCACCGCCGCCGGCCGCGCGCTGCACGGCACCACCCAGGCGATCTTCGAACAACTGGAAGGCGCCGTGCAGCGCTTGCAACACCAGGCCCGCGACAATGTGCTGGTGCTGTCCTGCGAACCGACCATCGCCATGCGCTGGCTGATCCCGCGGCTGCCGCGTTTCCATGCAGCCCACCCCGACCTGCAGTTGCACCTGGTAGCCGCTGGCGGTCCGCTGGACTTCGCCCGCGGCGGCGTCGACCTGGCCATCCGCCGTGACGACTTCCATTGGGGTAACCAGTTGTTCAACCAGAAGGTCTGCGATGAGTGGGTCGGCCCGGTGTGCCGCCCCAGCGCCGGGTTCCGGCTCGACGGCCAACGCCTGCTGCACAGCACCACTCGCCCCGCTGCCTGGCCCACTTGGCTGCGCCTCAGCGGCCAACGGGCGCGGCACTGCGAACGCAGCGACTACGAGCATTTCTATCTGTCGATCCAGGCTGCCAGCGCCGGTTTGGGCGTGGCCATGGCCTCTGCCTTGATGGTGCGCGACGAACTCGACAGCGGGCAGTTGCAGGCGCCGTTCGGGTTTATCCGCGATGGCTCGGCCTACCACCTGCTCAGCCCCCAGCCGCTGAACGATGGTGGCAAGCGCCAGCGCTTCACAGGCTGGGTCATGGAAGAGTGCCACGCATGTCTGGCTCATTTGGGCTTGTTGCAGCCTGACGCCCCAGCACCACCGGTGCCGGGGCAGCCGCGCTAGGCGATGTTAACCAGGCAGCACGCAGGGTCAGTCTTCAAGCAGGGTACAAGCCATCACCAGGGCATCTTCACGGCCACCCGCCACTGGGTAATAGTCACGGCGACGGCCGATTTCGTTGAAGCCATAGCGCTCGTACAAGCGGTAGGCCGACTGGTTGCTGGCGCGCACTTCCAGGAAGCATTCGCGGCCATTGAGCTGGTAGGCACGGGCCATCAGGTGCTCCAGCAGGCGCAGGCCCAGGCCGCAGCCTTGGTTCTCGGGTTTGACGGTAATGTTGAGCAGGTGCGCTTCGTCGATGATCACGTTGATCACCCCGTGGCCCACTTGCTGCTCGCCATCGAACATCAGCCAGACTTCGTAGGATTTGAGCGCATCCTGGAAAATCCCGCGGGTCCAGGGGTGGCTGAACGCGGCATATTCGATCTTAAGTACGGCATCCAGATCCGCCTCGGTCATCGGGCGAAAACTGATCGAGTCACTCATTCAACGCTCTTCCAGCGCGCCATCAGCTGGCGCATGGCTTTCCAGACGTCCGCCTTGCGCTGCGGCTCGTCCATCAACAGTTCAAGGCCCGGCAAGACCCAGGCATCGCCCAGGCCGTCGAGCTTCAGGGTTTGGTAATAGGCCTGGGCGTCGGCGTTGGCGGCAAAGCGCACCGCTGGCAGGCCCACCAGCCAGAGGCAGGTGCACGGCGCGTCTTCCAGGCGCGCCTGGACAAAGCCCTGGACAAAATCACGTGCCGCCTCCGGGCCCTGGTCCATGTTGCCGCGTACCAGCAACGGCCAGCGCACCGGCTCGCCGATGATCTGCGGTGCATCGGGTAGCCCGGCGGCGCGCAGCATGTCCTTGAGCAGCAGGTAGGAAGGGTCGCGGCTCTGGAACGGCTGGCCGGTGGCCAGTTCGACCAGCAGCAGGCAACTGCCGGCGCGCAGCAACTGCAGCGCGAAACGTGGCGGTGGCACCGGCGCCGGCCTTGCTGGTGCGGGTTGCGCCTCGGCCTCGACCGCCTTGACCGCCGGCTTGGGCCCGCTGCCGGGCCGCGGGATCTCGATTTTGGGCCGCTCGGCGGAGCGCGCCTGGGGTGCGATTGGCTTTTCGTTGCCAGGGGCTGGCGGCAGCACATCGAAGTCGAGGTCCTCGACCGGGGCCACCGGTAGCAGCAACTCGGGGCGCGACGGCGCAGCGAACGGCAGTTCGGCGCGCGGCAGCCAGTGCACCACTTGCATGGCGGAAAGGAAGGCGCGGCGGCGAGGTTCGGTGAGCAAGGGGCAGGGTCCGAGGGGTGGAGGCAGTTGGGCATTCTAACGTGTACGCCTTGGTTTTTGCAGCGTCTATCAGACCGAGCGCCGC
>NZ_BLJG01000158.1 GCF_009932375.1 Pseudomonas juntendi
TACCTTGAAAATCGCCGAGTCCACCTTCCTCCTCAAAGACCGCAATTCGGTGACCAACCTTGCCGGCGGGCAGCCTTTCTGTGGCACGGTGAAGCTCTCAACATACGTGGCACAGAGCAAATCCGATGCCACTGCCCAGGCCCTCGAAAAGGTACGTCAGGAGGTGCAGGGGGAGAAGATCGACGCTGCTGGTTACCTGATGCGCGACCTCGACAACTGGGTCCAGTCGTGGCCGGTGAGTATCAATGACGCAGGTTGGGGCAATGTCGACTCGGACCGCTTCAATGAGATCGTGGAGAGATGGGAGGAGCATGTTGCGACTTCTCTTGTCAGTGAGATCACCAACGAGCAGGGTGACGTGGACAGTGGGCTGAAAGACTTCCTGAAAACCCTCACGGAGGATGGCTGGGCAGCCGCTGGCGGTTGGTTCCAGCGCGTGGGCATGGTGCGTGGCCAGATCGCAGGCGTGTTGGCAGAGCCGGTGGGCTCGGTAGGCGCACCGTCGTTGGTCGGTCTGCCTGTAGATGCCCGTTATCAGCTGCTGAGCAACAGCGTGACCACCGTTACCGAGACAATCAACAAAAAGTCTGAAGAAAAGGAGACCTACACCCAGGCCAAGACCACCAAGCCGGAAGACTTCGCCAGCCTCATCCCCAAGGACCCCAAGACCGATATCAACGTGGGCTCGCTGCGAGCAGACATGGACAGCAAGATGTCGTCGTTCGTCAACGGCATGATGCTCAATGTCGTCGAGATTGCGACAGGCGCCGGGAGTAACGGGCAGACCCCGCTCTGCGGTACCGCAGGGCAGATGGGCGGCTCGCTCAACCGCATGAAGTGTGTGGGCGACTACCTGAGCGTTGCCCGCGCCGGCATCCTGCTTGCCGACGTCGCGATAAAGACCACCACCACGGCTGTGCGATTGCTTGCAGGTACTGTATCGGCAGCCAAGGTACTGGGTAACGGCCTGGAGGCGGACAAGATCGTTACCCCGCTTTGGGACTGGGTGCTTGAGGTGCCGGTCAAGCAGCTCGCATTGATGGCCAGTTATATCGAGCCTTTGGCCTTCTACTTCGGTGTGTTCCTGCCGAGCCTGCCCTACACGCTGTTCATGATCGTATTTGTCGGCTGGGTGCTCGCCGTCTTGCAGTCGATCATTGCTGCACCCCTATGGGCTGTGATGCACATGACCCCCGACAGGACATTCGTGGGGTCGCAAACGCAAGGTTACCTGCTGCTGCTTTCGCTGTTCGCACGCCCTGCACTTGCGGTTCTGGGTTTGTTCGCGGCCGTGCTGGTGTCTGACCCGGTGATCGATTACATAGCCAAGGGCTTCTTCGCCATGCGCGGCGCCGTCGTAAAGTCGACGGGGGGCGTGAGTGTCATTGCAGAGTTTCTGACGTTTGGCTGGTGGTTCATGGTGTTCGGGCTGACCTTGCTGCCGGTGCTGTACATGATCTTTGGCCTGCCCCAGACCTTGCCAGACCAGGTCTTGCGCTGGATTGGCGCGGGTATCGGTGACCTGGGCGAAACCAACGCCACTGGCCAGATGCGCGGCGGCATCGCTGCCGCAGGGGGGAGTATCGGCGGTAGTGGCTCGGGCATGCGCCTTGGTCATAGCCAAGGCAAGCTGCCACCCCCAGATGGTTCGTCGCCCGGCGGCGGACCAGGTGGCGGTCGGCCAGGTGGCGGCCCAGGCGGGGGTGGGTCGCGCAGTGGCTCTGCTGGCAAGCCGGCGCTCGTCAACGCCAATGGCCAAGGTGTTGGAGGCCCGGCCTCTGGTGACTCGGGTGCAAGGGCCCAGGCCGCATCGGCGGGCAACCGCACCTTGGGCGAAAAACGCAGCGAGGCGGCTGGCGTGGCGCTGGGGCGGGCAGTGGCGGGTAGCACCGCCGCCACCGGCAGGACCCTGCGCAGGGCTGGCAATGTTGCATTGTCCGCTGGGCGTGCTGGCGTGAGCTCATTCCGCGAGGCCGGCTCGGCCTCGCTGGCAGGGCGGATGCGTGAAGGCGTGGCTACCGGGGTGTTGACCGCAGGCGCCGGCCTGGCTTCGACAGCACGTGCCGCCGGTGCCGACTACAAGGAAGCCTTTACCACGGCGGGTGCCGAGGGCAAGGCGGCGTATCATGAAGGGGCAGATGCGCGCATTCAGGCCTACAAGGATTCTCTGAGCGGTGGCTCAGCCCCCGCTGGAAGCGACACCCACCAGGAGCAGGCCGTCCCAGCGGGCGCGCACGCGCAAAGTGCAGGCCCGCAGGGTCAAGGCTTCACTGAGGCCACACAACCGGCCGGGTCTGAATCGTTGGGCGGCAAAGAAGGTGATGAAGAAAGCCGATGAGCGGCAGCGATGTTGCAACGCGGGTATTTGGGCGAAGGGTGGCTGACGGTTTCATGGCAATTTGCCATCTTTGCGGAATTTCCCTTGCCCCAGATTGTCTTGGACGTTGACGCGCAATCGTGTGCGCACCCTGATACCTGACTCGGATCGCTTGGCGGAGGCTTGGCATGGATGACAATCAACTGGAAGACCAGCTTCGACGGCTGCTGACCGGCCTGGCCGACCAGGCTATCGTGCGCGGTGAGCAGTTTATCTACGATGGTGGTGAGCTGTATGCCGACGACGTGGCGGAAATCGGGTTGCTGGCGGTCCTGTGTATTGCGCAGGCGTTGTCCGAGCGCGCTGGTTTGGGTGGGTTCGGTTATGAGTTCCAGTTGGCTGCACCCGCCAATCCGGTCTTTCCGATCCATGCCAGCGCTCCGCAAGTGCTGCCGGATTTCTTCAAGGTGGCGCCGTTTGTTTCTGCCGTTTTTCACAATGAAGTGTTGAATGCCAAGCAGGACCTGACCCTGCTTTATCATGCCGCTGTGCAGCGGTTGCGGGCATCCGCAAACTGAAGCAAGGCGGGTTGCCTGTCGGTGGCCTTCCAAGTACCAGCACCCACAGGCAGGTAGCGTTTTTCACATTCCGCGGAAGGATTTTTTATGCGTGACGAAGAGAACTCTAGCGACGGTAGTCTCCCGGGCAGCGAGTTGCCGCCTGGTGTGTTTCCGCCGATGCCGGGCTACACCATTGGCGATTTGATGTCTGTCGCCAATGCTCCGTTCGAGGCATTGCTGAAAAGCCGCGATGTCGACCCAGGCCTGATCCGAGAAACCGGTATCGCGCTGGCGCAGGACCTGTATGCGGCATTCGAAAGAGAGGACGCCCAGTACCAGATTTCCACCTGGCATCAAAAGCCGTATGACGAACCCTGGATGCGCCATCGCAGCATAGAGGTGCTGGCCGAGGAACTCTGCGTGATTACATTCCACGCGACAGCCGAGTCATTGCGCGGGTCACCCTTGCGGGCTTTGGGCAAGGCGTTTCACCTGAGCCTTGTCCAGGCAGCCGGTGAGGCCATAAAGGCGCATATCCTGAAATTGAATCAGGGCTGATGGCGGCAGTTTGTTCATAGGGACATGACATGAGTAAGACAGTTTATTTCAGTGTTTACATGGATGGCACCGATAACAACAAGGACAGGGACACGCCAGTCGGTAGCCACACCAATGTCGCCAGACTTTATGAGTACGACACCGCACACGGTACCAACCTTTCTCTCAACACCGGCGCTGTGCCCCTCAAATACGGGCCTGACGGACCTACCGGGCGGTCAGAGAAAATCTACCTGGATGGGGTGGGCAGCCAGAAGGGTAATACGCCCATCGCGCTGATAGAGCGCGGTACAGGTCGCGGTAGCCAGAGCCGTATCGAGCTGGCCTATGCTGCTTTCGTCACGTTCTGCAACAAGAACCCTGACCTGAACATTGAATTGAATGTAATTGGCTTTAGTCGCGGCGCTGCGCAGGCCCGTGCTTTCACCAACGAGGTGATCGACCGTGGCGTGCCCAGACTCGACAGCCAGCAAAGGGCCACAGGTGAATACCTGATCCCGCCTGGTCAGGCTGAAATCAACAAACTTGCCATTTTCGACACTGTTGCTTCCTACGGTATTCCTGTTACCGACAGCCACGTCAGTAAAAATCTGGAAATCAGTAACAACGTCAAGTCCACCACGCACCTGGTGGCCATGCATGAATACCGCACAACGTTCCCCTTGACGAGCGCGCTGCGCAATGGCGACAACTCACGTATTGAAGAGATCAGGTTCGCAGGGGCTCATTCGCAAGTGGGCGGTGGTTATCGCGACGACCTGCTGGCAGCTGGGCCGTTGGCACTCATGTATGACCGCTTGAAGTCTGCAGGGGTGGGGCTGCGGGCACTCCCGGCCAACGAGCTTGAGCGTATCGAGCAATATAACGCGCTGATCAAAGACCCCGAGCGTGTGCAGGGGGCATTGATCGACTCTCGGTTATTGAAAGGCAATGAGGCGTTCAAGAGAGAAGTGGATGGGTCTTACACCCAGGTCAACAACCGGCCGTTCCCTGCAGAGAGCGGCACCTTGAATTTCATCGGGTGGGAAAGGGCGCCTAGCTTCCTCGCCTGGCAAAAAAAGCCATTCGACCATGCTGTAAACGCTCGCAAAGTCATTTTCGAGAATGACCGCTCACTGGCTGCCCCTGTACTCCAACGGGTCGGCCGGCATGTGGGGCAAAATCTCTTTGGCTGGAACCGCGACGTCGACAACCCTTCCACCCTGCTGAACAAGGCGCCGGTCAGTGCTGCAAGCGCCTTGGCGTCGATCGCCGACGACTTCGACGCCGATCCAGCCGTCGAGTCGCGCCAGCAAATGGCAGAACTTTCGTCTTTGCTGGCGGGGTCCAGGCCCGAAGTAGAATTCATCCAGCGCCTGGGCCTGAAGGACGTGCCTGTACCAGGCTTGATTGCGCCTGCCCGGTATGCCGAGTTGCGCGTCGACCCAGAAGGGTCGTCTGCCTTTATCGAGCTGGGCTTGGGCTATGAGGTTGCCCGCATCGTTGATGACGCCGGTGATGTCATCCGCAGGCGGGGAACATTGAGCTGTGATGATCCGTTCGAGCTCCATGACACCAATGGCAACCCGGTGGGCAGCCTGAAAGCGGTACATGAGGAACCGGCATTTGCAGGCGCGCATGGAATTCTGATTGCCATCGACTTGCGCAATGTGGTGCCCGAGTTGCAGGCGGTCACCATCGACGAGCGGCTCAAGCAAACAGCGCAATGGATCCGCGAGCTGCCTGAAGGTCGTTTCAAGGCCGAATACACAATTGCCGGGGCGGATGGCAGGCCACAGATACGTGCGGTGGTTGACTGCCCTGTTGTGCTCGAGCAGCAGCACACCATGGTTTGGGAAAGCCCCGAGCCCTGAGTGCGAGAAAGCTGTTACACAATGGGCGCGATGGTAGGCAGTGCGATGACGCTTTTTGCACACTGCTTGCTTAGAATGCACCTGTTGCCGGCGGTGGTCGGCCATTCAATCGGTTAGGGCGAGAAAATGAAAATCCACAAATACCAGCCAGGCACTTTCATCGAGGTCGATGACATGGCGGGTGGCCGTCGCGTGGGCATGGTATGCAAGGACGGCGTGACATTTTGGGATTTGCTCGATTCCCAGCGCTGTACGCCGCTGACGATCCATCCCAGCATGCAGCCGCGCGCATTGGGTACCTTGGTCCAGTTCAGCCAGGAAAAGGGCTTGGTGGGTGCGCTGCAGGCGCTGGTTGCCTACCTGCAGTCGGCAGGGGACGCACGGTTGAACGCCGACCCGCTGTTCGTCATGCGTGCACTGTGGTACCTGGCGGACAAGGCTGCCGGGGTTGGCAGTGTTCCTGATGAAGCCATGCTGCTGTGGGCTTGCGAGCAGGCTACGGCGCAGGAGCAGGTGGCTGCCCGCATCCATCAGCTGGCGGGGCAGTACTGCGCAGGCTGAACAGGCCCTCGATCGGGCCTGAGGCGTAGGCTGGCTGGCCAGCTGACGCTGCGCGGGCAGCGGGGCTACTGGGTGGCTCGTTGCACGGCGTCCGCAGCCTTGCGTGCAGTGCTTTTGATTGTTTTCACGACTGTTCGCATGTCATACGAGCAACTGATGGAGGTGTCGCTGCCATCTGCGTAGAGCCATAGGTCGTGGTTGCCGACCTCTTTCTTGTACTGGCCGAACTCGTCCTGGGGGACGTCGGCCAGCTTGGCCACCGCCTGGATGCTCTCGCCGGTAAATACCCCGTAGTAGGTATTGAAGTCGCCTTCACCATTGGAGCCAGGGTGCATGGCAAGGCGGGTGACAGCGCGGCCAAACACATCCAGTGGATTCGGAACGGTATATTCGCCGTCGGACAGGTCCGAGGCTTGCACAATTGCCTTGCCGTGGGCGGCCTTGACCAACGCCTCGAACTGCTCGGGGGTAACATTACGCTTGCAGGTCAGGACCTGGGTGAGGCGGGCGTTGGCTTCTGTCGGGTCTAGTTCTGCGGCGTGTACCGACGTGCAGGCCAATGAAACCAGCAAAGGCAGGGCGAGTTTCAGCGCTTTCATGGGTCAGATCCTTCTGGATGACAATGTGCTATCAATTTAGGTTGTTAGAAAAATGTTTTTCCAATGCCGCGAGTGTGCGCCACGCCTGGCCCATGGTCAAGACGGCGCGGGTTCATAGGGCTATTCAAATCTTGACGCGAAAACGCGTGAAACTCATACTTGCCATCACTACGTGCATTTTTCTAACAAGTCATTCTAACAAGTGACAGGGTGTCAAACGTTGCCTGTGACGCAACGGCGGTTCATCTGGACCTGGCCGCACGGGTGGCCTTTACAAGGAGTTTCCACGCATGTCCTACGCATTACCTCCACTCGCGGTGGGGCCGGACCCCAGGGCCGCGGGGGATCGACGCGCAGCACTGTGGCTGTTGTCGGTGCCGCTGTGGGTAGCGCTGGTTGCTTTCACCATCGCTGTGGTTGCAACCCTGATGGGTGAAATGGCCGAAGGGTCACCCCGCTTCTATATCGCCGCGTTGTCCTTTTCAGCACTGTTGTTGAGCGTCATGTTGCTGCCTGCCTATCTGCTCAGCCTGGGCTGGTTCGCGTGGTGGACGCGGGACGGGGACCAACGTCGATTGCGCCGTGGCCTGTGGTTGGCGCCATTGGTGGCATTGCTGTTCGCCTGGTTCCCCGCCACGTTGGCTCCAGGGCTGCAGCCATTGGGCCAGGATGCCATGGACCCGCTGCGCACCTATTTGCTGGTAGGCATCCTCGTGTTGCTGTTGGGGTACGCCTGGTCGGCCATCGTTTCCGTGGTATTGCGATATTGGAGAGATGTATGAGCACCCTCGTTCTCACCCCTCATAGATGGCTGCCGCTGGTGTTCGCGTGCCTCTCGGCCACGTTGGCGCCGAAAGCGTTGGCAGGGTTCGAGCTGGTCGAAAGCCCTGTTGCACCACTTCCCTATGCAGCACCCTCTGCGCAAGGCCAGGACACCGCGCAAATGCAGCAGACCATCAATGCCCTGAACAGCGAGATCCAGAGCTTGCGGGTTCGGCTGGCAGCGGCGGAGGCCGACGCCAATGGTAGCCGACAGGAGCTTCTGGCAATCAGGGCGCGGCAGGAGCAGGTGCAGTCGTCGATCAACCACATGACGCTCAATTTTGCTTTTGGCCATGCGCGCTTCAGCCCCAGTGCTGAGGACGGCGATGTTCTGGTGCGCTCGGCCCAGGACGCGCTGCAGGTGAAGATCGTTGGCTTTACCGACAGTGTGGGTACGGTAGAAGCCAATCGCAGGGTCGCCCTGCTCAGGGCGCAGGCGGCAAAAATGTACCTCGTTCAGCGCGGTGTAGCCCCAGCCAAGATCAGCGCCGAAGGCCAGGAAGGCGGTTACATTGCCTCGAACGCCACTGCGGCTGGGCGCGCAGCTAATCGGCGGGTTGAGTTCGAGTTTTTCGGTCAGTACCGGCAAAGCACCCCACTCGCTCGCCAACCCTGAGGGCTGTAGCAGGTGGTATGGCCGATAGAACATCAAGTTGACGTTCAACTTGGCGAAGCCATTGTGCGGGAGTGGGACCATGTATTCGTTGGATGAACTCGAGGCGTTCGTGGCGCAGGCCATCGGGGGCGATGTGCTCGCTGAGGCAGGGGGTGGCTTCGTCGGCGTGATGGCCAGAAGTGCGCCCTCCATTCAGAAGGACATTCCGGTAGCTTTCGAGCTGTACACGCTGCTGGAGCATTTCCTCAAGTCGCTGCCCATTCGTCGGGAACCGATCAGCTTTGACGCGCCAACGCTCGAGATTGAGCCAGGTATTGTCGTTGATCAGAAGGGGCACAAGGTTGTGGCCCTGCTGCCTATCCAGGCGGGCCAGCTCGGCGACGTGGCCTTCTGGCTAGCCGAAGCGCTGCCCAGCCGCGAGGTCAAGTCGCTGCCTGGTATCCTTGCGCTGGCGTTCAGCGTGGAAACCCACCAAGATGTTAAGCATTTGCTGCCCGAATGGATGGCCGCTTTTTATGTCGAAGGTGAGGGAAGGCATTGCGTGCCGATCCTGGCGCTGAAGTCAGTGCTGGAGGACGAACGTTTCGGCGGCGATTGGGTAGCGGTTGCGCTGCATCGTCTCGCCGACTTTGCCTTGCCTCAAGCCCAGGCTCAGCAAGCAGCTGGGGGCGAGGTGAAGACGACGCGCTGAACCGGTCGACAGTATCGGGTCAGGCATTGACCAGAATCTAGCGGCGCATGTTCCGAGGACGCGCCGATCCAGGGAGATGGCGAGATGGACCATAACTGGGGTGCGGGCAGACCGGGTGGTGGCCTGGATGGTGGATACACCGGCTCGCTCGATCATGCAATTTCCAACCTGCATGTCGGGCGCAGCCAGGGGCGCAAGGAGGGGCTTGAAGAGGGCTTCGATCAGGGGTATGCGCAGGGCTGGGACGCAGGCGCCGCATGCGCCAACGAAAAACTGGAGCCCCTCAGGGACCATGTGAGGCAGTATTTCCAGGAGGCGGTGGAGCTGCGGACTGTCGTGCAGCGCCAGAAAAGCATTATCGACTCGATGTACGAGCAAATGTCCAAAGTGGCTGACGCTGCCAAGAATGCGCACGCTCAGGCGGCGGCTGTCAATCCTGAAGCTTATGCGGCCTTGCAGAGCAACAATGAGTTACTGCAGGCAAGGGTCGAGGTACTGGACAGGTATTATGCCGCAGTGCTCGAGCAATCCCGGCTCAGGCAATTGCAATACGAGCGCAGCCTGGTATTCATGCGGGCAGCGCAGGCACTGTTGGAAGACTTGGTCGCCAGCGACAGCGCTGAAGCGCAGGCCATCCGCCAGCGCTTCGTCAAGGAGTACCAGGATCAGGTTGCCCGCAGCTTGCGTGCAGGCGATATAGAGGTCGCACCTGAGCTGGATGAGGCGTTCGGCAGGCAGTTGCCGGACACGCAGCGGTTCATCATGGCGCTGCTGCAGTCGGCTACCCCCGGACAGGGTGTCGACTGACCTGCCCGCAGATGGCAGCGTGCGCCAGTTCTGACTGCTCAGCCCTCGGGACCGGAGGTTGACGGGGCTGCAGCCGGCGGCGGTAGCGCGGTCTCGTGGCCTGGGTTATCCTGGCCGTCACCCCCCGGGCCCTCGACAGGCATGCAAACCAGGGCCGTGCGTACCTGTGCGGGGTATTGCTGCACCTCGTAGCCGTAGGCGGGGGGCTGACGCAATTCCGGGGCCTGGCAGGTGCCTTCGATCACGCCTTGCCGCGGCGTGGTGAAATCGCACTGTTCACCTTCATAGCGGTTCGAGCACGAGCGATAAGCCGCCACCGGCGTGACCTGTTTGGGCACCGGTACGTAGATGGTGGTATTGCGCGGGAGCTCCTGCCACTGCTCCTCGGCCACTGGCGCTTGCTGGGCCTGGCCAGCAAGCGCCAGTGTCGGCACGCTGAAAGCCAGCAAAAGAGGCATGATCGCTTTCACAAGTACCTCCAGCGTCACAGGCCAGGTTCGTAGTCAGAACCGCTACGGATCGTGGGCGCCGGGTCGCTGTGGTCCAGACCGGCATCCACTTGCACGCCGCGCTCTTTCATCTCCGTGATCATGTACTCATAGCCGACCGTGAAGTGGGCAAGGTCATAACCTGGGTCGGCATCCTTGATCTTTGTGGTCAACTCGACGATTTCCAGCTTGACCGGGTCCGGCGTTTCGTCGGTGTCCCAACCGTATGAACTGGCTTCCAGTTTGTTCAGGTGGAAAGCCTGGCTGAACGCTTTGCCTTCTACGGTGACGTCCTTGGCGAGCGTTTCATACAAGTTCTTGCCACCCAGGCCTTCTTCCAGCTTGCCATCGATCACCCGAAGAAAGTCCAGGTGGGCCTGCGGGGTGGCGGTGATGTCTTTCCAGCTGCTGTACTCGCTCATTGCATCCTCCTTGCGTAGTGAATACGAATGCCTTGCCGGCGCCATTCAGGTGCCGGCTGGCCAGGTTTCACGGCGCCATGTCATTGTCCTGCGAGTTACCTTGGGCCTTGTTGCCAACCATGTTTACGATGCCTTGCATCATCTCTTTCAGGCGTTCGAAGATGCGCTGCATGGACGCTTGCAAGCGCTCCAGATGCGATTGTGCTTCCCCTTCGAATGCCGGGGTTTTGCTTGCGTTGTCATGGATATTTTCGCTGGACGTCTCCAGGCGGGCCTTGAGCTTGTCGTAGTGCGCGTTGCCTTCGGTTTCAGGGTTCAGCAGCTCTTCCTGGGCTCGGCCGTACTGGCGCGCCCAGCCGGTAAGCGCCTTGTCCATGGCCTTCCGGTGGCCTTGCGCATCAGGGGACTGCGCCACTGCGTCGGTGAACGCGTGATGCAAGTCGGTGAATTCACCGTCAGGCTTCATCTTTTCGATCACTTCGGGCACGCTCAGGCCGGCTTGCCCGGCCCGCGCCTCGATCTGCTCCAGCACCTGTGGCATGGTGCCCGCGCTCCAGAACGCGGCATGGGCCTTGGCATAATTGCCAGCGGCTTTCTCGACCTGGTCCACGCGGTATTCGGACAGACGAGGCAGAACCTGTACCCGGCCCAGCATCTCTTCGGACTCTGCAAGCCCAGGTGAAGGTTCGACAGACCCGGCCTTGCTGCCCTCACGCCAGGCATCGGCCAGGGCGCTTGCACCTTTGCCAATGCCGTGCATGGCTGCGCCCGTCAACGATGCCACGCCGCCCAGAAGTTCTGCGCTGCCCTGCAGCAGCGTTGCTGCGCCGCCATGTTCGCGCTGTGGGGCGGCTTTGGTTCGTTCATTCAGTGATTCATCGATGCGTCGCACTTCCTCCGGGTCCAGTGACGCGGGTGTGGCCTTCAACTCAGCCGCCACTTTCATCAGCGCATCCAGTGCATCTGGGTCAGGGGCGGCGGACGTGTTCCGAGCGCTGTCGTTACCTGCTGCTTGCGGGTTGTCGAGCGCGTGTGTGCTGCCTGCGTTGGCATTGAATGCCTGCAACTGCTCGGCACTGATCTGTTGCACCCGCCAGCCGCCTTCGTGGGGGTCCAGGCGCACTGGGGCGCCAACCTGGACGGGCGTGCTTTCCATGAGTTCGGCGAAACCGGGATCCGCGAAGATCACTTCACCCTCAGTGGTTTTGACCGTGAGGGCGTAAGCGTTCTTGCTGTTCGGGTCATTGTTCAGAGGCGCTACGCCACGATGGACCAGGATACCTGCATAGCTGCGCCCTGGCTGGGCTATAGGCCCGGTAGCAGAATCAGCGGCGGCTTGATCAGGCTTATCGAGTTCTTTGGGTTCCATCTATGTTTACCTTTCGTGGGCGCCGCATTATTCAATGGATCTGGAAACAGCTCCTTTCTGGGCTCGCTGCTGGGCCCCGTCGGTCTGAATCCTTTGACCTGCCAATTTCTGCGACGCGTAAACGGCAAGCAATGCTTCAACTTTTTCCTTTTTGCGATAAATCGCTTCCGACAAGTAATTGCCGACCCCCACCGCCCGGTTGTAGTCGACCCACAGGGCGCGGCTGGACACATGGGTAATGCTGTTGTTCCACTCGGCATCGCTGAAGCGCCGGCCGGCTTCGGTCGCGAGCATTTCCGACACCGACATGGTGTCATAGCCACCGATCGGAGCGGTTGGCAAGGCACCATAGCCATCAGAATCGGACAAGTACATCGCGGGCGCCTTGCCATCCGCTTCGGCCAGCGCAGCATCGGCGTTGGCTGCTGCCACCTGGACAGGCTCGGCGGTGGAGTCTGGGGCAACGCCGCCCGCAGGTACATTACCGAAAAGGATCTGGTGTTGCGCCTTGGTGTCCTTGCCCAGAATCGGGTAGTGCTCGGGGTGGCCGTCCTGGATGGCGTAAGTTTGGCAGAAATAGGGGGCCGGGTCAGTCTTCCAGCCAATGCCAGGCTGAGGGTTGATCACGGCGGATGGCAACTGTGCCGGGTTGAATGGCCCGCGGTGGGCATTTTCCCTGAACGCTTTGGCCCTGGCTTCGTCCCGTTTGGTGGTGCCGTAGGTGAAGTGCAAGTGCTTGGCCATGGATGTGCTGGGGGTGTTACCGGATAACCCCAGTTTCTGCCCCGGTTTGACCGCAACGCCCTGCTTGATGCCGTTGGCGAAGCCGCTGAGGTGGTAGTACGCAACGATATCGCCGTTGGCGCGCTGGATCAGAATCGCGTTACCTGCCGAGCCTCTGGAGCCTGCAAAGGTAATCTTGCCTTCGGTGGTGGCGTACACGGGTTGCGAAGTACCGCTGGTGGAGAAGTCCAGCCCGTCGTGCATGTGCGCTTTCTGGTTGGCCGAGCCATGGTTGGCCGAGCCGCCGCCGCGAAATTTACCGAAACGGCCAGAAACAATTTCTTTGTCGGTAGGGGACACCATGCAAGTGTCCGCCATGGCGCCACAGGCGCAAGCCAGCAGGCCCAGGCCAGCGATGCCGCGCAAGATTGTCATGTTCATCCCTTGCGCTCCGTCACTTCACGCTCTGCTGCACGTTTTGCTTGGCGGCGTCCGCTGCTGCCTGGCTGGTCTGGGCTTGAGCCCCCGCGCCAGCTACCGACATCGACACCAATGAGGCCAGCTGGGCTTCCATGCTTTCGTACTGGCGATACTGTTTTTCCTGGATGGCCAGGTCCAGCGCCTTGATCTTCAGGATCTCGATCAGCGCGCCGCGTTCGTTCTGCGCAGACATGACCCTGGCCCAGCTGTCGTATTGGGCGGTATTGCCCGAATACCGTTTGACCTCGTTGCGAAAGTGCACGGCCAGTGGCAGGTCAGTACCTGTTTCCTTGCCTTCCACGCCGGAGTAGTCAAGCTGAATGGCCTTCAGGCTGGCAAGTGCCGGCGATACCAGGGCATCTTTGCGGGCTTTGGACAGGGCATAGTCTTCGGTGGCGGCGGACTTGCCCGCCGCTGCCGGCACTGGTCCGTCTGGCAGGCCGGCCAGGTTGTTGACGAAGCCGACTTTCGCTTGGTACAGCGGTTCGTTTTCCATGGTGGGTTCGAACAAGGTTGCCACGGTCAGGTCGGCGCCCGGCAGCGTACCGACCGATTCGCACAGGCCGGAATCTGCCTGGTCCTGGGTGCAGAATGGCTTGCGTGCCTGCACCAGTGCCGCCTGGGCGCTGATGGGCTCGGCGTAGGTCCCGGGGGCGGCGACGATTTCCGACTTGACGCGCTGGCGCACTTCGCCGCCCATATCGGCATCGCGGGCGCTGATCAGCGTACGGGTCGCGTAGACCGAGCAAGGCGAAAAGCCTTGGCCGAATTCGCCACCGTAGTCGAAGCGTGACTGCTTCACGCGCTGGGTCTGCGCGAGCACCTTGAGCCCCGTGGCCGTTTGCTGGGCGGCATTGTGCCCAGCCTCTGCGATCTGGTTCGCCGCCAAGGCTTTTTGCTTGGTCAGGACCGCAATGGCCGAGGTCAGGCGCTGGCTCTGGGTTTCAAGCAGGGCCGACAGCGTCGCATCCACCCCGGACACCAGGCCGTTGAGGGTCTGGGTCGCAGCCGTGAATGCCGGTGCTACGGTGTTTTCCTGATACTGGGGCGGGCAATAGGCCCAGGCCAGCGTAGAGGTCAGGACAAGCGACGCACCCAGCGAAACCTTCCATTTGCGTGCTTCACGCGCTTCGTCGAAATTCCGTTTCATGGGCACCTCACTGTACCGCTTGCGCTGCAGTTTCAGACAGCACCTTCTGGTAGCGCGCTTCCAGAGGGGCGCTCAGGCCGTCGGAGGAGGCGATGACCAGCGTTGCCAAGTTGGCGAGCAACCGTTGGTTCTGCTCGTACTGTTGCTGATGGATCCAGACCTCAAGGCCACCCATCTTGGCCGCTTCGACCAGCAACCCACGCTGCGTCTGGCGCGCCAGGTTGCCTGACCACTCCAGCGCCTCCTTGCCACCAAAGTACTGGTTCACACGCAGCTTGAGCACTTCATTGGGCGACTTACCGCCGAATTCCTTGCTGCGGGTGTTGGCTGCGTTGATCATCGACAGGCTGTAGGCGGGTATGGACAGCATCGAGTCCTTGCGGTTTTTCTGCACCATGTAGGTTTCGCCGGCAGGCGTAGCGCCGGCTTCCTTGGCCAGGGCCTCGTCTGGCGGGCCTATCACATGCTGGATGTAAGCCGTGCGCGCCTCGGTAGCCAGCGAATCGGCATCGGCGGCTTCAAACAGCAGCGCCGCGTTGGTGTCGCCACCGGGCAGCTTGCTGAGGGTACAGAGGCCGGCGTCTGCCTCGGCTTCGGTACAGAACTTGGCGCGGTGCTCTTCCAGGCGCTGCTGCATCGCCTGGCCGGTGGAAGGCACCAAGCGACCCGGAGAGGCATCCAGTTCACCAACTGCTGCCTTGGCTCTGGCCGCCATGCTGGTGAATGCGATGTCCATCGACTTGTTCTTGACCACGGTACCGCAAGGGTCGAAACCTTGGCCGGTAGCGGCATTGAAATCGAGATAGGCCTTGGTCGCCGCCGCGTTCTGTTGTTGCGCACGGCTGGCGTTGATCAGTTGCTCGGCGGTTTGCCTGCTGTTGTCCGCAATCACACTTGCCGACAGTGCCTCCTGCTTGGTGGCTACGGCAACGGCAGAGATGATCTGCTCGAACTTGATGTTCATCTGGTTGGCGAAGGTCGTGCCAAACGTGGTGATGTTGCCGCCCACGGAACCTGACAGTGCGGTGATCTGCGCTGCAGTCCACATTTCGGCGGGGCCGAAACCGTACAACGCGCCGTAGGACACACCCGACAGCATGGTCGAACCTGCGACGATGCTGGCTAACTTGAGCCGGAAATTCATATCACTGCCCCGTGAGCATTGGCACGCGACGGTCCGTCACTTGCCCGACAAGAGAATTGGCAGCCATGGCAGTCATTGCCGAGGCGGCAAGTTGCTGCGACTGGGCGGCATTGCAGGCGATCGAGTTGCAGTCGATATGTGCTTCTGCCCGTTGATCGGTGATCATCGCGGTGTAGGCATAGGCTGCTGTCTCGCCTTCCGGGGCAAGGGTCTTTTCGCTGAAAGGCCCGGCGTAGTCCACATCCCAGCCTTGCATGCCGTTGGCGTTGAGGGTGCACATGCCCTGCCTGGCTTCAGACACGCTGCAGTAGTTGTCGCGGTGCATGGCCAGCGTTTCCTGATCGGCTGCGGCCTTGGAGCCAACGCGTTGCGAGGAATAGGTCGCCATCAGGCGCGCTGTGTCCTTGTCGCGCTGAGAAACGGCCTCGACCATGAGCTTGCCCTGTTGCTGGGCAATGCACTTGCTGGTGACCGGCTGCCCCACTGCTGAGTCGAATGAGGTCACAGCCGCCATTGCCCGGTCGGACATTTCGATGGCGCCAACGGCATTGGCAAGCTGCTTTTTCGAATCGTTGTCCATCTGCGCGACGACGTTGGCCGACAGCGCCGTTTGCTTGACGGTCACCGACCAGGCACTCAGCTCGCTTTGCATGGTGCTGATGAACGTCAGCACCGAGGCCCAGGTCAGGGCCTGGGCCGGAAGCGCCGTAGTGCCCAGGGCAAGGCCGACGGCGGCAACTGCTGCGATTTTCTTCATTCCCAACCCCTTCAGTTGAACAGGCCGGCAGCCGAGCTGGACGACCCGCTGCCTGACCCGGACGTGGAGCGGCTGGTGCTGCTGGAAGTGCTTGCGGGCGGGGTACTGGCTGCAGGTGCCACGGTGTTGGTGGCAGCGGGGCTGCTGGTGCCAGTACCAGTGCCAGTGCCAGTGCCGCCGCCGAAGTCGGTTTGCACGTAATTGAACGGGTTGACGTCGACCGTGTAGGTGGCCTCGTAACCGGCAGGGGTACTGTGGTAGCTGCTGCCCAGTTCCGGGTCGAGTGTGCTCATGCCCTTGCTGACCAAACCATTGGTCAGCCCGTTCAGGTCCGCCAGCGATGTGCCGCTGCTGACTTTGCCAATTGCCTGGTTGATAGGGCTGGTGACCATGGAAGACACCTGCTGGACCGCCGTACACACTTTCTTCTGCGCGTACTTCAGCACCGCTTGCTGGGCAGCAGCGAAAATGGAACCCAGGCTGGGGATGGAGCCAGAGAGGTCGAACAGGCTGCCCAAGCCCCCGAAGCAATCGGCCGTGGCGCTGAACAACGATTCGACGTTGGGTGTTGCCGCCGCGAGTTCGGTATGAATTCTCAGTGCGTCGTTGATGGAGGCGCCGATCGTGCCTTCCTTGGTGCCGTCGGCACAGTCCTGGGCATCGGCTTTGATGGCCTCGGCCACCACCGAGCTCTGCTCCGACAGCAAGCCGCTCGACGTAGCGCCCAGGCTGCTGGAAGCGGCCACTGCCGGCCCTGCCAGCAGTAACCAGGCACCCAGGACGCTGCCCATGGCCGCGTGCTTGCCCACAGATTTGCCTACCGCTGCAGCAACAGGGTTCGGTCGTCCGTTATACATCTGCGTAACTCTCCATGATCTGGGATATCTCGCGCAGCCGCTCTGCGCAGAAGATCTCGCTGAGCAGGTGAGCTTTGCTGAAGGCATCCAGCCGGCGGCGAAATGCCGTGAAATCAGCGGGCTGCGCAAGGTCGCCGGCCAGCAGCGGGGTCAGCGCTCCGGTAAACGCATCATTGTGTTGCGCGACATAGCGCACCAGGTACATACAGCGCGAAGAGGTAAGTTGGGCCAGCAGTTCGGCGAATCGCTGCGGCACGTGGTGCAGGACCCCTGCGTAGGCTTCGATGAACGCCTGCAGTTCCTGCACCAGCAATTGGATTTCGAATTGCTGCCCTGAAGCATCCTCATCGAAGTCCACCGCCCAGCGGTCTAGGCGATCCATGCTGATCAGGAACTTGACCAGTGCGGCATTGCGCGATGACTTGGCGAAATGCCCAAGAACCCCGTGGGCCGTGAGGTCAAGCTGTTCAATGGCCGGTGTGTGCGCACCGTACGCTGTGTGTTGGTCCATTCCCTGCACTCGCTTTAAGCATACTGAAATACGCTAAAATGCATCCTGTTTCTAATTCTGTATCAAAAATGATGGCGTATCAACTTTTTGACATGTGAAATATAGTTGCCGGCTATTGGCAAGTGGCCACTGTCTCGTGGGTGAAGTGGGCGACGCCCTGCAGCTGAAGCCTTTGATTGGCAGGGGCTGCGAGTAGAAAGCAGTGCTGTGCGCCAGCCCTGCCTGAAGCCACTAATTGACAGCAGCCGTGCCGCAATCCGAAGCCGTTGGGCTATCCTAAATGGCTTAATGCAATTATCTTTTCCCGCTGCACAACTAATCGAACCGGCAAATGTCATTCACAGCAGGCCGGCCATTCATCGGGACGCCGGCCTTCACCACTGGAGCGAAGGCACATGGCAACACTGCAAGGCAGCACGTTGGAGGCTATCCAACATAGCCAGGCGCAACTGCGCGAGGAATGGACAGCCGGCCTCGAAACCAACGGCGCCACGCGCAATATCAAAGAACAGGTACTGGCACAGGAAACCCAGGAATTTCTGCAGTTGCTGGTGGACGGCCTGCGCGCTGGTGGCGGCAACCACCTGGCCGGCAGCGAGTGGGAGGCGTTGCGCCGGTTCCTGGAGAAGCTTTCTGCCAGCCGCGCTCAGCTTGGCCACGATTCGCACCAGGCCGCGTTCTTCATCTTCGCTTTGAAAGGGCCGCTGTTCGGCTTGCTGCAAGCGCAGTACAGCAGCGAGCCGGCCCGCCTGGCCGAGCAACTGTGGCTGGTGTCGGAACTGCTCGATGGCATGGGCATGCACACCATCCGCGCCTTCCAGAAAACCCGCGAGGAGGTGATCAGGCGCCAGCAGGAAGAACTGCTGGAGCTGTCTACCCCTGTGGTCAAACTGTGGGACGGGGTGCTGGCGCTGCCACTGATCGGTACGCTGGACTCGCAGCGTAGCCAGACGGTCATGGAGTCGCTGCTGCAACGCATCGTCGACACCGGCTCGGAAATTGCCATCATCGATATCACCGGTGTACCCACCGTCGACACCCTGGTCGCGCAGCACCTGCTGAAGACCGTCACGGCCATCCGCCTGATGGGCGCCGACTGCATCATCAGTGGCGTGCGCCCGCAAATCGCCCAGACCATCGTGCACCTGGGGCTGGACCTGGGCTCGCTGACTACCAAGGCCAGCCTGGCCGACGCCCTCAAGCTAGCCCTTGCACGCCTGGGCTGCGACATCAGCAAGCAGGGGTAAGCCCATGGAGCGTATCCCGATCCTGCAGATGGGCGAGTTCCTGCTTGTGACCATTCAGGTCGACATGCACGACCAGCTGGCGCTGACCCTGCAGGAAGACCTGACCGAGCGCATCAGCAGTACCTCGGCCCGGGGCGTGTTGATCGATATTTCCGCGTTGGACATGGTCGACTCGTTCATCGGCCGGATGATCGCCAGCATCTCTGGCCTGTCACGCATTCTTGATGCCGAAACCATGGTGGTCGGCATGCAGCCGGCCGTGGCCATTACCTTGGTCGAACTGGGCCTTACCCTACCGGGCGTGAGTACGGCGCTCAATGTGGAGCGTGGCATGCAAGTGCTGCGTCAACGAGTGAGCCAAAAATGAATGTGCGCGAAAGCGGCAGCCAGCCGGTACGAATCGAACAGGATGTGGTACTGGCGCGTCAGTTGGCGCGCAAGCTGGCCGGCGAATGCGGCATGCGCCTGGTGGACCTGACCAAGCTGGTGACGGCAGTCAGTGAACTGGCGCGCAACACGGTGGTGTATGGCGGTGGTGGCGATATGGACTGGGCTGTGCTGGAGGATGGCGGGCGCACCGGTTTGCGCCTGTTGTTCCGCGACGAGGGCCCCGGCATCCCCGACATCAAGTTGGCGCTGACTGACGGCTGGACCTCGGGCGGTGGCCTGGGCCTGGGCCTGACCGGCGCTCGGCGGCTTGTCCATGAATTTGAACTGGACACCGCGCCAGGGCAGGGCACACGCGTGACGATCACCCGATGGGCATGAACCTATTCGCCAGCCAGACCCAGGTGATGGGCCTGGCAGACCCGAGCGATGTTGGCCACGCCCGGCGTACCGCACAAAAGCTGGCCGAGCGGCACGGCTTTGACGAAGAGGACTGCGGCCGTGTGGCGCTGCTGGCCACCGAGCTGTGCAGCAACGTGCTCAAGCATGCCGGCTGCGGTGAACTGCACCTGCGGGTGCTGCCCCGTGAGCACGGGGGTTATGCCATTGAACTGCTCACGGCGGACCGTGCCCAAGGCTTCGATGCACAGGCCTGCCTGACCGACGGTTATTCAACCGCAGGCACCCAGGGTATCGGCCTGGGGGCCTTGGCGCGCATGGCCCAGGTATTCGATGTGTACGCCGATGCGCGCGGCGCGGTGGTGCTGGCGCGCGTGCACGCCCAGCGCGACCACGCGCCAGACCTGCGCGTGGGGGTAAGCCAGCATGCCCTGCACGGCGACCCCGCCTGTGGCGATACCTGGCACCTGGCGATCGAAGGGCAGCGTATCAGCGCCCTGGTGATCGACGGCCTGGGCCACGGTGTGGATGCCCAGGCTGCAGCCAGCGCGGGCGCGGCAGTGTTTGCCCAGGCCCCGTTCGCCGGCCAGTTGGAGCAATTGCAGGCCATGCACCATGCCATGAATGGCAGCCGTGGTGGCGCGGTGGCGATAGCACGCTATGACGGTGCCCGCGACCACCTCGGTTTTGCCGGCATCGGCAATATCGGCGCCAGCCTGGTGAGCGCCACCCAGGTGCGTGGGTTGGCTTCGTTGCCCGGCATCGTTGGCGGCCAGTATAGAAAAGCCCAGGTATTTGACTACGCTCATGCAAATGGAAAACTGTTGATCATGTACAGCGACGGCTTGCAGTCCCGTTGGAATCTGGAGAATTACCCTGGCCTGGTGCACCGCCACCCGGCCGTCATCGCGGCAGTGCTGCACCGCGACTTCTGCCGGGGCCGGGATGATGTAACCGTGCTGGTCATCGACCTGGAGGCGGCGCATGGCTGATGCAGAGGTAATTGCCCGGCTGCAGGCGGATAACGATGCCCTGCGTGCCGAACTGGAAGAAACCAACCAGGGCGTACTGGCCCTGTACGCCGAGTTGGACATACAGGCCGATCAGCTGCGCCAGGCGTCGGACTTGAAAAGCCGCTTCCTGTCGTACATGAGCCACGAATTCCGCACGCCGCTGGGTTCGATCCTGAGCATCACCGGCCTGCTTACCGACGAGCTCGACGGGCCGCTGTCGGCTGAACAGCACCGCCAGGTCACCTTCATCAGCACCGCCACCCGCGAGCTGTCCGACATGGTCGACGACCTGCTCGACCTTGCCAAGATCGAAGCCGGGCGCATCAGCATCTCGCCGGCCTGGTTCGACATGCTCGATCTGTTCACGGCCTTGCGCGGCATGTTCCGGCCGATTGTCGACGCTACTGCAGTCGACCTTATCTTCGAGGAGCCTACAGGGCTGCCGCGGCTGTACACCGATGACAAGAAGCTCGCGCAGATTCTGCGCAATTTCATTTCCAACGCGCTGAAGTTCACCGCCCAGGGTGAGGTGCGGGTGTCGGCCCAGCTGTATGGCGACGACCGCATCCGCTTTGCCGTCAGTGATACCGGCATTGGCATTGCAGCAGAGCTGTTGGATACGTTGTTCGAAGATTTCACCCAGGTAGATTCGCCACTGCAGAAGCGCTTTCGCGGCACTGGCCTGGGGCTGTCGTTGTGCAAGCGCTTCGCCATGCTGCTGGGTGGCGAAGTGGGGGTGCACAGTGAACCAGGGGAAGGCTCTACCTTCTTCGTGGTGATTCCTCTGGCCCTGGCTCAGGAGAACGCCGATGAAACCTGAGGTGCGCTTGCTGATCGTGGACGATAACGTCGCCACCCGCTACGCACTGCGCCGGCGCCTGGTAGTGCACGGCTACGAAGTGCTGGAGGCAGGCACCGGCGGTGAAGGCCTTGCGCTGATTCGCGACGAGCAGATAGATGCCTTGATCCTGGACGTGAACCTGCCCGACATGAGCGGGTTCGATATCGTACGGTTGCTGCGCGAAGATGCCCGCACGGCGTTGTTGCCGGTGATTCACGTGTCGGCCGCGTCGATCCAGAGCGGTGACATCATCACCGGCTTGAACGCTGGCGCCGATGCCTACCTGGTGCACCCGGTAGACCCGGATGTGTTGCTGGCAACCTTGCGTACCCTGTTGCGGGTGCGGGACGCCGAGCGCGCCCTGCGCCAGAGCGAGGCGCGCTTTCGCGAGATATTTACCGGTGTATCGGCGCCCATCGCGGTGCTCGACGCCGAGTTCAAGGTGCACGAGTGCAACCAGGCATTCAGCCACCTGACCCAGGAAAACAGCAACCCCGGGCAACTGCTGGAATGCTTTGCCAGCGGCCAGGAGCCAGCGTTGGCTGACCTGCGCCGGCACCTGGCGGCTGGCGAGCGCTGGAAGGGCACCCTGAGCATGCTGGTGCACGGGCATGTACGCGAAACCGAGTGGCAACTGTCGCCCTACCAGGCGCCAGGGCTGTGCCTGGTGTTCATCGAGGACATCACCGAGCACCGCCACCGGGAGCGCTCCCACCTGGCCCGCCTGGACGATGCCACCAACCAGTTGGCGCGGGAAGTGGCGGTGCGCGAACGCACCGAAGCGCAACTGCTGCAACTGCAGAAAATGGATGCCCTGGGCAGCCTGACCGGCGGCATTGCCCACGACTTCAACAATTTGCTCACCGGCATCATCACCAGCCTGGAGCTGATCTGCAAACGGGTGGCGGAAAACCGCATCGAGAAAGTGCCCAGGTACGCCGAAGCCGCACTCAGTTCAGCCACCAGCGCGGCCTCGTTGACCCACCGGTTGCTGGCCTTCGCGCGCCAGCAGCCACTGGATACCCGCCCGGTGGACGTCAACCAGCATGTACGCTCGCTGGAAGAGCTGCTGAACCGCACCATCGGCGAGCGCATCAAGCTTACCCTGGACCTGTCGACCCACCCGGCCATCGCCTTGGTCGACCCGGTGCAACTGGAGAGCGCGGTGCTCAACCTGGTGATCAATGCGCGCGATGCCTTGGCCAAGGGGGGGCGGATCTGGGTGAACACCGCAGCCACCTGGTCGCAGGGCAACCCCGACCTGGCGGACGGCCATTACATTGCCGTCAACGTGCGCGACAACGGCAGCGGCATCGAGCCGGAGCTGTTGGAAAAGGTGTTCGACCCGTTCTTCACCACCAAACCGGTGGGCCAGGGCACCGGGCTGGGGCTGTCGACCATCTACGGCTTCGCCCGGCAGTCCGGCGGGCATGTGCTGCTGAGCAGCGTGGTGGGGCAGGGCACGGAGGTGACCCTGTTGCTGCCGGCCAGCGCGGAGGCCGCGGTAGCGGTGGAGCCGGCCAACGTGCAGAACCTGCAAGGCAATGGCGAGCACGTGCTGGTGGTGGAAGACATGGCCTCGGTGCAGGTGGCGGTGGCAGAAGCGCTGACCGATGCCGGGTACCGCTGTACGGTGGCCACCACCACTGACGAGGCGTTGCGGCACCTGCGCGACGACGCCAGCCTGGACATGATGCTGACCGATGTTGGCCTGCCGACCCTCAGCGGCCGCGAACTGGCCGACCTGGCGCGGTGCTACCGGCCCCAGTTGCCGGTGCTGTTCATGACCGGGTACGCCGATGCGGCCCAGGACCGCCAGGCCTTTCTCGGCGCGGGCATGGACATGCTGGTGAAGCCCTTCCAGCTCTATGAGCTGCTGGTGAAAGTGCGCCAGGCGGTCGGTACCCCCTGAGGCAATTACCCCCGTCCGTCTTTTCTGAAAATAAATGAGGTGTTTTCTCATTCTCGTTCGGCCTTTGCACAAGGCCGGAATACAGGCCACCCGCCGACCCTCTACGGAGCGAGAAAATGAGTTCGACACCGGTTCCACAGCGCCACCCCCTCAGCCGTGCCATGCACGCGGCGATTCTGGGTTTGGTTGTCAGCAGCCCGGCATTGCCAGCGCTGGCGCAACCTGCTGGCGCTGATCACACCCTGCAACTGCAGCAGTGGAACATCCCTGCTGGCCCGCTGGCACCTGCGCTGGACCGTTTTGCCCGCCAGGCGGGTGTGAGCCTGGCCTTCGACGCGCAAACCGTGGCCAACCGCACCACCCCGGGCGTGCAGGGCGGCCTGGCGACGCCCGCCGCGTTGTCGGCGCTGTTGCAGGGGACCGACCTGCAGGTTGAACAGCAAGGCCCGCAGGCCTACCAGATCATTGCGCAAGCGCCGGCTGCCGGCCCGCTGGAGCTGGGTGCGACCGAGGATTACCGGCTGGCGCCGGTCATCATCAATGCCAAGGTCAAGGCCAGCGCCGATGACGACCTCAATTCAGTGGTGGCCAAGGAACTGTGGGTCGGTGGCAAGGTGGCCACCAGCATCCTCAACACCCCGGCCTCGGTGTCTGTGGTGACCCGCAAGGAAATGGAGCAGCGCAGCGTCAGCACCACCGAAGAAGCGCTGCAGTACAGCCCAGGCGTGGTCAGCGACTTCTACGGCTCGGACGACCGCAACGATTACTTCCAGATCCGCGGCTTCCAGGCCACCACCTACCGCGACGGCCTTACCCTGAGCTCGATGCGCGGTGTGCGCGAAGACCCCTATGCCTATGAACGCATCGAGATTCTGCGCGGCGCCAACTCCACCCTGTTCGGCCCGGCAGACCCAGGGGGCTCGGTGAACTTCGTGACCAAGCAGCCGCGCTTCGAGAAGTTCGGCCAGGGCTACGTGACCTACGGCTCTTACGACCATGCCGAGACCGGCATTGACGTGGGCGATGCCCTGAACGACGAGCAGACCCTGGCCGGCCGCTTCACGGCCAAGCTGCAGAACAGCGACCGCGAGTACGACCACTCGCAAGACGACAACCGCTTCGTGATGGGCGGCCTGACCTGGGCGCCCAGCGACTTCACCTCGGCCACGGTGATTCTCGATTACCTCAAGACCAATAGCTCGCCCAACAGCGGTGGCTACCCACTGGACAAGGAATACGACCGCAGCGATTTCTACGGCGAGCCCGGCTACAACTTCCATGATGTGGAGCGCACCAGCCTCAGCGCCAGCATCACCCACGACTTCGACAACGGTTTCACCCTGCGCAGCAACCTGCGCTACAGCGAGCTGAGCGATGACTTCGGCTACGTCTACCTGAGCGACAGCGCCGAGCGCGTGGGCACCGTGATCCCCCGCTACGTGTTCGGCACCGACAGCGACGCGGACCAGCTCAATGGCAACCTGATGCTGCAGTACGATGCCCAGTTCGAGCACATCGACAGCAGCACCCTGGTGGGCGTGGAATACCTGGACTCGACCAACAAACAGCGCTCGGTGTACAGCCTGGCGCCGTCGATAGACATCGCCAACCCCGTGTTCACCGGCGTACCCGGCGGCATCACGCCGTATAGCCGCGAGAAAAACGACGCCACCACCAAGGCCGTGTTCCTGCAGCAGAACCTGTCCTTCTACGACCGCGTCATTGCCACGGTGGGTATGCGCAATGACTCGATGGACCTGACCAGCACCGAGTATGTGGGGGGTGTGAACAGGCAGAGCGATACCTTCTCGGAAACCTCTTACCGCGGCGCGCTGACCTACATCGTCAACGATGAAGTGTCGACCTACGTCAGCATGGTGGAATCGGTTTCGCCGCCGCAGGTAGGGGTTACCCCGCAGACCGGCAGGCAGTACGAAGTGGGCGTGAAGTACTCGCCGCTGGGCATGGATGCGATGTTCTCGGCCGCCGTGTACGACCTGACCCAGGAAAACGTCACCATCGCCGTGGTGCTGCCCAGCGGCATCATCGAGCAGCAAACCGTGGGCGAGTCCCGCGCGCGCGGCCTGGACCTGGAAGCCAAGGCCCAGGTCACGCAAAACCTCAGCCTGATCGGGGCCTATTCGTACATGGACACCGAAGTGCTGCGCGGCTCGCTGTATGACGGCAGCTCGCTCAAAGGCAAAGCGTTTACCGTTGCGCCCAAGCATACGGCTTCGCTGTGGAGCTACTACGACATACCCGACACCGACGTGAGCGTGGGCTTGGGGGCGCGGTACGTGGGCGGTTACTTCATGGACGCGGCCAACACCAAGAAAAGCGACGGCACCACCCTGTTCGACGCTGCGCTGAACTACAAGATCGCCAAGGGCACCGACCTGGCGCTGAATGTCAGCAACCTGTTCGACGAGCAGCATGTGGTGGGCTCGGGTACGGCCGATTACTACAACCCAGGGCGGGAAGTGACCGCCAAGTTGAGTTACAGCTGGTAAGCCAGCCCAGGCTCATGATCGTCACCCAGCCCCAGAGCTGGGTGACCCCCCTCCCAATCCAACCCTCGCATCGCCCAATCGAATAAAATTGTACAAAGAACTTTTCCTGTACAAGATAATCATAGGCCTGATATCAAAACGTCACTACGCCAAAACCCGTCCGCATCCTTGTGCACGGGACCCAGCGTAGCGCCCAGCCAGGCCTTGAAGGGTTGCCCCCACGATGCTCAACAATCTCAGTATCTCGAAAAAACTGTACACCGGTTTCGGTCTTGTACTGCTCATCATCGCCGTATTGGTACTGACTGCCTTGCGAGGCTTCGACCAGGTCAGCAGCAGCGTGAAGCGCAACATCCACAGCTATGACGTGCTCAACCGCTCCAGCAGCATCCTCAACAGCCTTGTCGACATAGAAACCGCCATGCGCGGTTTTGCCCTTACCGGCCAGGACAGCTTCCTTGAGCCCATGCACACAGGCGAAGAAGCGTTCACCGACGCGCTCAATCGCCTGAAGCAGGCAACCGCCGACAACCCCCAGCAGCAAGCCCGGCTGGCCCGCCTGCAACAGCTTTACCAACAGTGGCTGCAGCAAGACATGCAAACCAGCGTGAACCTGCGCCGCGAGGTCAATGCTGACCGCGCGCCGCTGATAACGCTGGTCAGCCAGATAAGCTCGGGCCAGGCCAAAGCCAAAATGGACGCCATGCGCGCCGTGATCAACGAATTCCAGGCGGCCGAGAAATCCCTGCAGGACGAGCGCAGTCTGCTGATGGATCAGGCTAAATCCACCGCCTTCACCATCCTGATCGCCGGCGGACTGGTCGCTGCAATCCTGGCTGTGCTGATCGCCACATTCCTCGCAAGAACCCTCACCCACCGCCTGGGTGAAGCTGTAACGCTGGCGCGCAACATCGCTGACGGGCGCCTGGACAACACCATCGCGATTGAAGGTACGGATGAAGTCAGCACCCTCCAACAAGCATTCGTGGCCATGCAAGAGCGCCTGCGCACCATGATTGGCGAGATCAGGGCCAGTGCCGAACAACTGGTGGGGGCTGCCGATAACATTTCTGCGGCATCGGTACAGCTCTCCGCGTCAGCCCAGGAACAGTCGAGCTCGGCTTCCTCAATGGCGGCCACTGTCGAGGAGTTGACCGTGAGTATCAACCATGTCTCTGACAATGCGGTGGAAGCGCATGCCCAGTCCAGCGAGTCGGGTCGCCAGTCCAGCGAAGGCGGCAGCGTGATTCAGGAAACGCTGTCGCGCATGAACCTGATCGCCCAGACCGTAGAAGCTTCTGCCGGCCAGATCAGCGAACTGGACAGCCATGCCGAGCAGATCAGCAGCATTGTCAGCGTGATCAGCGGCATTGCCGAGCAAACCAACCTGCTGGCCCTGAACGCCGCCATCGA
>NZ_BLJG01000159.1 GCF_009932375.1 Pseudomonas juntendi
CCTGAGCAGCGCGCAGCTGGCTGAAGCCAAGGCGCAGAACCTGTCGATCCTGTCGTACCTGGCCAACCACTTCAGCAACCCCACCATCGCGTTTGCCGCGCCGCTGATTGCCTTCGTGGCCATCGCCAAGTCGTTCCTCGGCCACTACATCGGTGCCAGTGAAGGCCTCAAGGGCATTATCGCCAAGACCGGCGCACGCCCGGGCGCCAAGGCCCTGGACCGGGTGGTTGCAGGGTTGATGCTGGTAGTGTGCTGGATCGTCGCCACCCTCAACCCGAGCATCCTCGGCATGATCGAATCGCTCGGCGGCCCGATCCTTGCGGTGCTGCTGTTCCTGATGCCGATGTACGCCATCCGCCGTGTACCGTCCATGCGCAAGTACAGCGGCGCGGCGTCCAATGTATTCGTGGTAGTGGTGGGCCTGGTTGCGCTGACTTCGGTGGTGTACGGCCTGCTGGGCTGAGTCACGGCTGGCTATGAAACAAGCCCGGGTTGGCTGGCGCCGCCCGGGTTTTTTGCGCGTGAAACTCACCCGGCAAGGGGCGAGAAAGCCGGAAGTTTGTTCACAAACATTATCCGGGAATAGAACAAATTCACCCGCCCCCATAGGCACTCGGCCGCCTTCATGCTTAACTCGGTGTCCTTTTCAAACCCCGCATAAGGATTTCGTCATGGCTCAAGTGACTCTCAAAGGCAACCCGGTTCAGGTCAACGGCAACCTGCCACAGGCAGGCGCCCAGGCTCCGGCTTTTTCCCTGGTGGGTGAAGGCCTGGCTGACAAGTCGCTGAAAGACTACGCCGGCAAGCGCAAGGTGCTGAACATCTTCCCGAGCGTCGACACCCCAACCTGTGCCACTTCGGTGCGCAAGTTCAACGCCCAGGCCAACGATGTAGCCAACACCGTGGTGCTGTGCATCTCCGCCGACCTGCCGTTTGCGCAGGCACGTTTCTGCGGCGCCGAGGGCCTGGAGAACGTGAAGAACCTGTCGACCCTGCGCGGCCGCGAGTTCCTCGAAAACTACGGCGTGGCCATCGCTGATGGCCCGCTGGCTGGCCTGGCCGCCCGCGCCGTGGTGGTGCTGGACGAGAACGACAAAGTGCTGCACAGCGAGCTGGTCGGCGAAATCGCTGAAGAACCGGACTACGAGGCTGCACTGGCGGTACTGAAGTAAGCAGCGCGCCTGTCGCGGAGCGCTTTGATGTCGTGATAGCCCTGTAGGAAAGAGTGCAGCTCTGCTCTGCAGGGTTGTCAGTGCTCGCCGTGGCATCTTTAGCGCTTGTGAGATCGAGCGCCGCGCGGGCGGCGCTCGGTCTGTGGAACCCCGCAGCCCTCAGCGCGCTCCAAGCAACACCCTGTAACGGCCTGGAACACGTTCCGGGCCGTTTTCATTTAAAATTCCGCATCTTGGCAATGTCAGCCAAAGGTAAACCTCTGGTAAAGGCCCTTTGCTAAAACGATGCCAGTGCTTATCGTTCACCCTCCCCAAGCCGTCATTCCGAACAAGGTTCGTTCAACCCATGCAAGCGTCCAATTCCCGTTCCCCTCGTCGCTGGCTGCTCGGCCTGCTGATCCTGCTGCTGGTGGCTGCGCTGGCCTGGTGGCTGTGGCCTGCAGCAACGCCTGGGCATAAGGACGCCAGCGGCGGGCGTGGTGGCAAAGGCATGGGCATGGGCGGCCGCCCGGGCTTCGGTGGTTCAACCGACCCGGTGCCTGTGCGCGTCGAACCCGTGACCGTGGGTGACTTCCCGCTGTATTACAAGGCGCTGGGTACAGTGACTGCGACCAACACGGTCAACGTACGCAGCCGCGTGGCAGGCGAGCTGGTCAAAATCCACTTCAAGGAAGGCCAGCAGGTCAAGGCCGGCGACCTGCTCGCCGAAATCGACCCGCGCACCTACCGGATCGCGCTGCAGCAGGCCGAAGGCACGCTGGCACAGAACCAGGCGCAGTTGAAGAACGCCCAGGTCGACCTGGCCCGCTACAAAGGCTTGTACGCCGAAGACAGTATCGCCAAGCAGACCCTCGACACGGCCGAGGCGCAGGTGGCGCAGTTTCAGGGCCTGGTCAAGACCAACCAGGCGCAAGTCAACGATGCCCGGCTAAACCTGGAGTTCACCCAGATCCGCGCCCCGATCAACGGCCGGGTGGGCCTGCGCCAGCTCGATCTGGGGAACCTGGTAGCGGCCAACGACACCAATGCCCTGGTGGTCATCACCCAGACCGAGCCCATCAGCGTTGCCTTCACCTTGCCGGAAACCGAACTGGACACCGTACTGCAGCGTTACCGCAGCGGCGCCAGCCTGCCGGTCGAGGCCTGGGACCGCAGTGACAGCAAGCTGCAGTCCAAGGGGGTACTGGCCAGTATCGACAACCAGATCGACACCACCACCGGCACCCTGAAATTCAAGGGCCGCTTCGAGAACAAGGACCTGGCCCTGTTCCCCAACCAGTTCGTCAACGTGCGTCTGCTGGCCGACACCCTCAAGCAGGTGGTCATGGCCCCGGCGGCAGCCATTCAGTTCGGTAACGACGGCACGTTCGCCTACGTCGTCAACGACCAGAGCACGGTCAATGTACGCAAGCTCAAGGTCGGCGCCAGTGATGGCGAGCACAGCGTCATCCTCGATGGCCTGAAGGCCGGCGACCGCCTGGTACTGGAAGGTACCGACCGCCTGCGCGAGGGCACCAAGGTCGAGGTGGTCGAAAACAGCTCGCAGGTGCCGACGACCCCAGGCCAGAAACTGCAGGGCCAGGATGCCAAAGGGTCGGCACATGCCGGTGAGGGCCAGCCAGGGCAAGCGCAGCCTGGTGCCGCAGCAGGCAAGGCGGGCGCATGAACCTCTCGCGCCTGTTCATCCTACGGCCGGTCGCCACCACGCTGAGCATGCTGGCCATCGTGCTGGCCGGCCTGATCGCCTACAAGCTGCTGCCGGTTTCTGCCTTGCCGCAGGTGGACTACCCGACCATCCGCGTCATGACCCTGTACCCCGGCGCCAGCCCGGAGGTCATGACCAGCGCGGTGACCGCGCCACTGGAGCGCCAGTTCGGCCAGATGCCCGGGCTTGAGCAAATGGCCTCGACCAGCTCCGGCGGCGCATCGGTGCTCACCCTGCGTTTCAACCTGGACATGAACATGGACGTTGCCGAGCAGCAGGTACAGGCCGCGATCAACGCCGCCAGCAACCTGCTGCCCAGCGACCTGCCGGCGCCGCCGGTGTACAACAAGGTCAACCCGGCCGACACGCCGGTGCTGACCTTGGCCATTTCCAGCAAGACCATGCCGCTGCCCAAGCTCAACGACCTGGTCGATACCCGGGTGGCGCAGAAGCTTGCGCAGATCAGCGGCGTGGGCATGGTGAGCATCGCCGGGGGCCAGCGCCAGGCGGTGCGGATCAAGGTCAATGTCGATGCCTTGGCGGCCAATGGCCTGAACCTTGAAGATGTCCGCACGCTGATCGGCGCGTCCAACGTCAACCAGCCCAAGGGCAACTTCGACGGGCCCACCCGCGTGTCGATGCTCGACGCCAACGACCAGCTGCGCTCCCCCGAGGAATACGCCAACCTGATCCTGGCCTATAACAACGGTGCGCCGCTGCGCCTGAAGGACGTGGCCGAAATCGTCGACGGTGCCGAGAACGAGCGCCTGGCAGCCTGGGCCAACGAAAACCATGCGGTACTGCTGAACATCCAGCGCCAGCCGGGTGCCAACGTGATCGAAGTGGTAGACCGCATCAAGGCGCTGCTGCCGTCGATCACCGACAACCTGCCTGCGGGCCTGGATGTGTCGGTGCTCACCGATCGCACCCAGACCATTCGTGCCGCGGTCAAGGATGTCCAGCACGAACTGCTGATCGCCATCGTGCTGGTGGTCATGGTCACGTTCGTCTTCCTGCGCCGGGCCAGCGCCACCCTCATTCCGTCCATCGCGGTACCGCTGTCGCTGATCGGCACCTTCGGCGTGATGTACCTGGCCGGCTTCTCGGTCAACAACCTCACGCTGATGGCGCTGACCATCGCCACTGGCTTCGTGGTCGACGACGCCATCGTCATGCTGGAGAACATTTCCCGCCATATCGAAGAGGGCGAAACGCCCATGCAGGCCGCGCTCAAGGGCGCCCGGCAAATTGGCTTCACCCTCATATCGCTGACCTTCTCGCTGATTGCGGTACTGATCCCGCTGCTGTTCATGGCCGACGTGGTCGGCCGCCTGTTCCGCGAGTTCGCCATCACCCTGGCGGTGGCCATCCTGATTTCCCTGGTGGTGTCGCTGACCCTGACGCCAATGATGTGCGCGCGCCTTCTCAAACGTGAACCCAAGGAAGAAGAGCAGGGCCGGTTCTACCGTGCCAGTGGCGCCTGGATCGACTGGCTGATCAAACACTACGGCAGCGCCCTGCAATGGGTGCTCAGGCACCAGCCGCTGACGTTGCTGGTGGCGGTGGCAAGCCTGGCGTTAACGGTGTTCCTCTACATGGTGGTGCCCAAGGGCTTCTTCCCGGTGCAGGACACCGGGGTCATCCAAGGCATCTCCGAAGCGCCGCAGTCCACTTCGTTCGCCGCCATGAGCGAGCGCCAGCAGGCCTTGAGCAAGGTGATCCTGCAGGACCCGGCCGTACAAAGCCTGTCGTCCTATATTGGTGTCGATGGTGACAACGCCACGCTCAACAGCGGCCGCTTGCTGATCAACCTCAAGCCCCACGGCGAACGCGACGTCACGGCCAGCGAAGTGATCAGCCGGCTGCAGCCGCAAGTCGACCGCCTGGTGGGCATTCGCCTGTTCATGCAACCGGTGCAGGACCTGAGCATCGAAGACCGCGTCAGCCGCACCCAGTACCAGTTCAGCCTGTCGTCGCCCGATGCCGACCTGTTGGCGCAATGGAGCGGCACACTGGTGCAGGCGCTGCAGCAGCGCCCCGAGCTGGCCGATGTGGCCAGTGATCTTCAGGACAAAGGCCTGCAGGTGTACCTGGTCATCGACCGCGACATGGCCAGCCGTTTGGGCATCACCGTGTCGCAGGTCACCAACGCCTTGTACGACGCGTTTGGCCAGCGGCAGATCTCGACCATCTACACCCAGGCCAGCCAGTACCGCGTGGTGCTGCAGGCCAAAGATGCCTCGGTGATCGGCCCGCAGGCGCTGGAATCGGTCCACGTCAAGGCTGCCGATGGCGGCCAGGTACGCCTGTCGGCATTGGCGCGCATCGAGCAGCGCCAGGCCCAATTGGCGATCTCGCACATTGGCCAGTTCCCGGCCGTGACCCTGTCTTTCAACCTGGCCCATGGCGCGTCACTGGGTGAAGCGGTGCAAGTGATCGAGCAGGTACAGCAGGACATCGGCATGCCGCTGGGGGTGCAAACCCGCTTCCAGGGGGCGGCGGAGGCCTTCCAGGCCTCGCTGTCGAGCACCTTGCTGCTGATTCTGGCAGCGGTGGTCACCATGTACATCGTGCTGGGCGTGCTGTACGAGAGCTACATCCACCCGGTGACCATCCTCTCGACGCTGCCGTCGGCGGCCGTCGGCGCCTTGCTGGCCTTGCTCATCAGCGGCAACGACCTGGGCATGATCGCGATCATCGGCATCATCCTGCTGATCGGCATCGTCAAGAAGAACGCGATCATGATGATCGATTTCGCCCTCGAAGCCGAACGCCATCAAGGCATGAGCCCCCGGGACGCCATCTACCAGGCGGCGCTGTTGCGCTTCCGGCCAATCCTGATGACCACCCTGGCGGCGCTGTTCGGGGCCGTGCCACTGATGCTGGCCACAGGCTCCGGCGCCGAGCTGCGACAGCCGCTGGGCCTGGTGATGGTCGGTGGCTTGCTGGTCAGCCAGGTGCTGACGTTGTTCACCACCCCGGTCATCTACCTGTACTTCGACCGCCTGGCGCGCCGCTGGCGCCCGGCCGATAGCGCGAAGCAGGCCGAAGCATGAATCTGTCGGGGCCGTTCATTCGTCGCCCGGTGGCAACGATGCTGCTGAGCCTGGCGATCATGCTGCTGGGTGGGGTCAGCTTCAAGCTGCTGCCGGTTGCGCCACTGCCGGAAATGGACTTCCCGGTGATCGTGGTGTCGGCCAACCTGTCCGGTGCCAGCCCCGAGGTCATGGCCTCTACCGTGGCCACGCCACTGGAGCGCAAGCTGGGCAGCATCGCTGGCGTGACCACCCTGACCAGCAGCTCCAACCAGGGCTCGACGCGGGTGATCATCGGTTTCGAGATAGGCCGTGATATCGACGGTGCGGCGCGTGAAGTGCAGGCGGCCATCAATGCCACCCGCAACCTGCTGCCCAGCGGCATGCGCAGCATGCCTACCTACAAGAAGATCAACCCGTCGCAGGCGCCGGTCATGGTGCTTTCGCTGACCTCGGACGTATTGCAGAAGGGGCAGTTGTACGACCTGGCCGACACCATTCTGTCGCAGAGCCTGGCCCAGGTGTCCGGGGTAGGGGAGGTGCAGATCGGCGGCAGCTCGTTGCCGGCGGTGCGCATTGCCGTCGAACCGCAATTGCTCAACCAGTACGGCCTGTCACTGGACGAAGTGCGTACCGCGGTGGCCAACGCCAACCAGCGCCGGCCCATGGGCTTTGTCGAAGACGCCGAGCGCAACTGGCAGGTGCGCGCCAACGACCAGTTGGAGAAGGCCAAGGACTACGAGCCCATCGTCATTCGCCAGCAGAACGGGACCATCCTGCGTCTGTCCGACGTGGCTGCGATTACCGACGGGGTCGAGAACCGCTACAACAGTGGCTTCTTCAACGACCAGTCGGCGGTGCTGCTGGTGGTCAACCGCCAGACTGGCGCCAACATCATCGAGACAGTCGGGCAGATCAAGGCGCAGCTGCCGGCCCTGCAGTCGCTGCTGCCCGCCAGCGTGCAGTTGAACGTGGCCATGGACCGGTCGCCGGTCATCAATGCCAGCCTCAAGGAGGCCGAGCACACCCTGCTGATCGCGGTGGTGCTGGTGATCCTGGTGGTCTACCTGTTCCTCGGCAGCCTGCGCGCCTCGTTGATCCCCAGCCTGGCGGTGCCGGTATCGCTGGTGGGTACTTTCGCTGTCATGTACCTGTGTGGTTTTTCGCTCAACAACCTGTCATTGATGGCGCTGATCCTTGCCACCGGCCTGGTGGTGGACGATGCCATCGTGGTGCTGGAGAACATTTCCCGGCACATCGAAGACGGCCAGCCACCCATGAAGGCGGCCTTCCTGGGTGCCAAGGAAGTCGGCTTCACCTTGCTGTCGATGAACGTCTCGCTGGTGGCGGTGTTCGTTTCCATCCTGTTCATGGGCGGCATCGTGCGCAACCTGTTCCAGGAATTTTCCATCACTTTGGCGGCGGCAATCATCGTGTCGCTGGTGGTGTCGTTGACCCTTACGCCGATGCTCTGCGCGCGCTGGCTCAGGCCGCACAACGCCGAGCAGACCCGCCTGCAACGCTGGAGCGACAAGCTCCACCTGCGCATGGTCCACGCCTATGACCGCAGCCTGGGTTGGGCCCTGCGCCACAAGCGCCTGACCCTGTTCAGCCTGCTGGCGACCATTGGCCTGAATATCGCGTTGTACGTGGTGGTGCCCAAGACGCTGATGCCCCAGCAGGACACCGGCCAACTGATGGGCTTTATCCGCGGTGACGATGGCCTGTCGTTCAGCGTGATGCAGCCGAAGATGGAAACCTACCGTCGCGCCTTGCTCGCCGACCCTGCGGTGCAGAGCGTTGCCGGCTTCATCGGCGGCAACAGCGGCACCAACAATGCCATGATACTGGTGCGCCTGAAGCCGATCAGCGAGCGCAAGCTGGACGCGCAAAAAGTGATCGAGCGCCTGCGCAAAGAGATGCCCAAGGTGCCGGGTGGGCGGCTGTTCCTGATGGCCGACCAGGACCTGCAATTGGGGGGTGGCGGGCGTGACCAGACCTCGTCGCAGTACCTGTACACCCTGCAAAGCGGCGACCTGGCGGCGTTGCGCGAGTGGTTCCCGAAGGTGGTCGCTGCGCTGCGCGCGCTGCCGCAGCTGACTGCCATCGACGCCCGCGATGGGGGTGGCACCCAGCAGGTGACGCTGGTGGTGGACCGCGACCAGGCCAAGCGGCTGGGGATCGACATGGACATGGTCACCACGGTGCTGAACAACGCCTACAGCCAGCGCCAGATTTCCACCATCTACGACAGCCTCAACCAGTACCAGGTGGTGCTGGAAATCAACCCGAAATACGCCTGGGACCCCAGCACCCTCGAACAAGTGCAGGTGATCACAGCTGACGGTGCCCGGGTGCCGTTGTCGACCATCGCCCACTACGAGAATACCCTGGCCAACGACAGGGTCAGCCACGAAGGCCAGTTCGCTGCCGAAGACATCGCCTTCGACATTGCCGAAGGCTATAGCCCAGACCAAGCCCTGGCCGCGGTAGAGCGGGCAGTGGCGACCCTGGGCCTGCCGGAGGGGGTGATCGCCAAGCTCGGCGGCAGCGCCGATGCCTTTGCCAAGACCCAGCAGGGCCAGCCGTTCATGATCCTGGGTGCATTGCTGCTGGTGTACCTGGTGCTGGGTATTCTGTATGAAAGCTACATTCACCCGCTGACCATTCTCTCCACGTTGCCGTCGGCCGGCGTCGGTGCCTTGCTGGCGCTGTACCTGACCGGTGGCGAGTTCAGCCTGATCTCGCTGCTGGGGTTGTTCCTGCTGATTGGTGTGGTGAAGAAGAACGCCATCCTGATGATCGACCTGGCCCTGCAGCTTGAGCGCCATCAGGGCCTGTCTCCGGAGGAGTCGATTCGCCGCGCGTGCCTGCTGCGCCTGCGGCCCATCCTGATGACCACCTTGGCGGCCATCCTCGGTGCCTTGCCGCTGCTGCTGAGCCAGGCCGAAGGCGCCGAAATGCGCCAGCCGCTGGGCCTGACCATCATCGGTGGCCTGGTGTTCAGCCAGATCCTGACCCTTTACACGACGCCGGTGGTCTATCTGTACCTCGACCGCCTGCGCCACCGCTTCAACCGTTGGCGCGGTGTGCGCACCGACGCCGCCATGGAAACCCCGCTATGACATTTGCCCACTCCCCACTGCACCGTGGCCTGCAGGCGTTGACCCGCGGGCGTGGCTCGCGCCTGCTCAGCGCCGGGTTGTGCGTGGCCATGCTCAGTGCCTGCACCCTGAGCCCGGACTACCAGCGCCCGGCGCTGGACAGCACGGCGGCGCAGTTCAAACACGCCGAGGGCTGGACCCAGGCCACACCGTCCGATGCCATCGCCCGTGGCGCCTGGTGGGAAATCTATGGCGACGCCGGGCTCAATGCGCTGGTCGAGGAACTGAACCGCAGCAACCAGACCGTGGCGCAGTCCGAAGCCCAGTACCGCCAGGCCCAGGCGCTGGTGCGCAGCAGCCGTGCGTCGCTGTTCCCCAGCCTTGACCTGAGCGCCAGCAAGAACCGCTCGGCGCAGGGTACTGGCAGCTCCAGCTCCAGCCTGTCCAACAACAGCAGCGGCATACGCGACACCTACAATGCGCAGTTGGGCGTGAGCTGGGAAATCGACCTGTGGGGCAAGTTGCGGGAAACCCTGAGTGCCAACCAGGCCAGTGCCCAAGCCAGCCTCGCCGACCTCGCCTCGATCCGCTTGAGCCAGCAGTCGGAACTGGTGCAGAACTACCTGCAACTGCGGGTGATCGACGAGCAGAAGCGCCTGCTCGAGGCGACCGTGGCCGCTTACCAGCGTTCGTTGCGGATGAATGAAAACCAGTACCGCGCCGGTGTTGCCGGCCCCGATGCGGTTGCCCAGGCGCGTACCCAGCTGAAAAGCACCCAGGCTGACCTGATCGACCTGATCTGGCAGCGTGCGCAGTTCGAGAACGCCATTGCGGTGTTGCTGGGCAAGCCCCCGGCCGACTTCAACCTGGCCGACAGCAAGGCTATCCCCGCGCTGCCGCGCATTCCGGTGTCACTGCCTTCGCAATTGCTTGAGCGTCGGCCAGACATTGCTGCGGCCGAGCGCAATGTAATGGCTGCCAACGCCAATATCGGCGTGGCGCGGGCGGCGTACTTCCCGGACCTCAGCCTGAGCATGAATGGGGGGTATTCCAGCAGCAGTTTCAATAACTGGATCGAATTGCCCAACCGCTACTGGTCGGTGGGGCCGCAACTGGCGCTTACCCTGTTCGACGCCGGCAAGCGCAGCGCTGAGGTTGACCGCACGGTGGCAGTGTATGACCAGACCGTGGCGCAGTACCGGCAGACCGTGCTGGACAGCTTCAAGGAAGTGGAAAACCTGCTGGTGCAGTTGAAGGTGTACGGTGATGAAGCGGTGGTGCGCCAGGAAGCGCTGGATGCCGCCCGTGAGTCGCTGCGCCTGACCGAAAACCAGTACCGCGCAGGCTTGATCGGTTACCTGGACGTCGTCAATGTGCAGGCCACGGCGCTGAGTAACGAGCGCAGTGTGCTGAACCTGCTGCAAGGGCGCCTGGTGGCCAGTGTGCAACTGGTGGCCGCGCTAGGCGGTGGCTGGGATGTCGGGCAGGCGTTTGCCGAGCAGGATTGACGGCACCGCCCAGTGCGGGCCATTGACCTGGCAGATGAGCCCGCATTGCTCAATTATCTGGTGAGTGGCGCCCGGCACTGAGCGCCACCGGCGCGGCCCCCGGTCAGCTATTCCAGTCCGGGGCAAAGGGCGGGCTGACCACTCGCTGGTCTTTCGGCAGCTCGGCAATCGCAGCGCGGTCCTCGTCATCCAGTTGCACGTTCAGCGCCGCCAGGTTGGCCAACTGGTTTTCGCGGCTGCTGGCCTTGGGGATCGCCGCCACACCGTCCTGGTCCAGTAACCATTTGAGCGCCACCTGGCTGGGCAGTACGCCGTGCTTGCCGGCAATCGCCTGGATCACCGGGTGCGCCGCCGCCTGGCCGCGGGCCAGCGGGGTATAGGCGGTGAGCAGCAGATCATGGCTACGGGCGTAATCGAGCAGCGGCTGCTGGCCGAGCAGCACGTGGTACTCCACCTGGATCGCCGACAACGGCGCCCCGTGCTCTTCCACGACCTCGCGTAGCAAGCCCAAGGGGAAGTTGGCCACACCAATGTGGCGTGCCTTGCCTTCTTCACGCAGGGCCACCAAGGTCTCGATACTGCGGGCCAGGTCTTCATGCTGGCCGGGCCAGTGAATATGGAACAGGTCCACCTGCTCGGTACCCAGTGCCCGCAGGCTGGCTTCCAGCGACGCGCGCATGGCCTTGGGTTGCAGCCGGTCCCACCAGACTTTGGTGGTCAGGTGGACCTGCTCGCGCGGGACGTCGCTGTCGCGCAGGGCCTGGCCGACGGCGGCTTCGTTCTCGTAGGCGGTGGCCGTGTCGATGTGCCGGTAGCCTAACTCCAATGCCTGGCGCACGGCCTGGGTGCACGCGCTGCCGGTCATTGGCCAGGTGCCCAGGCCCAGGGCAGGCAGTTCCAGGCCGTTACGGGTTGTGAGCCTTTGCATGTCAATTCCTTGTACAGTGTGCGGGGTGAGGCTCCATGGTCGATGATCACTGCGGCACGGGCCATGCGCGCGGCGCGCAAAGTGGTCGATCAGCGAACGGAAAATGCGTTCGGCCCCGGCCTGGGGCAAATGAACTTCCTTATGTTGCGGCATCTCTTCTAGAATCCCAGCTGTTGTATCCGCCAGGCTCCGCCTGCGCGGTCATCCCCTTGGCGCGGCCTATGGCGGCGTCGTCATCGAGAGAGCCATGAGTTCCAGTACACCGTTGTCCGGCGTCAACAAACCCTTGCGTGGCATCGCCCTGGTGGTGGTTGCGACGTTCCTGTTCGCCAGCCACGATGCCTTGTCCAAATTCCTCGGCGGCCTGTACCCGATCGTCATGGTGGTATGGGCGCGCTATGTGGTGCATACCCTGCTGATGGCCGGCATTTTCCTGCCCAAGGCCGGCCTGAACGTGCTGCGTACCCGCCGCCCGCTGTTGCAGACCCTGCGCGCCCTGAGCCTGCTGAGCACCAGCCTGCTGTTCACCACGGGCTTGCAGTACCTGCCACTGGCCGAGGCAACGGCGGTCAACTTCCTGGCCCCGGTGCTGGTCACCGCACTGTCGGCGCCATTGCTCAAAGAGCGGGTTACCGTGGCGCAGTGGGTGGCGGTGGTGCTGGGTTTCATCGGCGTGCTGGTGGTGGTGCACCCGGGTGGGGCCATGTTCACCCCGGCGATTCTGTACCCGTTCGGCTCGGCGTTGGGCTTCTGCTTCTATCAGTTGCTGACGCGTATTCTGGCCGCGCATGACAGCCCCACCACCAGCAACTTCTATGCGGGGCTGTGCAATACGCTGGCGATGAGTGCGCTGGTGCCGTTCTTCTGGGAAGTGCCGCGCTGGGACCATGCCTTGCTGATGTTGGCGCTGGGCGGCTTCGGCATGACAGCGCACCTGTTGCTGACCCAGGCATTCCGCCATGCGGCACCCGCGTTGCTGGCACCGTTCAGCTATTGCCAGATCGTGTTCGCCGGCTTGCTTGGCCTGGTGGTGTACAGCCAGGTACCGGATACCTTGAGCCTGGTGGGTATCGCGGTGATCTGCCTCAGCGGCCTGGGGGCGGCGTGGATGCAGCGGGGCAAGTAAGCCTGGCCATCGTCAAGGCTGGCTGGCCATGAACTGCATGATGCGCTCGCGCAGCCAGCGCTCGGCCGGGTCGTTGTCCTGGGCACCGCTCCAGACCATCGACAGCTCGGCCTCGGTGATCTCGAACGGTGCAGGGTCGGCGCGTAGACAACTGTCCTCGACCAGTGCACTGGCAGCGTAGTCAGGTACCGTGGCGATCAGTTCGGTGTTGCGCAGCAGGGCGCGCAGGCTGCCGAACTGCGGCACCGCCAGCACCACTTTGCGGGATCGACCGATCCGCGCCAGGTCGAGGTCGATGTTGCCGCTCATGTCACCGGAGAACGACACCATCACATGCGGCCGGGCACAGTATTCGTCGAGTGTCAGCGGCCCCGGGCGATCGTCGGCGCGCAGCACCCGCACGCCGATATCGCGCAGCTTGCGGCGCTTGGCGGTTGCCGGCAGGTCAGTGGTGTAGCTCACGCCCACCGAGATCTCACCGCTGGCCAGCAAGCCTGGCATCAGCAGAAAGTTGGCCCGCCGCACCACCACGCTGATGTCCGGCGCCTCTTCACGCAGGGCTTGCAGCAAGGCCGGAAACAGGCCGAACTCGGCATCGTCCGACAGCCCGAGGCGGAAGACGTTGCAACTGCTGGCCGGGTCGAACTCGCGGGCGCGGCTGATGGCCGCGGAAATCACATCCATGGCCGGGCCCAGCTCCGCGAAGATCTGCATCGCCCGTGGCGTGGGCTCCATGGCGCGCCCGCTGCGGATCAGCAGGGGGTCGTCGAACAGTTCGCGCAGGCGGGCGAGGGCGGCGCTGACGGTGGACTGGGTGATGAACAGCTTTTCACCAACGCGGGTGAGGTTGCGTTCGATCATCAAGGCTTCGAACAGCACCAGCAGGTTCATGTCGACGCGGCGCAGGTCGTTGCGGTTCATGAGGCTTGGGTTCCGGAGCTAAGGGTTTTGCGCTGTATTGAAGCATGGGCCGCCGCGTCGTGCCTTGTATGGATGTGCCGGCGGCCTGGTGGCTGAAGCTGCGGCGCTGAAAGAGCCAACCTATCGCGGCCAAACAGCCGCTCTATTAGACCTGCGCCCAGGCTCGGCTAGTCTTTCTCCTGGCCCCGCGAATTCCGCGCACCGGTGGGGGCAGCACCCCCGTGCAAGACCGCACCCACCTGTTGTGACAGCTTCGCAAGCCCCCGTTTACACCTGATCAGGCATGGCACGCGCGCCTGCTCGGCTGAGCGAACATCTGGCACAGACCGGAAATCTGGATAATCGACCTAAAGGTACCCGCAGATGTCGAACGAATCGAAATGCCCGTTCCATCAAACCGCAGGTGGCGGCACCACCAACCGTGACTGGTGGCCTGACCAGCTCAACCTCAGAATTCTGCACCAGCACTCGTCCAAGTCTGACCCGATGGACCCGGACTTCGACTATTCCAAGGCCTTCAAAAGCCTGGACTTCCAGGCCCTGAAGCAAGACCTGACCGCGTTGATGACCGATTCGCAGGACTGGTGGCCGGCCGATTTCGGCCACTACGGCCCGCTGTTCATCCGCATGGCCTGGCACAGCGCCGGCACCTACCGCATTGCCGATGGCCGCGGTGGCGCAGGCTCTGGCCAGCAACGCTTCGCACCGCTCAACAGCTGGCCAGACAACGTCAGCCTGGACAAGGCACGGCGCCTGCTGTGGCCGATCAAGCAAAAGTATGGCAACAAGATTTCCTGGGCCGACCTGATCGTGCTCACGGGCAATGTGGCGCTTGAGTCGATGGGCTTCAAGACCTTCGGCTTCTCTGGCGGCCGCGCCGATGTGTGGGAGCCGGACGAAGATGTCTACTGGGGCTCGGAAAAGGTCTGGCTGGGTGGCGATACCCGCTATGGCAAGGAGCAGGTCAAGGCCCAGCCGCCCGGGCAAGGGGACCTGGTGGCAGAGCCCGCCAAGCACCCGCAGGAACAAAGCCGAGACCTCGGTGGCGAGCGTAACCTAGAGAACCCGCTGGCGGCCGTGCAGATGGGCCTGATCTACGTAAACCCGGAAGGGCCAGAGGGCAACCCCGACCCGGTCGCCTCGGGCAGGGACATCCGTGAAACCTTTGGCCGCATGGCCATGAACGATGAAGAAACGGTGGCGCTGATCGCCGGCGGCCATGCCTTCGGCAAGACCCACGGTGCCGGCCCGGCCGACAATGTCGGCCCCGAGCCGGAAGCCGCTGGGCTGGAACTGCAGGGCCTGGGCTGGGCCAACAGGTTGGGTACCGGCAAGGGCGGCGACACCATCACCAGCGGCCTTGAAGTGACCTGGACTTCGACGCCGACGAAGTGGAGCAACGAGTACCTGAACAACCTGTTCGACTTCGAGTGGGAGCTGACCAAAAGCCCCGCAGGTGCCCACCAGTGGACACCGAAAGAAGGCAAAGGCGCGGGCACCGTACCGGATGCCCACGACCCGGCCAAACGCCACGCGCCGTCGATGCTCACGTCTGACCTGGCGCTGCGCTTCGACCCGGTCTATGGGCCTATCGCCAAGCGCTTCAAGGACAACCCTGAGCAACTGGCAGATGCTTTCGCCCGCGCCTGGTACAAGCTGATCCACCGCGACATGGGCCCGCTGGCGCGCTACCTGGGCCCGGAAATGCCCAATGAAGAGCTGCTGTGGCAAGACCCGATCCCGCCAGTCGACCACCCGCTGGTGGGCGAGCAGGACATTGCCGCGCTCAAGGCCAAGGTGCTGGCCACGGGCCTGAGCGTGGGCGAGCTGGTGGCCACGGCCTGGGCTGCAGCATCGACCTTCCGGGGCTCTGACAAGCGCGGCGGTGCCAACGGTGGTCGCTTGCGCCTGGCACCGCAAAAAGACTGGGTGGCCAACCAGGGCACCGGCAAGGTCGTTGCCGCGCTTGAGCACATCCAGGCCGAGTTCGCTGCCAGCGGCAAGCACAGTTCCCTGGCCGACTTGATCGTGCTGGCCGGTGCCGCTGCCGTGGAGAAGGCCGCCAAGGACGCCGGTCATG